>MEUF01000070.1 GCA_001771615.1 candidate division WOR-1 bacterium RIFOXYB2_FULL_48_7
TCAAGTTGGTGTCAAATTCCACAAAATCGTTGCCGACAGTTTCTTTAATGACTGGATGGGGCAGGGAAAGGGGTTTTTTGGGCAATTGAGCCAAATCATAGCTGGCCAATTTAAAAAACTGGTGGTCGCGGTCAGTAGGGTTTTTTATATAAACTAATGGGATATCTATCTGGCCCGACCGTCTGAACCATTCAAAAAAATCCCGCCGCCAGTCTTCTGTTAGGAAAAGGACGGGCTGGTTCTTCAAAGGGACGACATAATGGCCAGGGTTGGTGGCCAAGCGGTAAATGGCATAATCACCAAATTCTTTTTCCAGCCTCAACTCCGGTGTGGCGGCGGCAAACTTTTTGGCCTCCGGTGTGCGGACAATATATTGGGTGACATTGAACAGTTGCAGGTGTGGGATAGAGGCCGGCGTATTTAGGCCAGAATATTTATATTGCGGAAAGGGACCCGAGCAGACTTTGGAAACCTCTGATTGGATATAGAAAATAAATGGTGAGTTGGGAGAGGACTGCATATATAAGCCCTCCAGGGTTTCCCGGCCGGCGAAATAGGGGAGGGACTCAAATACCCGTTCGGTTCCGAAGCCGTTATGCAGTGGCGAGTGCTCATAAACCACGCGGCCAGGCCCAGAGCGGCGTAAATGCTGGCTGATTTGTTGCAATAGCGGCCAGGTTTTTTTGCCTTCAAAACCGGTATAGTTCCAAATGATCCAGCCCTTAATAAACGAGACATTGATTACAACCCAAAGAGCGATAATTAACAGGGTGATTAACGGGAGCAGCTGTTTGTTTTTGACTTCATCGAGAAACGGCAATAGAAAGGTTGCCCCAAAAACGGAGATAATTATTTGGATTATGGGAATAAAACGGATATCTAAAATCCCGATTTTAGGCCCAATAAAATATAATAACAGGCAGACCGTCGTGCAGTAGCCCAAATACCAGGTCCGCCGATCAAACAGATTGAGGAACAGGGCCAAGATACTTAACACAAACCCGGGGATAATGACCCGCGGAATAATTTCAAAAATTGATTTGATATACCAGGCGGTGACATATTCGTTGCACCAGGGCAGGGTTGCCAGGAAGGGGAGGAGCCAAAAAGCCAGGAGCAAAAAGCCCAGTCCGTAAACCCGGAACAAATACCAGAAATTCTGCCAGAAGTCGTGCTTGACCAAAAGAAAGAACGAACCAATGATCCCGGCAAAAATCAGGGCATAGCCATGGCTGAAGCAAAGGGCAAACACCAATAGGCTGTTTAATATAAGCCACTTCTTTTCTGTAATCCCGGCATAAATAGTCCCCAGGAAAAGAAAGGCTAATGAGATGCCGATGCCGTAGGAAAATTCACCGGCCAGGGTGCTGGGGATATTGGCCCCCCACATGCTGTTGGCTTCCATGAACAGGAAAGGGAGGGAGAAAAGTGCGGCGATGATGGGAATTGGGAATGGATAGCGGAGGAGACGGAATGAACAATAAATTGAAATCGGGAGCAGGAATATCCCCAAAACAGAAATCAGCTTGAAAGCCACCTGCATCGGGATAATAAAATTTAATAAGGCCATCAGCAGGAAGGGGAAAGGGAAATAATGATAAAACAACGGAAAACCGGCGTAATTGCCGGGAAACCAGCCCATCAGCTGGCCTTTGGGCAATAAAAAGTCCTTGAGGTAAACAGCTGAATAGTAATGGGAGCCGGTATCGCCGCCGGTCGTGGTATTCAGTGAAAGAAGGTAGCGGGGCTCAAAAAACCCAACAATAAATATCAAGGCAATAAACAATAGGGTCAAGTCAACGGCATTGTTTTTTTCCGCCAGAAAACGCCTGATCATTTTTTGAAAAACTGCAGGCCGAGAAATAATAAAATCAACGCTGCCAATAAGGCAAAAATGATATTGTAACTGATTCCCAAGATTTCCTGATTGGCTACGATTTTTACCGTTCCCGGAGTTACCGCCGTGTAATGATAATTTTGATCCTCTGTTTCGGCGATAGCATAAATCTGGTAATTACTGCCGGGTAAGGCGGAAAAATTCTCAATTCTGACCGATTCATTTTTTGTCGAACGGGGCGGCAAAAGGAGCTTGACCTGGCTGTCCAGGGCGGTTAATTCTTTGGGGGTAACAACTTTGATGGTCAGTTGTTGGGCCTGATCAGCATTGTTTTTGACCGTCAGGTTCAAGGTCCCAGCCTGGGAAAAAGCCGCCGGTTTAAATTGGCCCAGAATGGGGGGGGTGACATCCTGCTGGTAGGAAAAGACCGGGCAGGAGAGAGCAGAAAAAGGATATTGGTTGGCATCAGCATAATGCATGGTCAAAACCAGCGGATAATTACCCGGTTTATTTACTTTAAGCGGCAGGGTGAGTTTGGCTTGATAAATTCCGCCGATCGGCAGTTCGCTGGTTTTGTTTAAGAGGTGTTTTTGGCCGGCAAACATGATCTCGGCCTGGACGTTAAAGGCCGATTCATCTCCATTGTTGGTTGATGATATCTCGACCACTAGCTGTTGCCCGCTGACCCTGGTGGCAGTTATTGTCTTAAGGCTGATATAGGAAGCGGCGGCCGGCAGGATCAACGCTTGCAAGAGACCAAAGGTAATTAAACTCAGAATCAGATTTTTTTTCATGATAAGACTATTTTACGAAAATCCGCGACCGAAAGATAGAGCTTTTCCAAAGTTTTCAGCAAGGCCAGGCGGTTGGCTTTGATCCTCTCATCCTGATGCATAACCAGGATTTTATCAAAGAACAGCTCGATCGGGTCGGTGAGACGGGCAAGCGTATGGGCTGCATCAACCCAATTCTCTTTATTGACCAGTTCGGAAACCTCAACGGTGGTTTTAAGGCCGAGGGCATAGAGCTCTTTTTCCTGCGGCTCAACTAAATCATGCTCTAGAACCTGTTCCCGGGTGGCATGGATAGTTATCCGGCCCAGGCGGTCGGCCGAGGCCACCACGCCAGCCAGCCAGGGTTGCTGCAGTAGGCTGTTGAGGGCCGCGGCTTTTTCAAAAACGTCCAACACATCATTGAATGAGCCCAGGGCCGCATCGGCAACGTCATAACGGATACCGCTTTCCAGGAGCTGCGGCCGCAAGCGCCCAAGGATAAAATCTAAAATCTCTTTTTTTAGTTTGGGGAAATTCTGGCCGGCAAAAACCTGGCCATAGAGTTTATAAGTATATTCCAAGGTTTCGTCGAGCAAGAGATCGAACTTTTTAGCGAATATTATTTTTATTAACCCCTGAACAGCCCGACGGAGGCCATAGGGGTCTTCTGATCCGGTTGGGGTGGCGCCGGCCGCCAAGGCGCCGACTACCAGGTCAAGTCGGTCGGCTAACGCGACCACGGCCCCTTCCGGCGAAGCGGGGAGTTCGTCATCGGCAAAGCGTGGGAGATAGTGTTCGTAAATCCCCTGGGCGACTTTTTTGTCTTCGCCGGAGAGGGCGGCGTAATATTTCCCCATGGTCCCCTGAAGTTCAGGGAATTCAAAGACCATTTTGGTGACCAGGTCGGCCTTGCTTAACTCGGCAATGCGGCGGCAAATTTTAAGGCTGTCATCTTTTAAGCCAAGCCGCTTGCCCAGCCACTCGGCCAGTTTAGCCGTACGTTCGCTTTTCTGCTGCAGATTGCCTAACTTTTCAAAAAATGCCACATTGGCCAGCTCGCCGAGATGATCGCGCAGGGGGACCTTTTTGTCTTCTTCAAAGAAAAAGCGGGCGTCGGCCAGCCGGGCAGAAAGGACTTTTTCATTGCCGGCCACGACCTGACGATTTTTACAGTTGTCGGTCACGACGGCAAATTTGGGGAGGAGCAGGCCGTGCTGGCCAGTCAGCGGAAAGTACTTTTGGTTTTTCTTCATGGAGGTGATTAAGACTTCTTGAGGGATAGCCAGAAACTCGGGATTAAAGCTGCCCAGGTAGACAAGCGGATTTTCCGTCAAAAATGTGACTTCTGCCAATAAATCATCGGGTATTAACGGCTGGGCTTTAGCCTGCCGGGCAGCCAGCATAACCTGCCGCCTAATTGAGGCCTTTCTTTCTTCTGGGTCAACAATGACCCCATTTTTTTTAAGTATTTTTTTATAATTATTTAAATCCGAACTTAGTACTTTGAACTTCTGATAAGAAGAATAGCGATGGCCAAAAGTTTTATTCGACGATTTAATCCCGGCCAGGGTAAAGGGGACAATTTTTGTGCCATAAATGGCAACCAGGGAGTGGAGGGGGCGGATAAATTTGTCTTCCAGGTTCCCCCAGCGCATGGAGACTGGCTGGTAAAGGGAATTAATAATTTCCGGTAAAAGAGATTGTAATACCTGTTTGGTTGCCAGACCCTTTTTGGTTACTTGGGCAAAAACATATTTTCTTTGGCCGACCAATCTGAGGCTTAGTTTGTTGACCGGGACATTTTGTGTTTTGGCAAAACCCAGCGCGGCCGGAGTTGGTTGCCCATCGGCGGCAAAAGCTATTTCTGCCGGCGGTCCTTTGACCTCATTGACCAAGTCGGCTTGTTTATCGATCAGACCGCTAACCTGCAAGGCCAATCTGCGGGGGGTTCCCAGGGTAGTGACAGCCTCAAAACTCAAGCGGGCGCCGGCCAATCTATCTTCGGTTTTTTTCTTTAGATCAGCTAATAATCCCGGCATAAAACGGGCCGGGATCTCTTCACAGCCTATTTCAACTAACAGGTTCGACATATAGTTTGGCACAACTCCTGGCCAGTTTGCGGATCCGCAAAATGTAGGCCATCCTTTCCGAGACCGAGACCGCCCCGCGGGCATCTAAAATATTAAATGTGTGGGAGCATTTTAAAATATAATCGTAAGCAGGAATAACTTCGCCGTTATGCAGCAGGCGGGAGGCTTCTTTTTCGTATAAATTGAACAGTTGCAGCAGGGTATCAATATCGGCTGTTTCAAAATTATATTTTGATTGCTCCCGCTCTTGGGGGAGATAAATATCACCATATTTAACAGTGTCGTTCCATTTAATGTCGTAAACACTGTTGACCTTTTGAATAAACATGGCGATTCGTTCCAGCCCGTAGGTAATTTCAACTGGGATCGGCCGGCAATCAAAGCCGCCGCACTGTTGAAAATAAGTAAATTGGGTGATTTCCATCCCTTCGGCCCAAACTTCCCAGCCGGTTCCCCAGGCGCCAAGAGTGGGGGATTCCCAATTATCTTCGACAAAACGGACATCGTGTTTGGCCGGGTCTATCCCGAGCGAGCGAAGAGAATCAAGATATTTATTCTGAATATCCAACGGCGAGGGTTTTATGATGACCTGGTATTGGAAGTAGTGAAAAAGACGATTGGGATTTTCGCCGTAACGCCCGTCAGTCGGACGGCGGACCGGATCAATATACGCGACCTTGCAGGTTTTTGGGCCGAGCGCCCCGAAAAATGTTGCCGGCGACATGGTGGCGGCCCCTTTTTCCAGATCATACGGTTGGCGAATAACGCAGCCTTGACCAGCCCAATATGAGTTGAGTTTTTCGACTATTTGTTGAAATGACAGGGCTTTCACTTTATAATGATTATAACAATGCTCAAGGAATACATCAAGAAAGTCGTTGCCGGACATAACCTGACGCGTGATGAGGCGGCTCTCTCGATGGACTCGATTATGCAGGGTAACGCTACCCCGTCACAAATCGCCTCCTTTATTACCGCTTTGCATACCAAGGGGGAGAGTATCGAAGAGATCACCGGCTTTGCGCAAAAAATGCGGGAGCATGCGGTCAGTATTTTTCCCCAGCAAAAAAACCTGGTTGATACCTGTGGTACCGGCGGGGATCATTCCGGGACATTTAATATTTCGACAATTTCCGCCTTGGTAGCGGCGGGCGCCGGGATAGCGATTGCCAAACATGGCAACCGCTCGGTTTCGTCCCGCTGCGGGTCGGCTGACCTGCTGGAAGCATTGGGAGTCAAGATTGACCTGGAGCCCAAGCTGGTAGAGGAATGCATCAACCAGACCGGATTCGGCTTTATTTTTGCCCCAAATTTTCACAAAGCCATGAAATATGCCGCCCCCACCAGGCGGGAAATAGGTATTAGTACGGTTTTTAACATCCTTGGCCCGTTAACAAATCCAGCCAATGCGCCCACGCAGCTTCTCGGGGTGTTTCACGAGGACTTAACTGTCATTATGGCTGAAGTGCTGAAAAATCTGGGGAGCAAACAGGCGATGGTTGTCCATGGTTTTGACGGGATTGAT
>MEUF01000071.1 GCA_001771615.1 candidate division WOR-1 bacterium RIFOXYB2_FULL_48_7
GAAAGCGCGGAGAGAATAGTATTTAATGTCGATCCAGGTTTAGCAAAAAAATGGTTGGCGGCGGAAGATTTAATTTTTGAAACACTTAAAAGACTCGGTTATGTTGATGCCAGGGGCGAATCCCTGGGGCCAGAAGCTACAGGCAAAATCGTGGACGTTTATGAGGTCCTTTCAAATATATCGGGCAAATTAGCCATAGGCCGGACCATTGACCTGACACTTGCCAGCGGAAGAAAAGCCTCCGTAACATATGATGGTTCAAAAGTCACAATTCTGATTGATGGGCATCCGTCAATTATCCTGACCAAAAGCCAGTTAACAACTATCCTTACCGGCCGTAAAGCGTATGCCGCCATCTTAAGATCGGCCATCAGGCAAAACAAATCAGCCAGCCCAATCATAGTTAGGGCCTTACTCGACCAGGCAAAACCTGATATTGCCGCCCAATTAACTGTAGAGCCTAAAAAGGCTGCCCGGATCGATGAGCCGGTCATGCAAAGGACCGGCACCAGGGAAGAGCTCGAATCATATTTCCTGAAAAGGGCAGTTGAAATAACAATTGGTGACCGGACTATCAAGGGAGAGCTCTTCATTGATGACCTTGAAATATTAGCTACAGAGCCGGAAGGGACTGCCCGCTATAAAGCGGCTGCGGCCAGAATACAACAGGCCTTCTCGCCAGAAGATGGAGTTGCAGCGATCGAACAGTTAAAACGCCAGGCAAAAATGGATTTATTAGCTATCCAATCGCAGGCATACTTTAAGCAACTTGCGCAAGTCGAAGCCCTCAAAGTTCTGGAGCAGGAGCTCGCCAAAATCAGCCCTGACCTGCCGCCAGCCCAAATTGATAAGGCCGTTGAAGCGGCGAAAAAGAAAGCGGCCCGACGGGCGGCGTTGGTCGAAAGCCGGGCTTTTAACTTAATGCTGGAACGGGCCCAACGCCTAGATATGGCAACGCTCCCAGAGGCAGAGATCAAAGATATCTGGGAAGAAACTGCCAAGCAGGTTAAGGCCGATGTCTCAGGATTTACTGAACCAGAAATTGAAGCCGAATTCAAACGGGCTGCGGCCGCTCTAGATTTCCGGCCAAAAGCTGGCGCAACCAGGGGGGACTGGCTGAATTACTGGTCTGCTGATGCTCCCGGCGGAAGCCTCGGACAAAAGGCTTTGGCTTTGGGTTATAACGTCACCAAAGGAGCTGCGCTGGGCTTCATTTTAGAAGGAGCTTTCAGTCCAATTAGGCAGCTGATCAGGAAGGGTGAGATCACTTTTTCAGATATCATCACCGACGGGTTACACGGTGGTTTAGGCTGGGCACAATTTGAGTTTATTACTCATACCTCTTCCATGGGCATGCGGTTATCCCAAAGAACGGCCGGTTACTTTACCATGGGGCTGCAAACCCTCTGGAGCCTGTCCTCTGCCGATTATGCGCAGCGGGGCTATGTGCTGGTCAGCGGAACCATTGGCCTGGCCAGTTTTATTGGCGGGAGCAGAGGAGTTGAATGGCTGTTAACCAAACTCCCCGTCCCCGGCTGGATGGGAAAAACTCTCCCACTTGTCGGTGGTATTACCGCCAGCATTTTAAGTGAATTAGGTTTAGATTTAACATTTAAACTTTCACCTGCCCTGCAAAGGTTTGTTACCAGTAAACCAATGAACGCCATCGGCACTGGCTTAAGTTTCCTCTCCACACCCACCACCATAATGTGGGGAGCAGAAACCCTGTCCTGGTTAACATTAAAATTTGGGCTCGAAGGCACGTCGACTTTTCTGGGCGTGGTTGGCCCCTGGCTGGCCGGCGCAACCGCCGCCGCAACAATTTTGTTTTATACAGAAGATTATGATGGCCCGCGATATTTTGATGCCAGCGGCGATCCCCAAAAAGTCAGCCTGGCGGCTTTCGCCCATCAGGGCAAATATGTATTCCGCTACCATCCCAGCGAACTACCCCAAACCCGCCAGGAATTGATTGTTGGCTCCAAATTTGATCCCAACAATCCGATATTTTTTGAAGCCGCCGTCCATCTGGCCAAGCAAGGCTACCTGACTGATTATGATTTAACCGGCGGGCCCAACGATGATATCAGAGAAATCCTGGAAGCCTTGCGCAGCGTTGATTTTGACGATTCGTCAGACGAAGGACAAGCCAACGTGCAAAAAGCCTTTACCACTTATCGCGAATTGCTCGAAGATGATCGGGTGCGTTCCGCTTTTGGTGATTCCATAAGGTTCGCCATGTCCATGTTTACTGCTCGCGCCCAGGAAAAGGGTTTTAAGTTCCTCACCCCCCCCAACCTTACCCCGGGACAGATTGATCTCAAAACAGCCTTTGCCGATTTTATGGTCGAACAGGAAAGGACCCGGCTAAGCGGCTTTCTGGCTGAACAACGTCAGGCATATCAACAAAAAGCCCTTGAGCTTCAATCGACAATCGACTTCGAAGTCGATAAATTCATCAGGCAATTTTCGGATGAATACTGGAATCAAGTTTATATCGACATAAACGAACGGTTTGGCCTACCAGAAAGAACCGACGCTTTTCTTGTCGGCCAGGATTCACCGGCTTTTCGGATCCTGGAAATCCTCCGTCTGGATAATTATGACGTCGAAGCCTCGATTATTGACATTAAGGCCATACTGGCTGGCGCCGGCAAAGCTGTTGATGAAAATGACTTGAGAATATTTATTGAAACCACCAGGGCCAATTACCAAATCCAGAACCATATGATTATGTTGCAAAAGAATAAAGTTAAACTGCAAATGGTGCGGCAGCTATTAGAACCGACCGGATACTTTGATTATCTGGATTTAATGGGAATTACACCTTCATCGCCAGAGTTTAATTCATATCTGGAGGGGGAGCTTTTTACCAAGGCCTTCGTCGAGTTTTCACTAGCTCGAGCACAAAGCGAACATCCCAAACTTATTCTGGAAGTTTTAGCCAACAAGAAAGATCCCAATTACCGGGATGTCAGGGCAATGTATGAGACATATTTACAAACCCACCAGTTAACTGATTCAGCCGCCAGTCAGGCAGCTTTTGCCAAAGAGCACCAAACAATGGTCTGGGAAGATAATAGTCAAAGGGTCAAGAAAGAAGCCCTGGCCACTTTTGCCGGGGTTGAATCAGCCATATTCATCAATATGCTGGAAGCCACGCAAAGGCAGGAGTTTTATGATTATCTTGCAGCTCACGGTTGCACGTTTACTAATGGCTTTACGCCGGAAGCAGCCTGGCTATTGCTGTCAGAAACGTTGAAGAAATAGTCGTCTTTTTGTGAGCCATTCCTTCAGGCTATTATTTAATGACTTCCGTTTCGATCTGACTGGTTAAATCTAAGGTGTACAACCCGCTTTGCTCTCCCACTTTGTTATACAGCGCTTTTGCTCCGGTGGGATCAAGCCGCGGGGTATTGGCGCGGCAATTAGCTTTGACTTCGGTGGTCGCGGGTGAAGCGGCATTGTAAGTCACCAGGCAGTAGCTGCCGCCCGCCAGGCCATAGACCTCGAAAGTGTTGGCTGGATTTATTGACGGCTTGGTAACCGAAGCGGCCACCGCCAGGTCGAGCCTGCCCGACCCGTCGGGATAAATCAAGGAGAGATGATTTCCCGAAGTATCGGTATAGGTGAAAGCGATCATATTGCCATATTTCCAGGCAATAAATTCCAACCCGTTTTGGGCTATTACCAGCGTGTCGGTTGAGCCGATAAAATCGTTCCAGTCACGGATCCTGACTTCATTGGTCGTGCAATAAACCAGGCGATTGCCATTGCTCGACCAGTCAAAAGAGATCAAGCGCGGGTCAAACAGCAGCTCAACCCGGGTCGCTCCGGAATAGGCTTCCAAAGACAAATTATGCAGGATCACTTTGCTGAACGAACCATTGTTCAGCCCATCCATATAGCCGACATAGTTGCGAGACGGGGAGACAGACATATAATAAGGGGGGGCCCCGGTAACATCGTAGATAAACGTTTCGCCAGTCCCGGCGGCAGTTAAGGTTTTAAGGCTTTCAGTATATGTGGAACCCAATGATTGTCCCAGCCAGTCTTTCCGGGTACTTTGTAAACCAACAATGGCCACAATATTTCCGTTGGTCGTCCAGGTCGGGTTGTAGTAATACTTGGTTGATTCCATCCTCTCTCCGCAACCACCCAAAAGAAAAGCACCAAGCACCAAGCAACAAATCCCAAACAATCTTAAAAATCTAATATTCAATATCATAAAAGCCTCCTGGTTAAGCATACAGCTGTTTGTCCGGATAATCCATGCCCGGGATTGTTTTAGTCGTGGGGCGCGGCTTGCCTGGCCTGGCCAGGGCAAGTTCCAACACCTCGTCCATCTCTTTGACGAAATTAAAAGTGACATCCGGCGGGATCTCTTTTTTAATTTCGTCAATGTCTTTTTTGTTCTCTCGCGGGACAATCAACTGCCTGATCCCGGCCCGCCGGGCCGCTAAAACCTTTTCCTTGAGCCCGCCAATCGGCAAAACCTTGCCCCGCAAAGTGATTTCTCCTGTCATCGCCACATCACGCCGGACCGGAGTGTTGGTCAAGGCCGAAGTCAAGGCAGTGGCAATAGTAATTCCCGCAGACGGGCCGTCCTTGGGAACTGCCCCTTCCGGCACATGGATATGGATATCGAACTTCCGATAAAAGTTATCATCCAGTCCCAACTCTTTAGCCTTGGAGCGGACAAAGCTCATGGCCGCCTTGGCCGATTCCTGCATGACATCGCCTAATTGGCCGGTTAGCGTCAGCGCCCCGCGGCCAGCAACAACCGAGACCTCTATCGGCAGGGGATCACCGCCAACTTCAGTCCAGGCCAAACCGGTGGCCGTGCCAATCTGGTCTTTTTCTTCCTGCAAGCCAAATCGGTAACGAGGGGCGCCCAGGTATTCGTTCAAGTCCTCTTTTTTGATAATGAATTTTTTCTCATCTTTTTCTTTAACAATCTTGGTGGCAATTTTACGCAAAACGGTGGCAATCTCCCGTTCCAGATTACGCACACCGGCTTCCCGGGTATACTCCCTGATAATCATCAACAGGGCCTGTTCATCGATTTCGACCTTCCCCTTTTTCAGCCCATGCCGCTCCATCTCCCGCGGAATCAGGAAACCCTTGGCAATGCCATGTTTTTCTTCTTCGGTATAACCGGACATATCGATTATTTCCATCCTATCCTGCAATGGCCGGGGGATCGGTTCGCGGGTATTGGCGGTCGTGATAAAAAAGACGTCAGACAAGTCAAAAGCCGATTCCAGATAATGGTCGGAAAACTCTTTGTTCATCTCCGGGTCCAGGACTTCGAGCAAGGCCGAAGCGGGATCACCGCGGAAATCTGTCCCTAATTTATCAATTTCGTCCAGCAAGAAAACCGGGTTACTGACCCCTACCTTATGAATCGATTGGATAATTCTGCCCGGCATCGAACCGACATAGGTCCGGCGATGCCCGCGGATTTCCGCCTCATCCCTGACCCCGCCCAAAGCAACCCGGGTAAATTTCCGTCCCATGGCGTTGGCAATGGACCGGGCAACAGAAGTTTTCCCAACTCCGGGAGGCCCGACCAAACAGAGAATTGTCCCGCCGATCTTGCCGGTTAATTGCAAGACGGCAAAATATTCCAGGATTCTTTCTTTGACCTTTTCCAGGCCGTAATGTTCATCATCCAGGATCTTTTCGACTTCGGAGATATCTATGCGGCTCTTGGACTTTTTCTTCCAGGGTAGCTCGGTCAGCCAGTCCAGGTAGGTCCTGATCACCGCTGATTCGGCTGACATCGGCGGCATCTCTTTCAACCGGCCTAATTCCTTTTCCGCTTTTTGCTTGACCTCGGCCGGTAATTTGGCCGCTTCTATTTTTTTGCGGTAATCCCCGACTTCGGGATCGGCCTCTTCCTCTTCTCCCAGCTCCTCCTGGATCGCCCGCATTTTTTCTTTGAGGTAATATTCTTTTTGGACCCTTTCAATCTGCTTGCGCACTCTGCCCTGCAGCTTTTTCTCTACGTTAAGGATTTCGGTCTCTTTGTCCAGGATTTCAGCCAGTTTTTTCAGCCTTTTTTCTATGGTCAAAGCTTCTAAAATCGCCTGTTTTTCATCAACTTTGAGGGAGAGATAAGAAGAGATCAGGTCAGCCAGCCGGCCGGGATTGTCGACATTGACAATTGACATCAATGTCTCGGCCGGGATACGGCGGTTGAGTTTGACATAATTTTCAAATAACTTGATAACCTGGCGCATCAGCGCCTCGGCCTCGACCGAAACCTCGGCCTCTTCCGGGACGCGGCTGATTTGCACCTTGAAGTAAGGATCATCCGAAATGAATTTTTCAATTTTGACCCGGGTTAAGCCTTCAACCAATATTTTAGTTGTGCCGTCCGGAAGCGACATCATTTGCACTATTTCCGACAGGGTCCCAATGGCACAAATATCTTTTTGCCCCGGTTCCTCGACCTCTTCACTTTTTTGTGAGGCAAAAACGACCAGCTTTTCTTTAGCCAGGGTTTCTTCAAGGGCCTTGACAGAGCGGTTGCGGCCGATAAAAAGCGGGACAATCATCTGGGGAAAAACGACCATGTTGCGCAGCGGGATCAGCGGCAGCTCTTCCCGCCATTCGTTTGTGTTATCTTGCCGACTTTTTTCCGGCATAATTACTTCTTTTTTGTGGTCTCGTCTTTTTTACTTTTAAGGGAACTGATCACTTCGTCAATGATTCCGTATTTGACCGCTTCTTCGGCTCCCATAAAGAAATCCCGATCAGAATCCTTTTCAATTTTGGCCAGGGGCTGGCCGGTATGTTTGGCTAAAATATCGTTCAGCAATCTTTTGACCCGTAGCAATTCTTGCGTTTGAATTTCAATATCAGTGGCCTGACCCTGCGCCCCGCCTAACGGCTGATGGATCATGATCCGGGCGTTGGGCAACGCAAACCGCCGCCCTTTGGCCCCAGCAGAAAGCAGGACAGCCCCAAAACTGGCCGCCTGACCGACACAAATTGTCGACACGGGAGCCGAAATATACTGCATCGTGTCATAGATTGCCAGGCCAGAAGTAACAATGCCTCCCGGAGAGTTGATATACATATAAATGTCTTTGTTGCGGTCTTCCGCGTCAAGTAAAATCAGCTGGGCAATAATAATATTGGCAATATCGTCATCAATCGGCGTGCCGACAAAAATAATCCTGTCTTTGAGCAAGCGGGAATAGATGTCATAAGCCCGTTCGCCGCGGGAAGTCTGTTCAACGACCATCGGGACCAATTGCGCCTTGCTGCTCATTGCTTTGCCTCCTCTTTCTCTTTAGCCGGGGCGACAGTCTTGACCTGGGCATTGTCAATTACCAGATCGAGGGCCTTTTTCCTGGTCAGGTAGTCTTCGATATAATGCCGACCGCCTTCACCCAGGTTCTTTTCGATTGTCGCCACATCAGCACCGCCAGACATCTGTTTGATCTCTTGGCTGATATCTTCGGGTGTAACCGCGATTTTTTCCAGGTCAGCAATGGCCTTGAGGACCAGCTTCCCCTTGACCCGCACCTGTGCTGAATGGGCCATCTCTGCGCGCAGGGCAGACAATTCTTTGCCAGAACCGCGGACATAATCATCAATCGTCAAACCGCTCTGGGCAAGAGAGGATTTTAACTCATCAAGCATGACGTCAATTTCCCGTTCAATCATGGCGTTGGGGATTTCCACCTTGGTTTCGGCCGTGATCGCCCCAATGGCTGCATTGCGTAATTCGGCGTCCGCTTCAGCATTTTTTTCATCAATCAGCGCTTTGGTCACTTCGGCCTTTAATTCGGCCAGGGTGCCAAAAGCACTGACTTTTTTGGCAAACTCATCGTCCAGAGGTAAAAGCTCTTTTTTGCCTTCGGTATTGGTAACGGCAAAGCGGTCCTGCAATCGCCCCAGCACCTGCAAAACCTCTGGCTCACCAATAGCGGCAGTTTTTTTCTCCAGCTTCAGCCCTTTGTATTTCCCGATTTTAACTTCGGGATAAACCTCAACAATTAGCTTAAAAACAAACGGCTGGTCTTTGGCTTGCTGGACAATATCAACATTAGGGTAATCAACCGGCTCCAGCTTAGCTTCCGTGATAACCTGGGGATAGAGATCGGCAATCAGGTCCTGCGCCGCCCGATATTCCACCACTTCCGGATTGACAGATTTTTCTACAACATTTCTTGGGGCTTTTCCGGGACGGAAACCGGGGATGCGGACTTCTTTGCCTGCCTTGACTAGCGCTTTTTCCTGCGCCGCCTGATAGGCGGGAAATGGAACTTCGATTTCCAGGGTAACTTTATTGGCCTCACGTTTTTGCGTTAAGATTTTCATGAATTTTGATTATACTACATACGCCAGATCTCTTGCAACCACCCAGCCAGCCGACTATAATCATTACAACCATGAACAAACATTTCTGGCCCTGGCCTTGGGTCAGCTTTATACTGCTGTTTAGCTATCTTTTTCTTTTTGTTCTCTTCCCGTATTTTGCCCTTGATCAATTACAATTTTGGGATGTGCCAGGGCATTATTTTGCGGCCTGGTTTTTAAAAAACTTTGGGACAGACTGGAATCCATTCTTTTATGCCGGGTACCCGCAGGACACTTTTTATGCCCCGCTCTACCATTACCTTATTGTTTTCACCAGTTATCCGTTTGGCCTGACCCTGGCCTTCAAGCTGGTTAACGCTGCCAGCTTACTGCTCCTGCCCGGCGGCATATATTATTTAGCCCGCAAATTTGTTTTTTCCCCCGCCGAGGCTTCGTTAATTACCCTATTGGCCTTTATCCCTATCGCCGGCCTGGCCCTGGCCTGCGGCGGCACATTATATTCGTTATTCATCATTGGCCTGGGGGCCAATTCCCTTGGCTTGGTCCTTTACCTGTTTTATTTTGGTTCGCTAAAGGCCCTTTGCCAGGGGGATTATTCTGCCGGGAGATTTTTCAGTCTTACTATATTGGCTGCCGCCATTATCCTTTGTCATTTTGTTGTCGCTTTTGCCGCGGCCATTACTGCTTTTACCCTGGTTCTAAATAATTTGAGCCGCCGGCTGCTCAATATAATCATCAAACACGCCCTAATTGCCCTGGCCATCAGCGCATATTTCTGGCTGCCATTGGCCGCCTATTCAAAAAATGCCGGCCAACCGGAAACCATTCTCTCCATGGGCTTTTTCCTGACGATCCCGATTTTATTGTTGATTATCTTTGGCGGCGGCATTGCCCGGCTGACCAGCGACCAGCGTTTTAACCAGACCTATTTCACCCTGCTGACAATTTTTGCCATAACTATTTTTCTTGATTTTGGCCAGGTTGGCCTGCCGATGCATGCCTACAGATTTATCATATATTTCGCTATCCTGGCTATGATGTTGCCGGTAAAACTTATTTTCAACCGCCTGCCTCAACGGAGCTGGCAAATTGCCGGCGTAGTTGTATTTTTCTGCCTGGTCGGCTGGCAGGCCTACTTAATTGCTGTCAATAACCCGCGCTGGCAGATTAATAATAACCGCCTGTTCAATTTTTACGATTATCTCCAGGCTTATCAGCCATATTCGGTCAACCCGGGCTTACCGAAACTCGACGGACGGATTATTGTGCTGGGGCCCACGAACCCATTGGCCCCCCGCGCCCTGGAACATATTTTGGCTCTCCGTTCGGGCAACTATTTCATCAAGGGGCTATTCGGGGAAACACCCAATTCACTCCCTTTAAACCAGCTGGAAGCCAAGCTGGCTCAACTCTTGTCACAAGGAGACAAGGCCCCGCCAGCCTTATTGAATAACGTCCGCAAGCTCTTGTGGCTCTATAACATCAATTTTCTGTTAAGCAGCTCACCGATCAAGCAATTACCAATAATCACCACTGTGGCTGTCCAGCCCCAACAGCCCAAATACTCGCTGTACAAACTTGGCAGCGGCCAATTGGTCGAGCCGCTTACCCACCAGCCGCTTTATTTAATAAAAGATTGGCAAGCGACAGTCAACCAATGGGTCAATGCGCCCGATGCCCGCGTTTTAGTCAAAGCTTCCTCGCTCCCCTCATCCATTGCCACATCAGTAGACCAAATCACCAGTATCGAAACGACCCTCTCCCCACCAAACCTGCGGTTTATTATCAAAGCAAAACAACCGATTCCGGTATTAATTAAAATGGGTTACTTTCCCCGCTGGCGGGCAACAGCCAATGGACGCCCGATAACAATCTATGAAGCCGCCCCATCATTAATGCTGGTCTATGGACTGGGAGAAGTCGTATTGACCTACCAGGCCACATCTATCGACCTGGCCGGACGCGTCATTTCCATAATTGGTTTGGTAATGTTGTTTGTAATCGCCAAAAGGCTTGACTTCAAAAACGAGAAGAGTAGAATTTGAGGAAATCGGAGGTAATGATCATGAAAACAGACTTTGCCCGCGCCGCTCTCCTGGCCCTGGTTATGACGCTAACATTACTGACTTTTGCTTCCTGCTCATCTCAACAAACAGCCGTCACCACGACCACCACAACCACCACCCTTTCCGCCAGCGCATTAAACGGCACAGTCCTGATTCCGGCCCAGACCCTTTCCAGCCTGGGGATAAAAACTTTGGCTTCGGACGATGGCGTCTCTGATTCGCCGCCGCCCCAAGGGACCTATGTCCAGGTTTATGATCCGGTAACCGATCTGCCGGTGAGCGGCATTGCCACAGCCGCTGTCTCACCGATCGACGGAACATATCAGCTTGACCTCTCCCTTGCCCAGCAGAACGGAACCCTTCCCTCCGGCAACTTGTTAATCAAAGCCATCTACAGTTCGGGCAGTAATACCCTGATGGTTGAAGGGCTAGGCCAGCCGGGGACAGTGGCCACTCTCGATGCCGGATCAGCTATGCTAGTCAGCCAGGTTAAAGCAAAATTATTGGAAAAAGTTGGCAATTGCTTGACACAAGCCACGACACTTTCGGCCGAAGACAAGGCCCAAGCGGTTCAGTTGATAGCTTCTCTATATTCCAACCTTAAACCGGTCGTCGGCACAATTGCTTCGGGCAATATTCCCCAACTGACTTTTACAAACAGCGGGAAGACGCTGGCCGAAATCGAACAGGAAATGATTGAAAACATGGCCAGTAAGTTCCAAAGCGAATATGATGCCAGCAGCAATTCTGCCGGTAAATCCGCTTACCTCAATTATCTGGTCGAATTCCAGACCAAAGTTTCCACCCTGGCAGCCACTGCCTACTATCCCCCCAACGTCACCTTCAAGACCGATTACAGTGGTTTCACCAATTTTCCCGTCTTACAAAGCGGTCTGCCCAGCGGCGTACAGTTCAGCGGGGAAGCGATGAATGCCGGTTTTTTCACCGGCTATAACAATAACTTGGCAAGTTTCTCGGGGATCAATTTTAATTGCCCAATCCCAGATGCCCTGGCCGGAAACCTCCCCTCGGGGACTACCTTTCTGCCCAATGCCTCATTTAGCGGAGCTAGTTGGCAGACTTCCGGAATGCTTCCGTCCGGCGTAACATTTGCCAGCGGTTTCAATAATTTTCTTAGCGGCATGTACCTGCCGCCGCAGGCCTCATTCGAAGGGCAATTTACCCTGCCCTCCGGAATTAATTTTGCTTCCGGGTTCATCTTCCCAACCAATGTCGGGATGCCTTCTGGTTTCATCTTGCCTAGTGGCGTCAATTTCCAATCCGGCTATACGCTGCCAAGCGGAGTGCAGTTCAGTTCAGGCTTTATCATGCCCAGCGGCGTGCAATTTGGCTCCGGCTTTGTCCCACCCAGTGGTATACAATATTCATCCGGTTGGCTACCTCCGTCAGGTTGGGTCCCTCCGTCGGGCTGGGTACCTCCATCAGGCTGGCAACCTCCCTCTGGCAGCCCCCCTTCAGGCGGACAGCTGCCATAAAATAAGGCTCGATTAGACAATAAATATTTGTTATAATCCTGGTTGGAAGCAAGCCGGTTAAATCCGCTGCTTCCAATTTATTAAGGGGAGCCAAACATGACAAAACACAAGGAATTAGCCAAATGGGTCCGGGAATGCGCCGAACTTTGCATGCCGGACAAAATAGTCTGGGTCAACGGATCGGATGAAG
>MEUF01000072.1:0-2952 GCA_001771615.1 candidate division WOR-1 bacterium RIFOXYB2_FULL_48_7
TCCTGCCGCAGCAATTTTTGGACAGCGGCCGGATTGGCCCGGCCGGCTGACAGCTTCATGACCTGCCCGACCAGGAACATAATCACCGTTTCTTTGCCGCTTTTAAATTCCGCCACCTGTTTGGGATTGTTGGCGATGACAGTCTGAACCAGTTTTTGCAGCTCGGATTCATCGGCAATTTGTGTCAAACCTTTCTCGCTGACAATTGTTTCAACGGTTTTGCCGGTTTGGAGCATTTCCACGAGAACAGTTTTGGCAATTTTGCCGGATATCATCCCCTGGTCGATCTTTGTAAGCATGGCCACAAATTGTGCCGGAATTAAAGTAATTTGGCTTATTGATAAATTATTAGCCTTGAGAAAAGCATTAAAATCACCTAGCAGCCAATTAGCAATTATTTTTGGTTTGTCGTAAAGCTCAAGGCAGTCCTCAAAATATTTAAGTAAGGCCGGCTGGGAAAGTAAAAAATCAGCGTCAGGGGCCGATAAGCCGAATTGTTCAACAAAACGCGGCTTCTTTTGCGCTGGCAGCTCACCGATCGTTCTCTTGATTTGTTCAAGCCAGGCCGACGTTGGTTCTATCGGGACCAAATCAGGTTCGGGAAAATAGCGGTAATCGTGGGCAAATTCTTTGCTTCTCATCCCGATGGTGTTTTCAGTGGTTTCGTTATAAAATCTAGTTTCCTGGGTGATTTTTCCTCCCTCGTCCAGGGTTTCCATGTGTCGTTTTTCCTCTGAAATGAGCGCTTTTTCAATTGCCTTGAATGAATTAACATTCTTAACCTCGGTTTTTACCCCAAGTTTTGAATCTCCAGGCCTACGAAGGGAAATGTTGGCATCACAACGGAGAGAACCCTCTTCCATTTTGGCATCACAGACACCAAGATGATGAAGAATGTTGGCTAGTGTCTGGGTATATACTGCTGCTTCCCTGGGGGTGCGAATGTCTGGTTCAGAGACTATTTCCATCAAAGGGATGCCAGTTCGATTGTAATCGACCAGTGATTCTTCCGACCCCATTATTCTCTCGGCCCCTTTATGTACCAGTTTGCCGGCATCTTCTTCCAGATGCACTCGCGTAATGCCTATCCGACGTTTTTCCCCATCGACCTCAATTTCCAAATGACCTTTGGTCGCTAAGGGGAGCTCATATTGTGAAACCTGGTAATTCTTCGGCAAATCGGGATAGAAGTAGTTTTTTCTGGCAAAAACGCTCTGCGGTTCGATGGTGCAGTTCAAGGCCATGGCTGTCTTGATAGCTAATTCTATGGCTTTTTTATTGGTGACCGGCAGCACTCCCGGTTGTCCGGTACAGACTGGGCAGATATTGCTGTTTGGCTGGCCGCCAAACTTGGTCGAGCAGCTGCAAAACATTTTACTTTCCGTTGCTAATTGTGCATGGATTTCCAGGCCGATTACGGTTTCATATTTTTGGCTCATTGTTTCCTCTTGGCGATTGGTTCGCTTGTCCCCAGGTGGGCCAAGATAATCTGGTCCAATTCTTTCCTGGTCAAATATTTAAAGTCGAGCCATTTTTTTTGGGAGGGGATGACTATTTCCGCGTCGTAGCGCCCCTTAAACTTTTTCACCAGCAGTAATTTGCCTTGGTTAAATTCCCAAACATAAAGATATTCCCAGACTTTAGGCGAAAATTTCTTTTTCGGCTTGCTTACAACCTTAAGAGGGGGTACACGGTGTTGTCGGCGCAAGTGTTTTTTGATTTTCTTTGGCAGCTTGATCGTTTCTTTGGGGACATAGACTTTGAAGGTGGTAATGTCCGGCCGACGAATGATCAGATATTTCTTAATTAGACGGATCCCCTCATAGTTCATCTGCAGGACAAGATACTTTTCCCCTTCTGCCAGTTTAACTTTGGTGCTAAATGAGTTATTGGCCCTGATCGCGACTGCCCGGCCGTTAACAGACAAGGAGCTTATTCCGTCGACAACCTCGCCGTAGACGGTCCCGGAGATGGGGGGAAAACTCTCGTTGTCAAACTCTGCCCCCTGGGTAGCTCCACAGAGCAGACCGCCCAGCAGCAACAAGCCTATAATTATATAGTTGGTTTTTGGGTGTGCCATGATGTGTTTTGTTCGTAATTGAAAGCCGCGTTTAATAATGCCCCTTCACTAAAGGCCGGGCCAATTAATTGCAGGCCAATTGGTAATCCCTGGCTAAAGCCGCAAGGGAGCGAGATAGCCGGCAGTCCGGCCAGATTGACTGGAATTGTCGCAATGTCAGAGAGATACATGGCCAGGGGATCAGCTGTCTTTTCGCCGACTTTAAAGGCCACCGTTGGCGCGGTTGGAGAGAGCAGGAGCTGGCATTTGGCAAAAGCTTTTTCAAAATCATTCTTGATCACCGTCCTGACCTTGAGCGCTTTTAAATAGTAGGCATCATAATATCCGGCGGATAAAGCATAGGTCCCTAGCATGATGCGTCTTTTGACTTCCGAGCCAAACCCCTCGCGGCGGGTTTCGTAATACATGGTAAGCAGATCCTTTGCCCCTTTGGTCCTGTGGCCAAACTTTACCCCATCATAGCGGGCCAGGTTGGAGCTGGCTTCTGCCGGGGCGATCAAATAATAGGCGGCAATGGCGTGTTCAAACGAGGGAAGAGAAACCTCTAGCAGCTCTGCTCCCAATTTTGCATATTGGTCTGCAGCGGCTTTGACCGCGGTTCTGATTGCCGGATCGATCCCGCTGCCCATTAATTCTTTGATCAACCCAATCTTCATCCCTTTAATGTTTTCACCTAGCGTTTGATGATAGTTCGGGACTAGTTGATTAACCGAGGTTGAGTCTTTTGCATCATACCCGGCGATGGCCGAGAGAAAAATTGCCGCATCAGTCACATCTTTTGTCAGCGGGCCAATCTGGTCCAGCGACGAGGCAAACGCCACCAGTCCGTAGCGGGAAACCCGGCCGTAGGTTGGCTTAAGGCCAACGACGCC
>MEUF01000072.1:3032-8413 GCA_001771615.1 candidate division WOR-1 bacterium RIFOXYB2_FULL_48_7
GCCGGCCGCCTTGATCTTTTCCACTACTGTAGCGTCATAAGGCGGGAGGTAATTGGACAGGATTTTGGAACTGCAAGTAGTAAGCACCCCCCTGGTGCACATGTTGTCTTTGACGGCGATTGGTAATCCGGTCAAGGGGGTAATATTTTCACCTGCCTGCAGTCGTTTATCAGCCTCTCTGGCCTGGGTAATGGCCTCGCTTTCAGTCAGGGTCACGAAAGCCTGGACTTTATTCTCGGTTTGAGCGATGCGGGCAAAAATGGCCTTCGTCAATTCAACAGAACTGATCTGTCTACTGACTAACAATGTGTGCAATTCGTGAGCAGTTTTAGTATGCATCATTCCATTATTTTTGGGACCCGGAACATATGCGACTCCACCTCTGGCCCGTTAGCCAGGATGTCCTCAATATTATTACAGGTTATGACCTGATCTTCCCGAAAAACATTTTTCATGGGGATGGCCTGGGTGGTGGGGGGGATATCATCGGTCTTAATTTTTTTTAGACTATTGGCAAACTCCAAAATATCGCTAAGTTGTTTGGCGAAAAGCTTCTTTTCTTCATCTGACAGGCCCAGCCTGGCTAATTTGGCAACGTGGTCAACGTCTATCTGCATAGGGCTATTATATCTTTACAAGCGGAGGCTGGCAACGGGTGATAAATCATAATGGGCCGTAACCTGTGGACTGTGGTTTGTGAGTTGGTAATAAGCGGCAGCACCAATCATGGCGGCATTATCGGTGCAAAATTCTAAATCGGGGATAATGACCTCGAGCCCGGCTGCCTGTCCCCTGGCTTGTAGTTCTGTTCTTAGCTGGGAATTGGCCGAAACACCGCCAGCCAAGGCGATTGTCTGGCAATTATATTCATCCGCCGCCCGAATGGTTTTATCTACCAAGACATCAACAACGGCCTGCTGGAAGCTGGCCGCAATATCAGCTATTGAATAGCTTTGCTCTCGGGAAACCAGATTTATTACGGCGGTCTTTAACCCGCTAAAGCTAAAATCGTATCCATATGACCCCTCGATCATCGGGCGCTTAAATGCGATGGCCTGCGGATTTCCTGTCTTTGCCAGCTTATCGATTATTGGCCCTCCGGGATAACCTAGGTTGAGAAAACGGGCAATTTTATCAAAAGCTTCGCCGGCAGCGTCGTCCCGGGTCCGGCCCAATGTCTTATATTTTCCATGGCTCTCAACCAGGACCAACATGGTATGGCCGCCAGATACCAAAAGACAAATAAATGGGAATTGGGATTTGGAAGTTGATTTTGAAGTTTGATGTTTGATGTTTGAAGTTATGAAATTAGCATAGATATGTCCTGCAAGATGATTGACCCCCAGCAACGGGATATTTAGTCCATAGGCGATAGCTTTGGCGGCGGAGAGGCCAACAAGGAGGGAGCCGATTAATCCCGGCCCATACGTTACGGCAACAGCAGTCAAATCTTTAAAAGATATTTTAGCCTTTTCCAGGGCTTCTTTGATCAGGGGATTGATGACCTCAATATGTTTACGACTGGCTATTTCGGGGACAATGCCGCCGTATTTACGGTGCAGATCAATTTGTGAAGAGACAAGATTGGCTAAAATAGCGCAATTGTCGCCGATAATGGCGACAGAGGTTTCATCACACGATGTCTCAATTGAAAGAATGAGCATTGATATTGTTATATTTTACCATGATAACTGTTTTTCCTGCCGATGTGTCATCGATGGACAATAGTCAATTGATCCTTCCTGATTAAAGGCCAGATTGGTGAAATTTCACAAGGGAAGGGGCGAAGAATAGGCAGAGATCAAATCTCATAATAATTATTAAACAAATGACTAGAGTAACCCCAAAAACAATGGCCGCAAGATATTATCGTTCGTTCAAACCACAAACGGAGGGTGAAAAATCGTATCTGCGGAGTTTTGTTGAGCATGTCAGGCAGGCTTCGTCGGGTGAGGCAGTAACAGGTAGGTTTAGTTGTAACCCGAGCGCAATCCGGTTTGTGACGTTGAGAGAGGGCATTGAGGACCTGGATCCGGTCAGGTTTGTCAATATTGCTGGACAGGGAGTTTTTGGGATACAAGTATGGTTTCCCTATATCCCCGTCTCCCAGATGAATTATCTTGATTATCTCGAAGACATTGATTTTGAAATGTCATATAAGCCCTTCAGCTATCAACAACAAGTGGAAATCAGCTGGGCCATGCCTTTTGTTGAGCCATATTTAGATGATGTAACCTTTCTGGTCGAGCCGACCGACAAGGTGTTGAATTGGCACCAACCAGAGAAATGTATGGCCCCGGCAGATATTCTGGCGTATCATTCCGTCTATCACCCATTGATTTTGCGCGAAATAGCTCATCTAGGCCTACCCAAGGGTGCCTTAGTTTGCGATCCGGCTTGCGGGGATGGATATTTAATTTCAGAGGTCCACAGGAATTTTCCCTCACTACGTCTGGCTGCTAGTGATGTTTCTAGTGCGATGGCTTCGATTGCTCGAAGGAATAACCCTGATTTGCGGGGAATTCACGTTAATGATGCTTCAGAGTTATCGTATCTTCATTTGGGTTCAGTCTCGCTTTTTATCTTTTGTGGCCTGCTCAATGACCTGGTCGTTAGCAAAAGTAAAGCAGAATGGATTATGTCAGCCGCCCTGGAAAAGGCCCGTGCGGATGCCTTTTTTATTATCACCGGAAAAACTATGTCTCACTTTGACGCGGATGAGCTGTTGGGTCAATTCGGGTTAAGGGCATTGGTACGGGCTAAATGGCATGAAGACTCAGTTACTTCTTTTTATACTTGTATCCGGGCAGACTAACATTCGGGTTAGGGGTATAAAAATCTTGCAGATAATAAAGATCAAGGCTTAGAACGTGACAACCTTATCGCTCTCTTTAATTATTTCGTACATATCTTTCAAGGTTGAAATTGGGCACATAGCAGTCTCTGCTTGTTCCCTGGCCTTGATGCAGGTGCCGCAAGCAAACACTTTCCCTCCGGCTGTTAGGAATTTGTCAGCCTGTTCAATGGTTGGGAATTTTTCGGTGCTGATCTTTTGATACTCCACCCCTTTGCCCATGAAAAAGACTTTGACCTCATCTTTTTGCCCTAAGGCGTAATTAGCATAACGCAGGGCATTCCAACAGGTTTCAGGCTCGTTATTGGCAATTATTATCCCAATTTTCATCTCAATCTCCTCCTTTTATTAAAGTGATTCCGTAGTGATAGGGTTTTAGGTCGTATTGGATTGGTTGGACAAAACCGGCTTCTGTGGCCCACCCGATGCATTGTTCCGGTTTGGGGCGGAATTCCATGGCGGGGCCTCGCGGGGTAGAGGGGTCGTAATTCCAGTGGAGGATGCCGATTGTCCCGCTCGGCTTTAAAATCCTATAAGCTTCTTGCAATAGTTCGACAGGTTTTTCCAGATGAAGTATGTTAAAAAGCATGGCGTAATCAACGCTAGCTTCTTTCAATCCCGTTCCTTCAGCAATAAAATCGCGCAAAATAGTTTCAATATTATTTATCTTCCGCTTTTGCGCAATATCCCTGGTATAGCGGACCATCTCCGATTCGATATCAAACGCAAAAACCTTGCCTTGAATGATTTGGGCGGCTGGGATGGTAAAGGTGCCGTAACCGCAGCCAAATTCAGCTATATCTCCCGTCTGGCTGGTTAGCCCAAGCGTTTTGAGGATAATTTCCGGTTGAAAGAACTTTTCCCACAGTTCACGGTCGGGCATTCCGCTGTCTCTAACTTTCATGTTTTTGCTTGCCCCATTTATTCGCGGTTTTATTGGCCTCCGCCAGGTGTTCGATAAGGACCTGTCTCATAATATCGCAGGCTTTGATTACTTTTGGGTTGGCAATCCGATAAAATATGTTTAATCCGGCTCGCCTGGCCCTGACAATGCCCTTGGCCCGCATCACGGCCAAATGTTGTGACAAATTAGCCTTTTTGATTTTCAGGCTTCCCAGTAGCTTGCCCGCTGACAGCTCCTTGTCTCGCAAGGTGTTTATGATCTCAATCCTTTTTGGGTTGGCCAGGGTTTTGCAGATATCGGCATGCATTTCGTAAAGCTCTTTCATAGTTGCGATAATTATAAACTATAATCATTGTTGTGTCAACTGGGCAATAATTTATTGTGAAGAGATCAATTCATGTAATGTGCCGGCCGGTTCCGTCCCGTAATACAACCGGTATTTTGCCGATTGGAAAACTGCCACAACATCGGGATCGAGGAGCGAAGAGGTTGAGCCGCTGGGGGCGGCTATGTCTCCCGCTTCAATAGTAAATGTTCGACCGTCGGGCGACTGCGCCGAGCGGATTCTAAGCGACCCGATCTGGGTGCCGGCCGGAGGAGTTGTTAAAAACAGTTTATAATTGCCGGAGCCAAGCTGGATTATGTCAGGATCATTTGTCTGCCCTCCATAGCTCCCAGAAAGAGTTATTTCCCCCTCCCGCGTCCAGCTCTGGCCATTATCAGTTGAGGTCGCAGTATATATCCGACTGGTTGTTGTGCTGCCAACATAGTACATCCGCAACGTCGTACCATTAATGTAAATAAGATCGGGGACAGAAACAAAATCACCGTTGGCTTCACCGGAAAATATTGCGCCATTTGCGTAAGGGCCAATATAAGCGGAAAAAGTAAGCCCATCCGGTGAGGTGGCGCGATAAAGACGTTCAGTAATCGGATTGACGGTTTGGATGCCATAAATCATGACGAAAGAACCATCCGTCACCTGAATTACCGCTGGGTTGGTTGCCCCTGTTTGTGACAAGGCAAGAATAGGGGCGCTCCAGCTTAACCCGTCAGTGGAGCTAAATGTCCAGATGCCTCCCGGCCCAGTAAAATACTGACGGTAGGTCCCTTCGGGCGTGATTATTGTGCAGGTAGATGTAACTGGTTCGATGGTTCCGGTCCAGGTTAGGGACTCTTCGCTCCAGGTGACCTGTGTTGTCGTTGTCATGGAGGTTGATGTTGTGGTAGAGGTTAGTATTGTTGAGGTTGTTGTAACAGTCGTTGAGGTAGTCGTTGTTGCCAGGGTGGTTGTTGTTGTCGCAACTGTCTCCGAATTGCCAGCACAGCCAAGCAAGGAAACCCCGGCCAATAAAATTATTATTGCCACAAAACAAGCAAGAAAATATTTCATCTACTTTAACATTGCGCTGACGTCGGGAATTTGGGTTTGGCCGTCAGCAATCAGGATCTTTTTGACCGGTGACCCGGGATTGAGATCGAAATTCATTAGGCTGACGGATTTCCAGTTGGTATTGTCATAAGTTTTATAATACATTACCCTGTTTGTCATATCTTTGATCAGCACCCATTGGGCATAACCGTAAAGTTTGACAAAGGGGGCCGGAGATTCTTTGACAACCC
>MEUF01000073.1:0-406 GCA_001771615.1 candidate division WOR-1 bacterium RIFOXYB2_FULL_48_7
ATTTGGTGTAAAAATGAAAGAATATTGCGGCGTCTTTGGTTTATTTAGTTTGGCTGACCAGACAACTATTGTTGCCAACGGTCAAGCCAAGATGATTTATTATGGGCTATTTGCCTTGCAGCATCGTGGCCAGGAATCGGCCGGGATTGCCATGTCTGATGGAAAAGATATTATCCACCATAAAGAGATGGGCCTGGTCAATCAGGTTTTCAATGAAGAAATTCTGAAAAAGCTTAAAGGGCGGCTGGGGATCGGCCATGTTCGTTATTCAACCACCGGCTCTTCCGTCATAGAAAATGCCCAGCCAATCGTAATCGACACCCGCTACGGTCCGCTGGCCCTGGCCCATAATGGCAACCTGGTCAATTCCCAGGATTTGCGGCAGGAGCTGAAAGACAAAGGGATC
>MEUF01000073.1:427-766 GCA_001771615.1 candidate division WOR-1 bacterium RIFOXYB2_FULL_48_7
TCAGAAGTCATGGCGGCCATGATTGCCACCTCCGGCAAGGCTGACTTGGAAGAGGCAATTGCGGTAACCATGAAAAAATGCCGCGGGGCCTTTGCTGTTGTCATCTTGTCGAGCGACAAGCTGATTGCCGTGCGCGACCAGCATGGGATCAGGCCGCTAAGCGTTGGCAGGACCGATAAAACTTATGTGATTGCATCTGAAACCTGTGCTTTGGATATTGTCGGAGCGCAATTTGTCAGAGATGTGGCCAATGGGGAAATGGTGGTGATTGATGATAACGGCTTGCGGTCGCGCACCTGGGAGATGGGGGAACGGGAGGCGGTTTGTGTTTTCGAATAT
>MEUF01000073.1:785-2425 GCA_001771615.1 candidate division WOR-1 bacterium RIFOXYB2_FULL_48_7
TGGTTATGGCGGTACCGGAATCAGGTGTCCCGGCGGCGATCGGTTATGCGGCAGAATCAAAAATCCCTTATGGTGAGGGACTGATAAAAAACCGTTACGTTGGAAGAACTTTCATTCAACCTAACCAGGCGATTCGTGACCTGGGGGTTAAATTAAAGTTAAATCCCATCAAAGACGCTGTTCGCGGTAAAAAAATTGTTATTCTTGATGATTCCATTGTGCGCGGGACAACCTCCCGCCAGATTGTTCGCCTGTTGCGGGAGGCTGGGGCGCGGGAGGTCCATGTCCGAATTTCCTCCCCGCCAAATATCGGTTCTTGTTTTTATGGGATTGACACGCCAACCAGGGCAGAATTAATTGCGGCCAATCTCTCGATCGAGGGGATTCGCAAATATCTGGAAGCTGATTCGTTGGGCTACTTAAGCTTAAAACATCTGATCAGGGCGGTAGCTTTGCCGGCGCATAGTTTGTGCCTGGCCTGCTTGAATTGTGAATATCCGGTCAAAATACCGGAGCGGATGGAGAGCTTAAAACTGTTTTTTAACTAGAGGAGGTGAATGGCATGTGTAATGAGTGTTTTCCAAAATGCCAGAAATGTGAGAAGGGGGTTTTGGTTCCCCTGTCGGATTTCAGCAACAATGCGGTGGCAATCAAATATAAATCTTGGGCTTGCACCAATAAGGATTGTCGCTTTTTTATAGTGATGCGTGGCGGCGATGTATATTATGGTACCGCCACTTCCGAAGCGGCCCGATAAAAAGAGAGGTAGATAATGGTTACATATAAACAGGCGGGGGTAGATATTGAGGCCGGCAACGAGGTGGTCCGCCGCATCAAGAAGTTGGCTAAAGGCATTGGGCTGTTTGGCGGCCTTTTCCCTTTTGGTAAGCAACATTTAGTGGCTGCTACGGACGGCGTTGGTACCAAACTAAAATTGGCTTTTATGCTTAATAAACAC
Source organism: candidate division WOR-1 bacterium RIFOXYB2_FULL_48_7 (assembly GCA_001771615.1). GTDB lineage: Bacteria > Margulisbacteria > WOR-1 > O2-12-FULL-45-9 > XYB2-FULL-48-7 > OXYB2-FULL-48-7-A. The sequence goes on from MEUF01000073.1 coordinate 1,744, forward strand.
CACACAGTCGGTATTGACCTGGTGGCGATGAATGTCGACGATGTGGTGGCCATGGGAGCCAAGCCATTGTTTTTCCTGGATTATATTGCCGTCCACAAAGTCGAACCTAATATCATTGAAAGAATTATCAAAGGCATGCTTGAAGGGTGCCGCCAGGCTGGGGTTGAGTTGGTCGGCGGAGAAACTGCCGAACTCTCTGATATGTACCAGAAAGGGGAGTACGACCTGGCCGGCTTTGCCGTGGGGGCGGTTGACAAGGACAAGGTCATCGACGGCCGGAAAATAAGAGAAGGGGATAAAATCATCGGGCTGGCCTCATCCGGGTTGCATAGCAACGGATATACCCTGGCCAGGAAGGTGATTTTTGATAAAGCCCAGATCCAGCCGACTGACAAACTTGATGGCTTTGATAAAAACATCGGGGAGGTCCTGCTGACACCTACCAGGATCTATGCCAAATTAATTTTGGAGATGATAAAAAAGTTCAAGCTTAAGGCAATTGTGCATGTGACTGGTGGTGGGATTCCGGAAAATCTGGCCCGGGTATTGCAGCCCAAAAAACAGGCGGTAATTGATATTACCTCTTGGCCAATCCCCAAAATATTCCGGTTAATCCAGCGCCTGGGAGAGGTAGAGCAAAACGAAATGTACAAGACCTTTAATATGGGGATCGGCATGATTT
>MEUF01000073.1:2440-2842 GCA_001771615.1 candidate division WOR-1 bacterium RIFOXYB2_FULL_48_7
AAGAAGCGGATAAAATCTTGGCCTTCTTGAAAAAACGGAAGGAGCCGGCCCATGTTATCGGTGAAATACACAAGGGGAACCAGGCTGTCGTTATAATATAAATGTTGAAAATAGGCGTCTTAATTTCTGGCCGGGGGTCAAACTTGCAAGCAATGATTGAGGCTTGTGAGGCAGGGACTATCCCGGCCAGAATTGTTTTAGTCATATCTAATGTGCCTGACGCTTATGGCTTGACCAGGGCCAAACAGCAGGGGATTCCCACGAAGGTAATTGATCACCAGGCCTTCAGTGACAGGAATACTTATGAGCTGGAAATTGTCAAGGAATTGAAAAAGCATGAGGTTGGCCTGGTTTGTTTGGCCGGATACATGAGAATTGTTGGGCCGATATTACTGGAACATT
>MEUF01000073.1:2854-7531 GCA_001771615.1 candidate division WOR-1 bacterium RIFOXYB2_FULL_48_7
TAATTAATATCCATCCCTCCCTGTTGCCGGCTTTTCCCGGCCTGCATGGCCAGCGTCAGGCTTTGCTGCATGGCGTCAAACTGGCCGGAGCGACAGTCCATTTTGTCGATGACGGTTGTGACACCGGCCCGATTATTATGCAAGAGTGTGTCCCTGTCCTGGACAATGATACCGAAGAGTCCCTGTCCGAGAGAATCTTAACAATTGAACACAAAATATATCCTTTGGCGATCAAGTTGTTTGCTGAAGGCAAGTTGAAAATTGAAGGGAGAAGAGTGATTAGGCTATGAAAAAGAGGAAAAGGGCGGTCCAAAGTCCAAAGTCCAAGGTGAAAAAGTATGCTTTGCTATCGGTGTGGGATAAGCAGGGATTGAAGCCATTGGCCAAAGAGTTGGTCAAGCTTGGGTTCGGTTTGGTTTCTTCGGGTGGGACGGCCAAGTTTCTAAAAGCTGCTGGTATCAAGGTTACGGAGGTTCAGCAAATAACTAAATATCCGCATATGTTGGGCGGGCGCGTCAAAACCTTGCATCCTTTGATCCATGGGGGGATTTTGGGCGACCCTAATATCCCGGAGCACCAAAAGGATATTAAGAAATTCGGTATAAAACCTTTTGAACTGGTGGTGTGTAATCTTTATCCTTTTGAACAGGTTATTTCGAAAAAAAACTTTACCCATGCCGAAGCTATTGAAAACATTGATATTGGCGGTCCCTGTATGGTCCGGGCGGCGGCCAAAAACCATAAATGTGTGGCGATTGTTGTTGACCCGTCAGATTATAAGTCTATTACCCGGGAATTATCGCGGGGCGGGCAAATCTCTCTCGAAAGCCGAGAAAAATTGGCTTTGAAAGCTTATAAACATACAGCCCAATACGATGCCTTGATTGTTAAGTACCTGACTGCCAAAAATGTTAATGGGGCGGAATTACCCAATGAAATGGAGATCCTGCTGGAAAAGATCCAGGATCTCCGCTATGGGGAAAATCCGCACCAAAAAGCGGCCTTTTATCGTGAACAGGGAGCTAAAGGTGAGGGCCGGATAACCGAAGCCAAACAATTGCACGGCAAAGAGCTTTCATTTAATAATATTGTTGATATGGAGGCGGCCTGGCAGGCGGCTAATTATTTTGCCGACCCGACAATTGCGATCATCAAACATACCAATCCCTGTGGTCTGGCTTCGGCTGAAACCTTGGTCCAGGCATATAAATGGGCGCTGGAAAGTGACCCGCTGTCCGCCTATGGCGGGATTATTGCCGCCAACCGCCGGATTGATGAAGCTACCGCTGTTGAAGTAGCTAAATTATTTGTGGAGGTAATTATTGCCCCGGCTTATACCCCCAGGGCGTTGGAAATTCTCAAAGCCAAAGCCAACCTGCGGATCATGGATATGGGAGAGAAAGCCGTTAACAAAATTAATAAGGCCCTTGATTTCAAGCGGGTCAGTGGAGGGATGCTGGTCCAGGAGGCGGATGTGGCACAACTTGGGATGAATGAGATCAAGGTTGTCTCTAAACGACAACCGACCATCCAGGAATTGGAAGACCTGTTTTTTGCCTGGGGTGTGGCTAAAGCAGTGAAATCGAATGCCATTGTCCTGGTTAAAGGGCGCAAAACTGTTGGTGTGGGGGCGGGGCAGATGAGTCGGATCGATTCAGCAGAAATTGCCGCTAAAAAGGCTGGCAACAAAATCAAAGGGACTGTTTTAGCTTCTGACGCCTTCTTCCCGTTTAATGATGTGGTTGAATTTGCGGCCAAACATGGCATCACGGCCATTATCCAGCCTGGAGGGGCCAAGCGTGACCAGGAATCGATCGACAAAGCTAATGAACATAACATGGCGATGGTCTTTACCGGCCGCCGTCACTTTAAACACTAATCAGGAGGTTTCGCATGCTTAAGAAATTTGGGGGTTTGTTGCTGGTGGTTTGTTTTTTGCTGATAGGTATCGCGGCATATGCCGAAGTCCCAGCTACGACCAATCTGACTGCCAGCAGCAGCGGCACAAAACTGCAATCCAATATTGGCGGGCTGGCTTTTGGTTTTATCAAAGTTGGCAGCGCCGAAGTGGCAACCTTGGCTTGGCGGCCGAATTTTAAATTCGGGCCCTGGGGACTGGGAGCAGACGTCAATCTGGCTTTGGGGAGCAATAAGCCAGCCCAATATGAAAGCCTGGTCCTGCGCTATGTTGAATATGACGACGGCAAAAAAGGGCTGCGTTACGGCATCCTTGATAACATAACCTATGGCAAGGGCTTGATTATGAAAGGGTATTCAACCCGCAAGGCCAGCACGGTTATGGATGTTAATGAACAGCTGGCGCTTAAAGGTTATGTCGATATGGAAACCTATCGGTTGGGTGCGATGGGAACCAGATCAAATATTTACGCGGCCAGGGTTGAAGAGCTGGTTAATCCGATGCTGGTAGTCGGTGAATATTATATTGTTGATACGACCGGCCGTCGGATAGTGCAGCCTGATGGGACGACCCGGCAATTCGCGCCGGTTTCGGCAATTGGCGTCGACGCTACTGTCCCCATGGCGCTGAATTTTGAGGGCTATGCGGAAGCGGGCCAGCTGATGAATTATGGCAATGGTTATGCCGCCGGTTTGTCGTGGGCTTATGATCTGATGGTGGCCAATGCTTCTTTCCTGGCTGAATATCGCGTCCTTGATAAAGGATTTGTCCCGGGCTACTTTAACGCTGATTATGAAAACAACCCAGTCGATCTTTCTTCTGCCGAAGCCAGCGGTCAGGCAAAAAATGGCTACTTGGCGCAGATAAAAGTTAATGCGCTGGGACTGGCCGGGGTGAGCCTGGTTTATGAAAGTTACGTCAACAGCAATGCGACGCTGTCTGGTGACCTTTTTGCCAAATTAAGCGACCAATTAATCGTTTCCGGATATTACCGTCAGCCGAACTTTGTTGATTACCGATCGGTCTCGCTGGAAAATGGGGCAGTCCTGGGAGCGGATGTCACATATAAGCTTAATCCTTTTACCAGCCTAATAACTCATTACAAACGGGCCTACAATCCAGCGACGGGACAGGTTGAAAGTAGCCAATATGCTGAACTGGGGCTGAATTTCTGACGCGGAAAATCAGTTTCTAATTATTTTTCCGGTTGTGGTGTCAATAACTTTGGAAGCCTTGCCAGACCTGACCCGGCCAGGCAGTATATAGTCAACCTTAAGTCCCTGCTGCCTTAATTCCCTGATAGACAGGGCAGGCGGTTCGCCAGCTAAATTGGCTGATGATGCCACCAGCGGGCCAACCAGCCGGATCAACCTCAATAACCTGCGATGATTGGGCACTCTTAGGCCAACTTTTCCATTGCCTCCGGTTTTATTAACGACCAGAGTCATTGGCCCTGGCCAATTCGCTTTTGCCAGTCTAACGGCCTCTTTATTAAATTTACCAAGTGTTTTGGCCTGACGTAAGCTGGCGACCAATATTTGGAACGGTTTGCTTTTTGGCCTTTGTTTTAGCCGATAAAGCCGGTGGATGGCCTTTGGCTTGGCCAGCAGGACGCCTAGCCCAAAGACTGTTTCCGTCGGGAAAGCGATAATCCCGCCCGCTTTTAGCTTGTTGATTGCCTTGGCCAATGCAGACATTAGTCGGTCTCTAGCGGCAGTTGAAGTGCTTTTTTAAGTTGGAAATTATAGAGGTCAATTTGCTCCTGGGCATAATCAGGTTTAATGTAATGTGCCGGCGGGGCATTAAAGATATTAAGAAAAAAACCAAATAATGAAGTGACTGCTCCAATCCCGATCACGGTTCTATTCCCTCCATCAATCATGGCGCCGACAAGCATCCCTCCCATCCCGGCCACTAAAGCAATTGTGCCAATGTCACGGAGCCCGGCTTTTTCCCACTCCAGCCGTTTGATCTGCCTGGCTTTTTCTTTGTCGCCGATCAGGTTCAGGAAGTCAAGGTCCGAAAGTTCGCTTATGCCCCCTTTATAGATATACCAGTCTTCGATCTCCCGGGCTTCCGAACGTTGTAAATTGGAGGTGGCCGATGTCCCATAAGTCTGGCTATAGGCCTCCAATGAGTAGGTGGTAGAGGAGGTGTCGGTTTGGCTGTAGCTCCGTTTTTCATCAACCAGGCGTTTTTTAATAATTATTTCCAGCCGGCTGCGCCTATATTCCAGCCGATTCAGATATTCCTGTTCAGTCGTGGAAATATCTGTTAAGGCCATGGCAGCCATTGTCAGAAAAAAGCCCAGAAATAGCATAATAAATGCCTGTCGTTTCATCAGTAAAAGTATGCCAAACAAGCCTGCCTTTTGCAAGTCAGGGACGGTTGCTCTACAATAGTTTTAATGCTGACCAAACTGTATATCGAAGCCATCTCCTGGCTCTATTATTGGTTGATTGTTTTACTTAACCGGTCGCTCCGTTTAACGGTCGTGGCTGGGGAAAATTATTATCGATTAAAGGACCAGCACAAAAATATTGTCTTTGTTTTTTGGCATCAGGCGACCTTCATTCCTTTATATCATTATCGCCAACAGCAGGCCTGTATTTTGACCATGGCCCATCTTAAAGGGGAAATCCTGGCCAGGGCGGCCGAACGGCTGGGCTATTTAGTTGTTCGTCTGGCCCGGGAAGATGATCCGGCCGGGGTTTTACAATTATTACGGCTAGCCAGGCAAGGGCGGGATATCAATTTGG
>MEUF01000074.1:0-1705 GCA_001771615.1 candidate division WOR-1 bacterium RIFOXYB2_FULL_48_7
CAAGCAGGGCGATCGGGTAAGCATCAAACCTCTGGCCCCTGAAAACCCGGTTGATAGTATAGGTCCAGTGGGCCTGGCGGATCTGCAGGAATTTTTCATTTTCATACATCTTTTTGGTCATTAACTGAACTTCAACCTTATGGTCATCGCCAAAAGGGGCTAAAAATTTATAGGAAATCGCCTGCCACCCTGTGAGGCGTCTATGGCTGACATCATCAACCCTCTGGTTTGCGGCAGGCTGCAGCTTGGCTTTAAGATAGGCATCGGCAAGGTCAAGTAATCGACGGTCTTCACCCTCTTGCATATCGGCGGCCACGCCTGGCGCATGAATGATGACCTTCATCCCAAGAATATCGGGCAATTCGGCCAGGTTTCCCCGCCCCCGCAGTTCGATTTTTTCGCACACTGTCGCTTCGCTTTTACGCCGCCAGACAATTTGTATCGCCTCTGCCGGAATACCTGCGGCCACCAGCTCCCTTTTGAGTTGGACGGCTTTTTCTGCCAGGTAAACTTTGCTCTCTAAACGGGACATGCCAAGGTAAGTATCGATTCTCTCCTGATATTCGCGATATTTAGCCGGTTGTTCGGTCCTAAAAAGTAAATTCTTGATATCCTCTGCTTCCTGGTTAAAGCCTGCCCGCTCGGCAATTGCTGCCGCATAAAGGTACCTTATTTCATCGGTTGCCACGGTTGCCGGAGAATATTTCAGGTCCCTTATTTTGCTGGCCAGCAAAAGCATCAATGAAGCCGGATGCCGGTTATGATAATAGAGCAACCAGACAAAATTCTGCAGATAATGATGGTCATCATCATTAAGTTGGAATATCATGGCCCTGGAGGTATAGAAATCGGTCAACACCTCTTTGACATATAGACAATCCGCCGGAGATAGGTCAGGAATTTCATCGACTAATTTTTCGGCTTTGGCCTGTGGGAGGTTAGCCAACAACCCGGCAATGACCGATAATTTATCCCCACCCATGGCAGCCAGACGTCTGGCCATATAGGTTAGTTGTAAAGGGGTATTGGTGTGAATTTGTTTGGCGACCAGGGCAATAGTTGATTGCAATTGCTGATAATATTGTTCTACCTGTGGCGCGGTTAATTTTTCCTGGTCGAGCAGCGAACCAACAATCCCTTGGGCGATAAAATTAACAATTTCCTGGCGATGAGAGTTTATGGCGGCGGGAGTGCGGCTGATAAGCACTTCACGCCCGGCTTGATCGATCCCATAAAGCAGTTTTCTATTTTGATGGTTTTTGCCAACCGCTTCCGGGAGACAATAGCACTCAATGGTCTCACCAACGCCCAAAATGGGCCTTAGCTGGTGTTCAGCAAGCCAGGTTTCGGCCAAGGTCCGCTCGCAATAATAGGTTTGGCCATTTTGGGCCAAAACAGCAACTAGCCGGCCGGTTTTTAAATGTTTTGGCAGGGTAGCCTGGCTGACGTAAAGGGTTGAGCCGTAGAGAGGAATGACTTTACCTGCGGCAACCAGCGGGGCTGCGGTGACCGGATGGTGGCCGTCCCAAAAGTACTCCCCGTCAATTGTTTGAATGATGTGCCTTTCTTTTTCCAATTGATCGAGTATGCCTGGTAATTGGTCAACATGCTCGGCACAATCCAAAAGGGCGGCAATTTCTGGTGGAACCATGGGATGATCGCTGCCCAGCATAATTGCCCTGATCGTCAGGGGGTGAAGTGTCTC
>MEUF01000074.1:1723-5810 GCA_001771615.1 candidate division WOR-1 bacterium RIFOXYB2_FULL_48_7
TTCCGGTCTGGCGACTTCTGCTAATTGAACCGCCGCTTGAGCTTCCCGCCAGGCGACAACGTTTGGCAAGGTATCAAATTCTATCTCTAATGCGGACATATGAGCCGGTCTGGTGGCTTTTGATAAATGAAGAGGCGACAGATGGGGGATAGGGACCCGGCTAAAGTCAGCAAGTATTAAACCCTTTCCGACCAATAGCAAACGGTACTCTTCCTGTAAATTGTTGGGAAGCTGGCCGGCGGTTGTGTTGATCCTTTCCAGAACCTGGTTGCGGCTAAGATAGCCCAGGCGGACATGGGCCCTGGTTAACCAGCCGCGAACTGTCAATTTTATCTTACCTAAGCCACCCATGTATATATATCGACAAAATTGTTGTCTAATTTCAGCCGGGTTGATATACTAAATAAGCTGCTTTGGGCCTTTTATTTGAAGTTTGTCCGCCAGAGGCGGATCCGCCTTCGGCGGAAGGTTTGATGTTGGGATTTTGGTTTTTTTGTATTGGGGGATCGTCTAATGGTAGGACACCGCCCTTTGGAGGCGAGAATCGGGGTTCGAGTCCCTGTCCCCCAGCCAACTATCTCGAGTAGGTCTTTGCGGCGGCGGAGAAGTCGGTTAGATAATTTGAGCTGGCTTCCACACTGATGGTGCCGTCGGCATTATACCTGACGATCAAATCCCCAGCAGTTATGCTGGGATTGAAAACATCATGCAGCACGTAGTTTACAATGCCGGATGATGAATTGACGTCTGCAAAATGCGTTGCCTCCGGAGAGATCACATATAGCCCGAGGCCGACCCCTTCGCCGGTGATTTCTCCGCCGATAGAAATAACTTCCCAGGTAGCGTTGCGGGCGTAATAAACAAAGGCAATTTCTTTGGCGGAATAATCTTCTTTTGGCTGGGCGCTGAGGCTGATATGAAACCAGTTGCCAATCAATTTCCCGGCCTGGTCATAATCAATTTTGCCGTTGGCCTCGCTTGTGCCGACCCGCTCTACTTTTGATATCAGGGAGGTTCTTAAGGCCCCGCTATAATAATCGAGCGGGGCGCCGCAATTAAGGCTTTCAGATAAATAATTGGCTTCGGTAATAAATGAGCGATGCTGTTGAGTATCAATTACGCCCAAATCCATGGCATGGACATTGAGATTGTTTTGCCCGGTGGTCCCGCAAAGCTGGCCGGCAAAAACCGGAACGCCGAAGATCATGTTGTTGCCGATGTATGGGGCATAAACGGCTTCTAGGGACTGTATGTGGCCAAGATAATACAAAAATGAATTGGAACATCTGACCTCAACTTTATAATCTACCCCGCCATAGATGCGGGTGATTTCTCCGCTGGCTGGAAAATATACGTTATATGTTTCTTGGGTATTCTGGAAAGACAGGTAAATATGGTTTGTCGGGAGGACATGGTTTGGCGGGCTCATCATTCCCAGTGGATAAACGACGCCGATAGAATCCAAGCTCATGGGAATGGCTACAAAAGCGGCCGGGCCGCTAAGCTGGTTTGGATCAAGCGAAGTCGGGACAAGGGAAACGTTCAATGTATTCCCCCCGGCGGATAAGACAACCGTTTCAACAGAACTCCGATAGCCTGAAGCAGTAATTGTTACAGTAATTGCGCCAGGCGGTAAGCCTGTAAATGAAAACAGCCCGTCTGCGCCAGCGGTTGCCGCCTGGCCCTCAAAGGTAATACTGGCCCCGACAATCCCAAAATTTGTCAGAACGTCTGCGACATAACCATCGATATTGGCATTTCCTCCGCCCCAGGTTGTGCTAGTAGTAGATAGGGATGGGGTGGTGCTTGAAGACGAGATTGAAGTTGAAGAGAGACTGGTAATGGAGGTTGATGTCGAACTGACTGAAGGGGTGGAAACAGAAGTTGTCGTATTGCTAATAGTGGTGGTCGGGTCTGACCCGCTGGAGCCCCCTCCACAGCCGGGAAACAACACCACTGATACAACCAACAAGCTGCTGACTATGACAGCATTTGTCAGCCAACACAATTGTGACCATTTGTTTCTATCCATTCTTCCTGCATTCTACATGATATCCCCCAGATTTTCAGCTGAAATTTATCGCAACCTGATTCGATGAATACCCGGGATAATTATGGTTATTCAATTCATGCCTCTGTTGGGAAGCAGCCAAATCTGCCTGGCGAGGCCACAAGCGTCGCCCTGTTTAGTCGGGGTAGAACAATTCCCCGATTCGCCGGCCGCTTTAACCGATCTCTTGCAGAAAGAAGCTGACGCCCAAATCCTGCTCTTCGGTTATACCCATCGGGCGGCAGGGGATAGGCAATCTGCCCCCCAAATATTTGCCGAATCATTTTTACAAACGCTCCAAGTCCACAGATTCACCTGCCTGGTCCTAGAAGTGCTGCCCGTCGGCCAAACTGGTTCGGCAATTCAACAGGAAATTGATGAATACAACCTGACCGGGGCCATTGGCCGGGAAATGGCCAGCTTTCTACCCAAAGATGACCCGTATTATCGGCTTATCCTTGAGAAGGCGCATGAGCTGGGGATAAAAATATATGCCGGAGGGCAGAGTTATGAAAAATTACTCGCGTGCGGCCGGACCGTTAGAAGAGAGTTGCCAATTGTGCAAACAGAAATTTCCGATAATTCGCTTAAAATAATCAGGCAATTAGCTGATCAAGACGAAAAAGTTGCCTGGTTTGGCGGTTGTATCCACAATGATCTGGCCCCCGGTAAGGCTAATGGGCATGGTTCGTTTGGCTGGAGATTACAAGCTCAATCGACACGACAGGTGGTTGAAATCGACCTGGTTATTCCCGAAATATCACAGCAAGCTGATTATTATCGCTATCTCCCCTTGCCGCCAAACTGTAATTGGCAGGATTTTATCCCGGAGCAGGGAGTGGCCAAGGTCTTAAACTTGAAAAGTGGTAGTTACCTATTTTATTTTCCTAAAAATTGATTTCTGCCGTTAAGAGAACTTTACTTAAAGTATAATGACCAATCACTCTTGTTGTCCTATCAATGCTTTCGCTGGCATAGGCAAACCTCATGACATCGTATATTATGCTTGCCTCTGCCTGACTGACAAAATGTTCAGTTCTATTCTCTTTGACTATTTCTTTCAACCGACCAATTTCTTCTGCAGAAAAGTGGGTTACATATATTCGTTTGCTGGGTAGAGAGGCAACAGCTTTTCCTGCCGGATCAAGATAGCCTAGTTCCCGCTGCAGGTAAGCAAGCGCCAGGCCGGCCCGGTCGCCAAATTCGGCAAAATCTTGGCGGGTAAAAACATGAGGAGCCTGCCATTTTGTGTAAAAGATTTCGCGATCATCGGGCAGTTTGAAGCCCGGCTTGAGAATATATCCATCCCCCTTGGAAATTATTAATCCGGAGGCAAGTAATAGGTCAACAATCTGTTGTCCGCGCCCCGGCATCCGTTGTTCCAATTGCACCGGATCAAAACGCCAGTTCTGATAGCTGTGGTAATAATTATTGGGCAAGGCATCTCCTTGTTCCATAACTTCTCTGGCCAGGGACAACTGGACATCAACCTCTTCGGCGGAGACACGGGTTTCGGTAGAAGGGGGGTGGAACGCCAAGCCTTGAGCGGTCAATCTGGCCAGAATTTCCCTGTGCAAATGTAAAATGGCCGCTCCCTGGTCAATGGGTGATTGTTGATAGGCTGGAGAGGCAATTACCCTTTCCAGGACATCTTTTAAATATATTCCAATTGCATCAAGGTTTGGGTCAATAAGGCCATTGCCGGAAATATATGCCAGCAGCCCCTCCAGGTCCTGCTCGGCAATGAAAGGGGGGATAATCTGTCCGCCAATTGTGATTGGGGCGGCCAAACGGCGGAGGGTGTCAAGATATTTTGGGGTCTCTTTTTCATCAAAGCCATCGCCAAGCGTGAAATGAAAGTCGACTTTTAGTTCCTTTTTCCCTCCTGGCCCCCTGACAACTTCTGTTGTCCCTTTGTTGCCTTCAAATCGAGCGAGGAGCTTTAATTCATCATTTGCTGCTGGATTGGCCAGGAGGCTTTGAAGTTCGAGCAACAGGTGGGCCGCTGCCGGTTTGGCCCACTTGGTTATCGGATTG
>MEUF01000075.1 GCA_001771615.1 candidate division WOR-1 bacterium RIFOXYB2_FULL_48_7
CTTTAAGCCAGATCTATCGGTTGATTGGCAAAGGGTAGAGGCCTTGGCGGATTATTTGGTAAATAATGGTTCGGAGGGTTTGGTTATCCATGGCACGACTGGAGAATCTCCAACCTTAACCCATGAAGAAGAATATGAACTCTATCGGGTAGTTAAAAAAGCGGTCGGTAACAAATGCCGGATCATTGCCGGCACCGGCTCCAATTCTACAGCCACAACTATCCATTCCACCCAGCAAGCGGAAAAAATCGGTGTTGATGGGGTGATGGTGGTTGTCCCCTATTATAATAAGCCTTCTCAGGAAGGGTTATACCAACACTTTAAAACTGTCGCCCAAAATACCGCCCTGCCGGTCATTATTTATAACATCCCGGGCAGGACGGGAGTCAATTTAACGCCGGAGACCACCGCTCGGTTGGCTGGGATTAAAAATATCATCGGTTTGAAAGATGCGGCGGGAAATCTTGACCAGACTTCGGCGGCAAGCCAGCTTTGTCCAAAAGATTTTATCCTTTGGAGTGGCGATGATTCGCTGACTTTGCCAATGATGTCAGTTGGTGCTCAAGGGGTTATTTCGGTCGCCTCCCATATTGTTGGTCCACAAATCTCTGAAATGGTCAAAGCTTTTCTGGCGGGCGAGACAAAAAAGGCGGCCGAGATCCATTTGCGCCTGCTGCCGATATTTAAAGTATTATTTATCACTTCAAACCCGGCGCCGGTCAAATATGCCTTGGAATTGGTCGGCCAACCGGTCGGCAAGCCGCGGTTGCCGTTGGTTGAGCCAACAGAAAACGAAAAGGCCCAGATAAAAAAAGTCTTAAAGGATTTGGGTTTTGTCTCTTAGTGGGAACCTGCGAATGAATTCGCGGTTTCCTAAGGCAGAGATTGGAGGAACCGGGACTTTAGTCTCGGGTTCCGTTCTGGTGGTTTTGACTGTTTTGATCGTATTTGTCCTCTCCTCTCAAGTTGCTGCCTTCTCCTTTGCTGTTTTTGGCGACAATCAGGGCAGGACAGAGACTTATAAGCTGTTAATTAAAAAGCTCAATGCCGACAAGTCGTTGAGCTTTGCAATCAGCGCCGGAGACCTGACCGGCTATGGGACGCTAAAAGAATATAAAACCTACAAAGCGCTGAACAAGTCTTTACATATCCCGGTTTACCAGACAATGGGCAATCACGATGCGGTCAATGGCGGCTGGCGCAATTTTTGGCAGGAATTCGGCCGTCCGTACTATGCCTTTGTTTATGAAAATGCCAAATTCATTGTCCTCGACAATTCATTTGCACAAAGTTTTGATGCGGAACAGCTGGCCTGGCTGGAAGCGGAGCTGGCGAATAACCTTTCGGAGCACCTCTTTGTGATAATGCACAAACCGGTTTTTGATCCTTCGGAAATATATAAAGACCATATCATGTCCGGCCGGGCCATCATTGAAAAACTGATGAAATTGTTTGAAAAATTCGGGGTCGATTACGTCTTTACCGGCCATATCCACGGCTACGCCAAGTCAGAGCGCAACGGTGTGACTTATATAGTTACTGGCGGGGCCGGGGCGCCATTATATCTGCCGCCGGAGTTTGGGGGATTTTACCATTACGTCAAGGTGACCGTGGATGACGGTAAAATCAAAGATGAAATAAGGATGCTTTATGAATAAATCATTTGCCAAAAGAAATCGCCTGGCACTGGCATATTTGAGCTTAGCCAAGGACAAAATGTTCCAAAAATTGCCGGAGGGGAAAAAACTTGAGTTGGTCCAGGAGGTTATGGGGTTGGGGGATGAGGCTGCGTTGATGGTTAAAACCGAATACCAAAGCAGTGACCCGCGTAAAATTGCCGTGAAAATGGGCTTGCGGGTGCTGGGAGAAGAAAAAGGGGGGTTAGCCAAGAGCGAATACCGCCGGGAGAAGAAAGCCATTGTTGTTTCACGAAAATTCCATGAAAAACTGCTGCAGCGGATACAATCAAAGGAGCTCTCTGACCGGTTGTTAAAGCTTTTAGTCGCCAAAGAATTATTTCGCCACTTGGAATTGGAGCGGCTGGGCGAAGTGGATAAAAAGTACCGTTTTATTTATTGGCAATGGGGCCCCTTGAAGGTTGACAGGACCATCCCCGGCCTGGGCCAGGTAGCGGCCCAAGCTTTTACCCAGACCTTATTAGGCCTGGAAATTACCCCGCAAATATTTGATTACCTGATACTGACCTTCTTTTAGCCTGAGGTCGCGGTTCCCGGTTTTGTTTGCTATAATTTGTGTAATGCCTGCCGATCTCCATATCCATAGCCGACATTCAGATGGAACAAACTCTCCCGCAGAAGTCGTTCTAATGGCCAAGGCGGCGGGCCTAACGGCCATGTCATTGACCGATCACGATTGCACAGATGGCGTGGCCGAGGCCGCGACGACCGGCGAGAGTGCCGGGATAAAGATAATTTCGGGGATTGAGTTGACGACTGAAAGCCAGCGGGCCGAAATTCACATTCTTGGTTACTTTATTAATGCTGATTTCCCGGAACTGGTTGGCACGCTGGAAATAATTCAGCGGAGCCGGATTGAACGGATTAAAAAAATAGTTAAAAAACTCAACCAGCAAAAGGTTGATATTACGGCAGAAGAGGTTTATGCCATTGCCGGCAAAAAAGCCCCCGGCCGGCCCCATGTGGCCAGGGTCTTAATGCAAAAAGGGGTGGTCCAGAATTTTAAAGAGGCCTTCAACCGTTATCTGGATTCGCGCGGTCCAGCTTATGTTCCACATTTTAAGCTGGCGCCGATAGCGGCGATCGAGTTGATTGCCAAAGCGGGGGGGATCCCGGTCTTGGCCCACCCAGCCTTATGTGATTGTGAGAAGATGCTGCCAGAGCTGGTCTCGGCCGGATTGCGCGGATTAGAGGTCTATTATCCGTTTACCAGGACTGATAGATTTGAATTCTTTCTTAATTTTGCCCGGGAGAACAAATTGCTGGTTACCGGAGGCAGTGACTTTCACGGTTCCGATACTGGCCGTGACGTCAAATTGGGAGATATCAAATTGCCTGATGAGGAATTGGAGAAATTAGTTGATGAACACCTTCGCGGAAATTAATTTAGCGTCAATTAAACATAATATCGGAGAGATAAAGAAACTATTATCACCGGTTACCCGGTTTATGGCTGTTGTTAAGGCCAACGCTTACGGCCATGGGTCAGTCGCGGTCGCCAGGGCGGCGGGGGAAGCCGGGGCCGACTACTTAGGCGTGGCAAATGTCAAAGAGGCGTTGGAATTGCGTGAAGCCGGAATTTTATCGCCAATACTAATTTTGACTGAATCGCCGACTTCTGTGGCCGATGAAGTTGTCCAGCATGGCTTGACCCAGACAATTTATTCTTTTACGGAAGCGAAAGCTCTCTCTGAAGAGGCGCAGAAACGCAACCGCCCGGCTAAGATCCATGTCAAAGTGGATACCGGTATGGGTCGGGTAGGGGTTTTCCCTTCCGAGGCCTTGGCTTTTATAACTAAGGTTGCCTCTTTGCCCGGCCTGATAGTCGAAGGGCTTTTTACCCACTTTGCCCAGGCCGAAGACCCGGTCGACAGATTTACCATTGAACAATTTGCCAAGTTTCAGTCGATTGCCGAAAAAGTCCCGGCTATCCCGATGAAGCATGCAGCTAATTCCGCTGCCACTCTTTTCCACCCGCAGACCCATCTGGACCTGGTCAGGGTGGGGTTGATGATGTACGGCCTTTATCCGCAGGGAAATACCAAGCGTCTGGTCAACCTTCAGCCGGCCCTGTCTTTTAAAAGCCGCGTAACTTATCTCAAAAAAGTACCGCCGGGGACGCCGTTGGGTTATGGAAGTACCTTTACAACCCAACAAGATGCGTTGATCGCTACTTTACCCGTTGGTTACGCCGATGGCTTTAGCCGGAGCATGTCCAACCGGGGCCATGTGCTTATCCGGGGAAAGCGCTTTCCGGTTGTTGGCCGGGTGTCCATGGACCTGACACTGGTCAATTGTGGGACGGCCAAGATTGAAGTCGGGGACGAAGCTGTTTTGATCGGCTCGCAGCAAAATGAAGGGATTTCTGCAGACGAGGTCGCTCAACTTGAAGATTCCATCTCTTATGAAGTAATATGTGGGATCGGCAAAAGGGTGCCAAGGGTATATAAGTAACTAGTATCTGGAAACTGGTAATTGGTAAATGGGGATTGAAAAAATGAATTACGTTTCACTCTACAGAAAATGGCGGTCTAATAATTTTGCCGAGTTGGTCGGGCAACCGGTGATTGTCCAGACGCTGAAGAACGCGATTTTGAACAATCGCCTGGCCCATGCTTATCTTTTTTCCGGGCCGCGCGGGACAGGGAAAACTTCTACCGCCAGGATCCTGGCCAAGTCACTCAATTGCCAGCAGGGACCAACGATCAATCCCTGCGGCGAATGCGCCAATTGCCAAAAAATCAAGGGCGGCCACGCCGTTGATGTCATCGAGATCGATGCGGCCAGCAACCGCGGCATTGACGAGATCCGCGAATTGCGGGAACGGGTCCGCTATGCACCTTTGGAGGGGCGTTACAAAGTCTATATTATTGATGAAGTCCATATGCTGACCCCGGAGGCCTTTAATGCCCTGTTAAAAACGCTTGAAGAGCCGCCAGCCCAGACAATCTTTGTTCTGGCGACCACTGAACTGCAAAAAGTTCCCATGACAATTATTTCCCGCTGTCAGCGTCTTGATTTTTCAAGGATTCCTTTGGTGGAAATCAAAGGGCAGCTGAAAAAAATTGCCCAGGACGAAAAAATCACCGTTGATGACAAGGCGCTTGACCTGATCGGCCGCTCGGCCGAAGGGGGGATGCGTGACGCGATCTCCCTTTTTGACCAATTGATCTCTTTTTGCGGTCAAAAGATTGGCTACGATGATGTAGTTAACCTATTGGGCACAGCTGACGAGGAGTTGCTCTTTAAATTTGGCGAAGCGATAGCCAGCCGCGACTTGAAGCTGGCGATTGACCTGGTCCGCCGGGCGATTGAAGACGGCAAGGCGATGCTGCAGGTCACCCGTGATCTGGTGGGCTATTATCGCAACTTGTTGCATTTGAAGGTTGGTTCTGGAGAATTGTTAGATTTAACTATTGAACAGCAGCAGCGCTTAAAAGAGCAGGCGCAAAAATACTCCTTGGCCAGGATCAAAATGATCTTGCAGTCACTTTCGCAGGCGGAACTGGATATGAAATGGCATCCGCATGGCCGGTTAGTGCTGGAGATATCTTTGGTAGAGATAGTTGATGATGGCCAACCTGTGGCCACCCCGCAACCGGTTGAACAGCCAAAAACGAAGACGGAGGTCACAGACCTGGGCCCGCTGGTTAAAATAAAAGACCACTGGAAAACTATTTTAGACGGGATGAAAAGAAAGAGTGTTTTCGGCTATGTTTCTTTGCGGGAAGGGGAGCCGATGGAGGTGACCTCTGATGGGAAATTAGTGATTGGCTTCCGTAAGGGTTATTCTTTCCATAAAGAGCGCCTGGAAGAGGCCAAAAATAAGCAGGCCCTGGAGGAAGCAATTCGTGAAGTGACCGGCAGCCCGGTAGCCATCCAATGCATCATCAATGAAAATGGCCAGAAGAGCGGAATTTCTGTCAAATCAGTGGCTGACTTTTTCGACGGTCGGATCGTTTAGGATTAACAATAGCTGT
>MEUF01000076.1:0-147 GCA_001771615.1 candidate division WOR-1 bacterium RIFOXYB2_FULL_48_7
CTCTTCTATTTCTTATCAATGCCCCTTTATTTAAGATAAATGCATATACTTATGACCCCTTAAATGGTTTAAATTTTACTGAAGAATTTAAAAATATTCAGCCTGCTATAAAAGATAATAAATGTGATGAAATTTGGAAATTGTTAA
>MEUF01000076.1:229-371 GCA_001771615.1 candidate division WOR-1 bacterium RIFOXYB2_FULL_48_7
TTTAAATGAAGATTATGCCTTTTGTGCAAATTCAGGCCCAACCATTTTTAGAAAAACATACCCTGATGATCAACTATTTTTACAAAAAACTGTTATGGTTTTTTGTAAATCAGATTTTTTAGAAAAACAATATAAAAAAAAT
>MEUF01000076.1:637-3195 GCA_001771615.1 candidate division WOR-1 bacterium RIFOXYB2_FULL_48_7
CCGTTTATTATTAATGGTGACTGGTTTTCTTGTCCTTCTAATTAGTATTTCAATATATTTTTTCTGGGTTGAAAGAGAGCTTTTTACTTCAACAATATATATTGAAAAAGAACGGTTTGAAACAACCCTGCGCAGTATCGGTGACGGGGTAATTGTGACTGACACAGCTGCGAATATCACTTTTATCAACGATGTGGCAGTTAACTTGACTGGCTGGCCCGCCTCCCAAGCCCTGGGCCACAGATTCAGTGATGTTTTCAGAATCATCGACGAACACACCAGGACCCCAATCAGCAGCCCGATTGAAGCAGCGCTGCAAACCGACCAAATTAAATACCTGACTAACCATACCGTGCTGATCAGGCGTGATGGGAGTGAAATTACTATCGCCGACAGCGCAGTCCCAATACACGACAAAGCTGGTCGGATCAGCGGAGTGGTCTTGGCCTTCCGTGATGTTACCCAAATCACCCAGACAACAGATCACTTAAATCAAAAAGTTATTGAGCTTAGCAATTTGCAGCGGGCATTGTTGAATGTCAATGACGACCTTAAACAAGACATCGCTGCCAGGGAAAAGATCGAAGGGCAATTGCGCCAATTATCGACCGTGGTTCAGCAAGCGCCCATCTCTATTGTCATTACTGATATTAACGGGACAATACTCTATACCAATCCATTTTTCAGCCAGGTAACTGGTTATTTGGCTGCGGAGGCCGTAGGGCAAAATCCCCGTCTTTTAAAGTCCGGGGAAACATCAAGCGAAGGGTATAAGGAGCTATGGGAGACCATAACTGCCGGCAAAATCTGGGAGGGTGAATTTCATAATAAGAGGAAAGACGGGTCGTTATTCTGGGAGCACGCTTATATCTCGCCGGTCTTCAATAATGACGGGAAAATTATAAATTTTGTTGGAATAAAAGAAGATGTCACCGCCAAAAAACAAGCCGATGAAGAGCTTAAGCGTCTTTACCAGATCAAGAGCGAATTTACTTCCGCGGTCTCCCATGAATTACGCACCCCGTTAGCTTCGGTCAAAGAAGGGATCAGTTTAGTCCTGGACGAGACCGCCGGGCCGCTGGGTGACAACCAAAAGAAATACCTGGCCGTGGCCAAAAGGAATATAGACCGCCTCCATCGGCTAATCAACGATGTGCTTGATTTTTCCAAGCTTGAATCGGGCAGAATGAGCATGAATAGTCAGCCGGGAGATTTGGTAAAGACAGTAAATGATGTCTACCTCTTCCATCAAAAGTTATTTCAAAATAAACAGCTTTACCTGAAATTAGAGGCTACCCCTAACCTGCCGGTTATCGCCTTTGATGAGGACAGGATCAGCCAGGTCGTACACAACCTGCTGGGCAACGCCCTGAAGTTTACTGATCAAGGGGGAGTAATTATTTCCATTATGCCTGACAGCTGGAACCAGGGGATCAAAGTCTGTGTCGCGGACAGCGGGTTGGGCATGCCGGCCGAAGACCTGCCAAAACTATTCGGTAAATATATCCAACTGGGCGGGGCCACCGGCCGCCATGTCGGCGGGACCGGCCTGGGGTTGGCTATCTCTAAACAGATAATTGAACAGCATGGCGGCAAAATCTGGGTTGAATCGGAGCTTGGCAAAGGGAGTAAATTCTGGTTTACTATACCTGGCCAGGCAACAAAGGAGTAACCCATGGCAAAAAAGGTTTTAGTGATTGATGATGAGCCGGATATTGGCCTGCTGCTTGAAGCCAGGATCAGCTCAAAAGGATACGATGTTTTAGTCGCACAGGACGGGCTCGAAGGATTGGAAAGAGCGGCCAAAGAACAACCGGCCTTGATTATTTTGGATATTCTCATGCCCAGGATGGACGGGCATCAGGTCCTTAAACAACTGAAAAGTCAGCCGGAAACCAAGAATATCCCGGTAATCGGCCTGACTGCCAGTGTCGCCACAACCCACATGGGGACATTTATCGCGGAAGGCGGTGTCGATTGCCTGACAAAACCGTTTGAACCAGTTGAGCTGCTGGACAAGATCACCAAGGTTATCGGAGCGGCCACCTAAAATGTGGGACGACAAACAACTGGAATATTTGATCATCCACGATTTACGCAACCCGGCCGCCTCGATCCTGGGGAGTATCCAATTATTCCTCGATGGGTCACTGGGCCAACTCTCCCCTGAACAGCAAAAGTTCATCAGCAACCTTGGTTCCGGGGCAACCAAATTAGCCAATATTTTGGCCGAGCTGCAAATAATTAATTTCATAGAAACAGGCAAGCAGGATCTTTTGGTGGAAACCTTTCCACTGCAGGCGGTCATTGACCGCCCCTTTCTTGAGGCCGCCGCCCAGCGGGAGAATAAACAATTAATTCTTAATTGCGACCTGGCCACGACACTCCAGGGGGATAAAACCCTGCTGAAGTTGATTTTTTCCGACCTGCTCCTCAATGCAATTAAACAGATACCACCCGGACAAACCGCCACCTTGCAGCTATTGAAAGGCCCCAAAAAAGTAACCTTTGAAATAGAGCTGCCGGCCATTCCGGTGCCGGCGGAATTAGTCGATCAG
>MEUF01000076.1:3225-3950 GCA_001771615.1 candidate division WOR-1 bacterium RIFOXYB2_FULL_48_7
GAGATTGGCGGCACTTGGAGCAAATATATTTTTTATTTACCGCAGAAATAAAACCGTCAGACAGCGTAGAGTATTTTCACCGAATTGTCATTAACAAACAGGAACCCCCCCTGGCAGTCCAGTTGAACATTGGCCCCGTCAGGCAGGCGATATTCGATTTTCCCCTTGGCCAGCACTGTGGCTAGCCTGGCGTGATGGGGCAAAACTCCCAACTCGCCATCGCCGGCCGTCACCCGCAAAGACAAAACTTCGCCGGAAAAAAGACGTTTTTCCGGATTGATGATTTCCAGCTTCATCAGGCTGCCACCTTGGTTTTGGCTTCGGCAATGCTGCCGACCATGTAAAAGGCCTGTTCCGGCAAGGTATCAAGTTCGCCGTCAACAATCTGCCTGAATCCCTCGATAGTATCGGCGATTTTGACATATTTACCCGGGATTTGCGTGAAATTTTCCCCGACAAAAAACGGCTGCGATAAGAATCGCTGCACTTTGCGGGCCCGGGCCACCAGCAGCTGGTCTTCCGGCGGCAACTCAGAGATTCCCAGAATGGCAATAATGTCTTGGAGTTCCTTATAGCGCTGCAGAATTTTTTGCACCCGCTGGGCAACTGTATAATGTGCCTCTCCCAGAATCGCCGGATCCAGGATGCGCGAGGTTGAGGCCAGTGGATCAACCGCCGGATAAATCCCCATCTCCACCAGGGCACGGGATAAAACAATTGTCGCG
>MEUF01000076.1:3965-11654 GCA_001771615.1 candidate division WOR-1 bacterium RIFOXYB2_FULL_48_7
GTTGCCGCCGCCGCCGGGTCGGTAATATCATCGGCTGGCACATAAACCGCCTGGACAGAAGTAATCGAACCTTTGCTAGTGGAGGCGATTCTCTCTTCAAAGCGCCCGATCTCGGCCGCCAGGGTTGGCTGATAGCCGACCGCCGAAGGGACCCGGCCCAGCAAGGTTGAAACCTCGGATCCGGCCTGGACAAATCGATAAATATTGTCGACAAAGAAAAGAACATCTTTGCTCTCTACGTCACGAAAGTATTCGGCCATTGTCAAAGCCGAGTTGCCGGCAATCAGGCGGGCGCCAGGGAGTTCGTTCATCTGGCCAAAGCAAAGGACAGTTTTATTAATTACCCCCGACTCTTTCATTTCCAGCCAGAGGTCATTCCCTTCGCGGGTCCGTTCGCCAACCCCGCCAAAAACAGATATTCCGCCATGCTCAGTAGCAATATTATGAATTAATTCATTTATCAAAACGGTTTTACCGACTCCCGCACCACCAAACAAACCGACCTTTCCCCCCTTGGCAAAAGGGGTCAACAGATCCAGGACCTTGATCCCGGTCTCAAAGATTTCTGTCCGGCCTGTGATTTCTTCTAACGATGGGGCATCCCGACGAATTGAAGCTACTTCTGTGGCGGCTAACGCGCCCTGCCCATCAATCGGCTCGCCTAAAACATTAAAGACCCGGCCAAGCGTCACCGGTCCAACCGGCACAGAGATGGGCTGGCCAAGATCAATGACATCGGTCCCCCGCCTTAGGCCGTCAGTTGGATGAAGGGCAACAGCTTTGACAATTCCCCCTTCAAGCAGCATCGCCACCTCAGCGACAATATGCGGCCGTTCTATTATCAGCTTCGTCCTGATTTTTGGCACCTGTTCCTTGGCAAATTGGACCTCAATCACCGCCCCGCTGACTGCAATAACTTTCCCTTTATTCATCTTCATCTCTCCTTAATGTTTCTGCCGAAGCAACTAATTCGGTCAAGTCACGGGTAATCGCCGCCTGGCGGGTTTTATTTATCTTGATTTGCAGGGCATCGAGCAGATCTTTAGAATTAGCCACCGCCCCGTTCAAAACCATCAAGCGCGAGGCCAATTCGGCCAGCTGCGAACTCATGACCAGTTCATAAAACTTTGTTTCCAGGTAATGGTTATACAAGGCGGCAAAAAAACTCTCTTCATCCGGTTCCAGGAGATAATCATCAGCGGGGTTTTTGCCCGATAATTCCAAACTAATCGGATATAAGCGAATGATCTTCGGACTATAATTTACCCCTCCCCGATACATATTGTAGGCCACAAACATTTCTGTTTGCGGGTTAAAGACGCGGCGAAAATATCTAACCACCTGCTCATAGGTCGGTTTTTCCACCAGCTCTGTTTCCGCCGGTTCCTGCCGGCGGTTTTTGGAATTATAAATGTCGCAGCCGCGACGCCCCAGCAAAACGACATCTGTTTTTTCATTGGTCCTGATAAATTCTTCCGCCAGGCTGACTACTCCGGAGCTGAATGGGCCGCACAAGCCGCGATTGCTGGAAATCACCACCAAAGACTTGCCGGTAGTTTTTGTTTCCGGTTGATGTGTCGACAATAGGGCCTCGATTGGCGAAAGATAGGCTTTGACACTAGATTCCTTTTCCCGCATCTTCTGCAGGCGGACGGTGCTGACAATCTGCATCGCCCCCAAAATGGAATTAAGGCTTTTGACAGCTCGAAAGCGGCTGCGCAGCTTTAACAAGGACACTAAATGCTCTCCTTAAACTTTTGCATCAGTTCCTTTAAACGGCTTTCGGTCTCCGCTGAAAATGCCGCCAGCTTCGGCTTCAATTCCGGCGCTTGTTCATAAACAAAATTGATCAGGCGTTTTTCCGCACTTTTTACTTTGGCCAGGTCAATTTCATCCAATACCCCGGTGGTGGCCGCGTAAATGACAATGACCTGGTCTTCAACCGGCAGCGGCAGGTGCTTATCCTGTTTAAGTATTTCCGTCATCAAAGCCCCGCGGCGCAGCTGCTGACGCGTCTCTTCCCCCACTTCGGAAGCGAAAAGGGAAAAGGCCTGTTTTTCCCGGTATTGGGCCAGGTCAAGCCGAAGCCGGCCGGCAATTTGCCGGATGGCCTTGACCTGCGCTTTACCGCCGACCCGGGAGACAGAGATCCCCACGTTAACTGCTGGACGAATCCCGGCATTAAACAAGTCGGTTTCCAGAAATATCTGCCCGTCGGTAATGGAAATAATATTGGTCGGGATATAAGAAGTCACATCGCCCAATTGTGTCTCCACCAGCGGCAAAGCCGTCATCGATCCCCCACCCGCTTCAGGGCGCAGCTTAGCTGATCGTTCCAACAAGCGAGAATGCAAGTAAAAAACATCCCCGGGGTAAGCTTCGCGGCCCGGCGGCCGACGGAGCAAAAGGGAAATCATGCGATAGGCTTGAGCATGCTTGGTCAGGTCATCATAAATAATTAGGACATCCCGGCCGTTAAGCATAAATTCTTCCCCCATGGCACAACCGGCATATGGGGCAATGTATTGGTAAGCCACCGAATCACCGGCCGAAGCAGCCACCACAATAGTGTAATCGAGTGCGCCGTATTCTTTTAAGCGCGAAATCTGGTTGGCAATGGTCGAAGCCTTTTGTCCAATGGCCACATATATACAAATAACGTCTTGTCCCTTTTGGTTAATAATCGTATCAATCGCCAGGGTGGTCTTTCCCGTTGCCCGGTCACCGATTATCAGTTCACGTTGTCCCCGGCCAATAGGGATCAGGGCATCAATTAATTTGTAGCCGGTTTGCAACGGCTGGTTAACCGGCTGGCGGTCGATCACTCCAGGGGCCAGCCGTTCCACCGGCCTGAATTTTGTCGTTTTGATTTCTCCGCCGCCGTCAATTGGCTGGCCTAGGGGGTTAACGACCCGTCCGATCAAGGCATCGCCAACCGGCACCTGCATAACCCGGCCGGTACAGCGGGCAAAGTCCCCTTCACGAACCGCCGTGTGCGGGCCAAACAACACCGCCTGGGCAATTTCCCGCTCCAGGTCAAAAACCATCCCGGTATAGCCATTAGGAAAATCAATCATTTCCCCAGCCATGGCATTGGGCAGGCCGGCGATGTGGATAATGCCGTCACCCGACTCGACAACCACCCCGACCTTTTCTATTTTTGATTCTGGTGAAAACTCGGCGATCCCCCGTTTGATAATTTGCGACAGATCAATTTTTTCCGGCATAACTTAATTCCTCTTTCATTTTTTTTACCTGGCCGACTAACGTGCCATCGAAATAGCGCCCATCACTGGTTAAAAACGTAAAGCCGGCCAACAGCCTGGGATCGCGCTCTTCCCTGATCTGGCTTTGGCCGCCCACCAGCCCGCCGATTAATTCCCGGTCTTTTTTGTCCAGCGCGAAGGCGCTCCTAACCTGAACAAAAACGACCCCGCTTTTTTCTGTGATCAACCGGCTGAAAGAATCAGCCAATTCGGGGACACTTTTCTCTAACTTATTATCTATCAGCAAATGGACCAGTGCGCGAAATATTTCCGGCCGATCGCTAAAAGCCTCATCAAAGATCCGCTTTTTGTCTGCCGCCGGGATCAGCTGGTTTTCAAAGAAAAACTTCATCTCATAATCAGCCGCGAGCAATTTATTAAAGCTGAAGAGGGCCGATTCCAGCGCCAGCACCTGGTCACCAGCCAAATCATAAAGTTTTGTCAAATCAAGCTTGTTCATTGGGCGGCCTTAATGCTCTCATCTACCAGGCGGCGATTATCTTCAAGCGTGACGACCCGTCCCAACAATTTACTGGCGGCTTGTGTGACAATTTCGGCCGCTTCAGAGAGCAATTCCTTTTTAACTCTGTCTTTTTCCTGGTCGCTATCCAGGCGGGCTTGTTCAACCATCAGCAGCGCCTCGCGGCCTGCCCGGGCCAGAATCTCTTGCCGCTCTTTTTCGGCGGCCGCGGTCGCTACCTGGACAATTTTTTCGGCCTTATCCCGGCTGGTGGACAGCAGCTCTTTTTGTTGACGGAGCAAGACATCGGCTTCCTGCCGCTCCTGGGCAGCGGTTTTCAGCTCCCGTTCAATTTTGTTTACCCGCTCGTCAAGCATTTGGATCAGCGGCGGCAGAGCAAATTTGTACAAGATCAAAACCAGTGCGCCAAACGTAACCGCTGTCCAAAATATTAAGCCTGTTTCAAGTTCCAGCATAATCCCTACAGTTTAATGACAAACAGCAGGCAGACAACCAGCATATACAAGGCAATCGCTTCGACAAAGGCGATCGCTAAAATCATGCTAGTCCGAATATTGCCCGAAGCTTCCGGTTGGCGGGCCATCCCTTCCATGGCCTTGGATGATAAGAGCCCGACTCCCAACCCGGTACCTGCCGCTGCAATACCCATCCCTAAAGCCGCCATCCCCGCCGCAAAAAACGCCGCAATTTTTGGATCCATTTTGTTTCCTCCTTTTTATTAATGCCCTTCCTGCGCTGTGGCAATGTACAATGCCGACAGGTAGGTAAAAACAAACGCCTGAATAAAAGCGACAAAAACCTCAAAACCCAAGAAAACTATGTCCCCGGCCAGGGGGAGCGGCAATATTAGATAGCTTTTAAAAACAAAGATCAACGACAACAAGATCAATAAAAGTGCGTGGCCAGCAAACATATTGGCAAACAACCGCAGCGCCAGGGAAAATGGCTTGGCCAGCTGGCTGACGATTTCTATGGGGATCATCAAGACAAAAATCGGCCAGGGCAAACCGGACGGCATTTGGTTGATTAAATATTTACCCAGGCCCTGCCGGATAATACCGCTGACATGAACAACTACAAAAATAATCAAGGCCAGCACCGCTGTCGTATTAATATTGCCTGTTACCCCGGAAAATGTCGGGACCAGACCGACCAGATTATTGGCTAAAATAAAAAGGAAAAGCACGGTTAAGAAAGGCAGCCAGGCCTGCCGGTCATGGGTAATCATGCCAGCCAGCTCCTGCCTGACAAACAAGATAATTGTTTCGGCCAGGTTTTGCAGGCGGCCGGGGATGAGCCTGGCTCGCCAGGAAGCAAGAGCAAAAAACAATAAGATCAAGGCCGCAGCCGTCCAAAGGGTAATCACCCCATTGGTAATAGAGATGTCTACGCCGAACAAGGTCAGCGGGACAAGCTTATGCTGGTAGAGATGTTCAAGTATGTTCATCTTGTCTTAGTGCCAATTTGACCGCATTCCAAAAACCGGCCAGCGCCCCGACCAATACCCCAACCACCATCCCCCAGGGGGAAGTTCGCCAATATACATCCGCTTGGTAACCCAAAAACGCCCCCAAAAACACAGCGATTGCCATTTCCAAGCCCAGAGACAAGGCATCCAGCCAGACCGTTTTTGCCATCGAGACCATTTTAGCAAATTTCGACAACCTTGCCCAGAGATGGTAAAATTACTTGGTGAAGTTAATACGCCCTGCTACCCGGCAGGATGAACCGGTAATTTTACGCATCTTAAAAGAGCTTGACCTTTATTATCAAAGCCAGCGGATCGAGGATTTTTTCCTTCTGGAAGAAGCTGGCCAGGTAGTCGGGTTGGCACAACTAAAAGAATTTCCGAAATATTATTTCCTGTCTTCGCTGGGGATCATTCCGTCCCACCAACACCGCGGGTTAGCGGCTTTTATTTTGCAGGAATTGTTTTTAATAGCCAAAAAGGATATTTATATTTATACGGTGATTCCGGAATTTTTTGAACGGTTTGGTTTTCAGAGCATCCCGCAAACCAGCGGGCTCCCCTCAAAAAAAAGCTATGAGTGCGCCGATTGTTATCCGGATAAATGCGTCACCATGGTCAGGTTATGTCGTGATACCTAAATTCCCCGAATTCAAGCTATTAACTATTGACGATCACCAAGGTTTAAAGCCATTAATGCAGGCTTATCCCCGGACTATTTGCGAGCTGAGCCTGGCCAACCTTCATCTTTGGCAGGATTATGACCACCCCAGAGTAACCCGCATAAACGATAATATCTGCATTTTGATCTCTCCGGAAGGGGGGAAACCATTTTTTTATGAACCACTGGGACGACACAAATTGAACGAGACAATCGAGACCTGCCTGCGGCAGACCGGCTTACTTTCGCGGGTTTCCGCGTCCATCCTTGAGCTGCTGCCCAAAGAACGTTATGTCATTTTCCATCTGCGGGACCAGGACGATTATATTTATCTCGTTCAAGAGCTGGCGGCGATGAAGGGGAAAAAATATGACGGTAAAAGGAACCACATCAAACGCTTCCTGAAAGCCCATCCCTCCCCCGTTTATCGCCAACTGCGCCCCGAAGATGAGGCAGCCGCCGGCCAATTGTTCGAAAAGTGGTTTGCCGCCCGCAAGGAAACCCGTTATTTCCAGAAGCTGGCTTATCCGGCCCAAAAAAATGCGCTAGCCCGGGCTTTTTCAGGGTTTTCCCGTCTGCACTTATTTGGCGGCGCACTTTTTCTGGATCAAGAACTGGTTGGTTTCAATCTAGGCAGTGAGCTGTCCAGGGAGATGGTGGCAGTCCATTTTATGTACACCGACCCGCACCGGCACGGCCTAACACAATATTTACTGCAAACTGCCTGTAAAGAGACCTACAATAATTACAAATATATAAATTTGGAGCAGGATTTGGGGATTCCGGGCTTAAGGACAGCCAAGCTGTCTTACCATCCCTATAAAATTTAAGAAAAGTTTGAAATAAAACCGAACTTTTAAAGCTTGCCGCTCTCCCAAAGCTTTTTCTGGTCATGGCGGCGTTCACAATCACCGCATTTTCCCGGATCAAACTCTGGGTCTTTGCAGAGGGCACAGGCCAAGACGAATTTGTCTTTGTGTTTGAAGAGTCCCATTTGGGCAAAGCAAACCGGACAAGTGATTCTATCGCCTACCTTGGCTTTCGCCGGCAGATCAATTTTTGTTTCGCAAACCGGGCATGTTAATTGTTGCATACAACTATTTTATCACCAAATAAAGAGCTCGCCAAGTGTCCAGAGCCCAAAAATAAGGAAAACCAAACCCCCAAGCCATTTAATTACTTCATCAGAAAGTTTATCTTTGAGGATTTTGCCGACAACTCCTCCCAATAAATTAGCTCCCACCATCCCCAGCGTCGCTCCCAACCAGACAAAAATTGGCGAACCATATTTGGCCGTCAGGGCAAAGGTTGCCAACTGTGTTTTATCGCCCATTTCAGCCAACAGAAAAGCGGTCAAGACCAGCCAAAAGCCCTGTCGCTGTCTGGTTTTCGCCATCTCTGCCTGGCAATTACACCCGTCATCGGTCAGTAAAGTTTTGACTCCGAAATACAAAAACAGCAAGCCGGCAAACAGCTGGACATAAAATGTTGGAATATAATAATTGATTAAACCGCCAAACAAAACTGCCATGGCCATCAGCCCGGCTGTGGCCAAAGAAACTGCCGCCATGACTTCCCAAAATGGGTATTTAGCCGCAAAACCCAAAGTTAATAACTGTGTTTTGTCACCCAGTTCAGCTAAAAATACCACCAGAAATGAGTAAGCGGCCGGTAAGCTATCCATGACCCAATTCTATCATTTGGTAAAACGTTCAACCAGCTGCCAATAGGGATCAACTGTCGGGTGCTCAAGTTTTCTTGATTTACGCCCGTCTTCTATCAACACACCAACTTCCGGAGAAACCACTTCTCC
>MEUF01000077.1:0-3656 GCA_001771615.1 candidate division WOR-1 bacterium RIFOXYB2_FULL_48_7
AAAGACCAGCACGCCCAATGGCTCGACCAGGTTGCGGAGTGGAAAAGTAAATATCCCCTGGCCTATCGCGCTGAAGGCGGGATCAAACCACAAGCGGTCATTGAACTGATCAATGAGCTGACGCGCGACAGGGAGACAATAATCACTACCGAAGTCGGGCAAAACCAGATGTGGGCCGCGCAGTTTTACAAGGCGACCAAGCCACGCAGTTTTATCACCTCCGGCGGCCTGGGGACAATGGGCTTTGGCCTGCCGGCGGCAATCGGCGCGCAATTCGGCCGGCCGACTGCGCTGGTGATCGATATTGCCGGCGATGGCTCGATCCAGATGAATATCCAGGAATTGACGACGGCAGTCAATAACCGCCTGCCGATTAAAATCATTGTTTTGGACAACTGTTTCCTGGGGATGGTCCGCCAATGGCAGGAACTAATTTACGATAAGCACTATTCCCACACCCAATTGTGCAATAACCCTGACCTGGTCAAGGTGGCAGAAGCCTATGGCGCCGTTGGCATCAGGGTAACCAGTCCTGATGAAGTCAGGCCAGCGCTAGAAAAGGCGTTGAGCATCAACGACCGGCCGGTCTTACTCGATATTGTCGTGGCTAAAGAAGAAAACGTCTTCCCATTTGTCCCGCCTGGCCAGGCAATAAACGAAATGATCATCGACTAGGAGAAAAGATGAAACACACAATCAGCGTTATAGTGGAAAATAGGCCCGGGGTACTCTCACGAGTCAGCGGGCTCTTTAGCCGGCGGGGATTTAACATTGAATCCCTAGCCGTCGGGGTAACCGAGGATCCCAATTTTTCCCGCATGACAATTGTGGTTGAAGGAGACGAGCAGGATCTGGAACAGATCACTAAACAGCTCTACAAGCTGATTGACACGCTCAAAATCTTTGACCTGCCGGCGGAGAAGTCTATCGCCAGCGAATTGGTATTAATCAAAGTCGCAGCTAATGATAAAACCCGGCCAGAGATCACCCAAATCGTGGAAATTTTCCACGCCCGCATTGTTGATGTGGCTGAAGGCTCAGTTACAATAGAGCTGACAGGCGAAACCGCCAAGGTTGAAGGGGCGATCAAGCTGCTGACCAAATTTGGCATCAAGGAATTGGTCAGGACGGGTAAAATCGCACTTCTTCGAGATAGCGTAGCTTAACTAGCAGATAATTTTTTGCTATAATTAGTCAAGTCTCAACAATTTTTGTGTTCAAATAAGCAAGAGGGGGAATTAAAGTGGCTAAAGTTTATTATGATAAGGATGCCGATTTGGGATTATTGAAGGATAAGACAATTGCCATCGTCGGTTTTGGCAATCAGGGGGCAGCCCAGTCTCAAAACCTCAAAGAGAGCGGGCTTAAGGTAATTATCGCCGAAGTTGAAGGGACCCCAAACTGGAAATTGGCACAGGAAGCCGGATTTGAAGTTATGGGCGCCGAAGAAGCGGCCAAAAGAGGCGATATCATCCAAATTCTGATCCCGGATGAAATCCAAGGCAAAGTTTACAAAGAGGCGGTCAAAAAACACCTGAAAAAAGGGAAAGCCCTGATGTTTTCCCATGGTTTCAATATCCACTTTAAAGCCATTAAGCCACCCAAAGACGTCGATGTCATTATGGTCGCCCCCAAGGGACCGGGCTTTATGGTCCGCCAAACATATGTTGACGGCGCCGGGGTCCCTGCCCTGATTGCCGTTTACCAGGATGCCACCGGCCAGGCCAAAAACATCGCCCTCGCCTATGCCAAGGGAATTGGCGGCACCCGGGCCGGGGTTTTTGAAACCACCTTCAAGGAAGAGGTCGAAACCGATCTTTTTGGGGAACAGACTGTGCTATGTGGCGGCTGTACCGCCCTGGTGAAAGCCGGCTTTGAAACCCTGGTTGAGGCCGGATATCAGCCGGAAATGGCTTACTTTGAATGCTGCCACGAGCTTAAGCTTATCGTCGACTTGATCTACAAACAGGGCTTGCTGGGCATGCGTAAAGCGGTCAGCAACACCGCCGAGTACGGCGACCTGACGGTTGGGCCAAAGATCATCAATGACAAAGTCAAAAAGCAGATGAAAAAGGCGCTCACCCGCATCCAATCCGGGGCTTTTGCCCGCGAATGGCTGAAAGAGAACAAAGAAGGCTGCGTCAACTTTAATGCCTTGCGCGACAAAGATAAAAACCACCAGATCGAAAAAGTCGGTGGCGAGCTGCGCGGCATGATGCACTGGCTGCGGAAATAACTTCCAATTTCCAATGCCCAATTTCCAATTAAGGTCTTTATTAATTATTTTTATCCTGGGAGGAGTATTGTTTTCGCCAGCCTCCGCAAGTAAAGCTAAAGGAGAAAAAATGTACGCAATTTTGGATACCTCGCTCGGTCAAATTGTTTGTGAATTATATCCGGACAAAGCACCCATGACTGTCAAGAACTTCGTCGGCCTGGCTAAAGGGGAATTGCCCTGGCAAGACCCGAAAACCAAGGAGATTGAAGCCAAGCCTCTCTATAATGGGACAGTTTTCCATCGCGTTATCCCCAATTTTATGATCCAGGGGGGGGACCCAAAGGGCAATGGGACCGGAGGACCGGGTTATCAGTTTGATGACGAGATTTCTGATTTGAAGTTCAACAAGGTCGGCCGTTTGGCCATGGCCAATGCCGGCCCCGGCACCAATGGCAGCCAGTTCTTTATCACTGTTGCCAACACCGACTGGCTTGATGGCCACCATACAATTTTTGGCCAGGTTATAAAAGGACAAGATGTGGTAGAAAAGATCGCCAATACCCCGCGGGGGCAAAACGATCGCCCCAATCAAGATGTCGTTTTAAAAACCGTGACAATTACGGATAAAAAGTCTTGGTAGCACAGATCATCGATTGGTTGGTCTTACTGGTTACCTCCACCGTTTCCCAGGTCGGCTATTTCGGTGTTTTTCTTTTAATGATCTTTGAGTCCGCCTGTATTCCCATCCCTTCGGAAATAATCATGCCTTTTTCCGGCTTCCTTGTCGCCTCGGGCAAACTGACACTTTGGGGGGTTACCCTGGCCGGAGCACTCGGTAATTTAGTCGGGGCAATTATTACCTATGCGATCGGTTTTTATGGCGGCCGCCCTTTTGTCTTAAAATATGGCAAATATTTCTTTATAAAAGAAAAGGAGGTCCATCATGCGGAAAAGTTTTTTGCCAAATGGGGGGACTTCTCGGTTTTTATTTCCCGTAATTTGCCGGTTATCAGGACCTTTATCTCGCTCCCGGCCGGGGTCGCCGAAATGCCTTTCTGGAAGTTTGCCTTTTTCTCTTTTGTCGGCTCGCTGCCCTGGTGCTTTGCCCTTGCCTATCTAGGCAATATCCTGGGCGACAACTGGTTATTGATCAAAGAATATGGCCATTATCTGGATATTGTCGCCGGCATCGCCATTGCTGGTTTGGTCATCAAGATTGTTTGGGATTATTACCACGATTAATATCGTTTTTTAAGAATCGATCAGGAATTATCCGCCCCTTGTCACAACCTGCTTCGCATAAGGAATGTTATGTCTTTTTAATAATGATTATTTATTATCTTTCCCCTTTTCTTTGCTGGCAAAGAAAAGGGGATGAAAAGAAACCACCGGGGGCAGGCCCCCTGGACCCCCAGCCGGCAAACGCCCTCGTCGCTTC
>MEUF01000077.1:3738-5430 GCA_001771615.1 candidate division WOR-1 bacterium RIFOXYB2_FULL_48_7
CATTAATTATATTTCCTGAATTATAAATTCGGAAAATGGCGAGGCGGTTGGGGTGGTGGCCGGGGGGTTACGGCCCGACGTACGTCGGGCGAAGGGGGTGGTTGCGGGGTTGGTGGTGGGGTGGCGGTCGCCGAGCCTTGATTTTTTTGTTACTTTTTGTATCAAGACAAAAAGTAAGAGGAAAATAATTAATATATTGAAGAGTAAAACCAATAAATGGACATAATATTCCTTATGCGACGGAATAAGCAGTCGAAATATTTAGACTTTGTTGACTACAACTAACGCATTCGAACTAAACGGAATGTTACGTTATCTAACGGCTTATTAAGATCATCAACAACTAATTCTTTCGGTCCCGGATCAAGAGAGGGGTTCGCGGGAGAAAATGACCGGACTAATCGTTGCCCCTGAAGATTAGTAGAACTGGTTAATTCTTTTCTATATTCCCAAAGCCCCATTTGAGTAATTTCACTCGGGCTAGCCAAGCTCATGACTGTCTGATAATCTTGCACCGTTGGCAAACGGAAACAAAACCCGGCTCCCGCTAAAATATCAAGAATTGCATCAATTGTCATAACTGAAAGTCCGGACGCCCCGCGGCTTCCAAAAGCAGGTTTTATTGCAAAATTGCCGGCACCAACCAAAACGGCCTCTGCCAGGGCAATTGGAACAGGCTGGGTAAGCATTTGCAGGTCAAGAGCCCCTGTCTGCACCCGCAACCAGCTCAGTCCAACATCATGACGAAAAGCCTGATAAAAGAGTTCCAGCGCTTTTAACCGGGTGATGGCCGATTCTTTCGCGAGCAGAGATTGTGGATTATTCCCCACATACCTGGCCTCCCTAATTAATTTGTGGACGCTATTTGGCATCCCGCGAAACAACAATATATCATCAATGCGCAAGTTTGTCGGCGCGCATAACTGCCTGGCTGTCGCCCCAATATTGGCGCAAGAAGCAAATAGCCTGCCGCCATCGCCGATAGTTCTGGCGACTGGCCCGGGATTAGCTCGCGACACAAACACATTCTTCATAAACTCTCCTTATTTGTCATTTAACCGGCCGACACTATTCTTATCCATTAAAAAAGTGCATAATTTCAATCTAAATGAAAATTGAGATCAAAGTCATCCCAAATGCCAAGCGGAACAAAATCGTGCCGCTTGATGGCAGTCAGGGATATAAGGTGTATCTGACCGCTCCCGCGGTTGACGGCAAAGCCAATCAAGCCTTGATTGCCTTCCTGGCCGAGCATTTCCAAACAAAAAAGAGTGCTGTCAGTATTTTGCGCGGCGAAAAGAGCCGCCAGAAATTAATATATGTTAAAATAGCTTAGACATGAAAAAAGCCATCTCCATCCTTGGCTCCACCGGTTCTATCGGCAAACAGACCTTAGAGGTTGCCGCAATTTTCCCCAGCTCCCTGAAGGTTGTCGCCCTGGCGGCCAAAGATGAAGTCGATCTGATCGTTGAACAAGTTAAAAAGTTCCAGCCCCGGCTGATTTCCGTCCTCAATGATGAAGTCAAAACCAAGGTTGAAGCAAAGCTGGCCGGGGTTAAAGTTGAAATCTGCACCGGCCATGACGGCTTGCTCAAGGTCGCGACCGCGGCCGAAGCCAAAATGGTCGTGGTAGCCATTCCCGGCGCCCTTGCCCTAACCGCCGTCCTGGAAGCAGTCAAATTGAAAAAAGAT
>MEUF01000078.1 GCA_001771615.1 candidate division WOR-1 bacterium RIFOXYB2_FULL_48_7
ATAATATTTCTTATCAGAAGGAAGGTATTCCTGTGCGACATAGCCTCCCTGATAATCATGGGCATACTTATAGCCTTGCCCTTTACCCCGTTTTTTCTCCGCTTCATAAACGGCATTTTTTAAATGGTTCGGGACCGGCAGGGTGGGGGTTTCTTTGACGTCCTTTAAGGCCGCCTCGATACCCAGGTAAGCGGCATTGCTCTTGGGCGCGGCAGCGACGTAAACTACCGCCTGCGCCAACGGGATTCGCGCCTCCGGCAGCCCGACAAATTCGGCTACTTGCATGGCCGAGTTGGCGACTACCAGCGCCAAGGGATCGGCATTGCCGACATCTTCTGCGGCGCAAATGACAATGCGCCGGGCAATAAAGCGGGGATCTTCGCCGGCATAAATCATTTTGGCCAGGTAATAAAGTGCGGCGTCCGGGTCGGAGCCGCGCATTGATTTTATAAAAGCGGAGATGGTGTCGTAGTGTTGATCGCCTTTTTTATCGTAAGCAATGGCTTTTTTTTGGATGCTTTCTTCGGCGGTTTTCAGATTGAAAATTTTATAGCCTTTTTTGTCTTTCGGGGTAGAGAGTACCCCAAGCTCCAAGGCCGAAAGGGCCCGCCTGGCGTCACCATCGGCCAATTTGGCCAGGTGGTTGATCGCTTCATCGCTGATCTTTATCTTTTCTTTGCCCAGGCCCCGTTCCTTGTCCTGGAGGGCTCGATCGATAATGACTAATAAGTCATCGCTGGTCAATGGTTTCAGTTCAAAAATCTGGGAGCGGGAAACCAGCGCCGAATTGACATAAAAAAACGGGTTTTCAGTTGTCGCACCAATCAAAATTAAATTCCCTTCCTCAACATCGGGCAATAAAGAATCTTGCTGTAATTTGTTGAAACGATGAATCTCGTCGAGAAAGAGAATTGTCTTGCTCTGATTTAATCTTATTCGTTGCTTGGCTTGTTTGCTGGCGGAGCGAATATCGTCAACCGAGGCTGTCGCCGCGTTAAGCCACTCAAAATGGCCTTTGGTTGAATTGGCAATGACCCTGGCAATAACTGTTTTGCCGGTGCCCGGCGGGCCATACAAGATGATGGAGCTGATTTTATCGGTTTCGATCAACCGGCGCAGGAGCTTGCCCTGGCCAAGGATCTCTGCCTGCCCGACAATTTCCTCAAGTGTCCGTGGTGCCATACGAAAGGCCAGCGGGGCATTTTTACCCAGATATTCCTTGGCCTTGGCCTCAAAAAGATCCATTGATAAAATTATAACATGCAGTTGGCTGCGCTCATGCTATAATCCGCTCGCGAGGGGGTAAAGGTAGTTATGAGCAGCCAGGGACAGGTCTTATATACACGTCAGCAGATTGAACAGCGGATTGGCGAGCTGGCCGCAAAGATCAATGATGATTATGCCGGCCGGCAGCTGGTGGTTGTCTGTGTACTCAAAGGGGCGGTAATCTTTTTTTCCGAGCTGGTCAGGCAACTGAATTTGGAGATGCTCTGGGATTTTCTTGAAGTGTCCAGTTACCGGTCCGGCACCGAATCGTCGGGAAAGGTTATTTTGGTCAAAGATCTTGAATTGGATATAAAAGGTAAAGATGTGCTGATCGTTGAAGATATTGTTGATACCGGTTTGACGATGGACTACACCAAAAAATTGCTTGCTTTGCGGCAACCGCTTTCAATCAGGATTGCCGCCTTATTGGATAAGCCGGTGCGACGTAAGGTTGATCTTCCGGTCGATTATGCCGGTTTTACCGTCCCGGATAAGTTTATTGTTGGTTATGGCCTGGACCATAATCAACAATTCCGGTCGCTGCCGAATTTAATGGAGTTAAAATCATGATTGGCATAATTGGCGGCAGCGGACTGGAAACCTTTCCATTTTCCGGACAGGTCGAAGAATTATTGATAACCACGCCGTTTGGCAAGGTTACGGCCAAACAGAGCGGCAACCTGGCTTTTATTTCCCGCCATGGGGAAGCTCATCAAATAGCGCCTCATCAGGTCAATTTCCGGGCCAATATCTGGGCGCTAGGCCAACTTCAGGTGACAGGCATTATTGCTACAGCCGCTGTCGGGGCACTTAATATGTCTTATAAGCCTGGCGAGCTAATTATTCTGGATGATTTTATCGATCTAACCAGGCAGCGCCCTTTATCTTTTTATAGCCACGGGGCAGTGGTGCACACCGATATGGGTCAGCCGTTTGATCGTGAATTGAATCAACGCCTCTCGCGGGTAATTCAATCCGAAACAGGTCAATCTCCGCCAGCCGCTGTTTATGTGGCCGTTGAGGGGCCGCGCTTTGAAACCAGGGCGGAAATTAAGTATATGAATATGATCGGTGGGTCGGTTGTTGGCATGACAATTGTGCCGGAAGTTGTCCTGGCAAAGGAAAAATCGCTCCCCTATGCCGTGATCGGGTTGGTGACCAACTACGCTTGCGGCGTAATTGAGCAGCCGGTCAGTAACGAGGCAGTTCAGGCAACGATGCGCCACAATCAGGAGCGATTAGCCAGGCTTATAACCGCGGCAGCGACTGACCAATCTTAACCGCCAATTCCCTGGCTTTAGTCAGCACCTCTGTCTCATCAATGGTAATTAGCCGTCGGTCTTTCATGATAACTTTTCCATTGATGATGACGGTTGAAACATCGCTCCCGCCAGCGCTATAGACCAAATGTGAATACGGATTATATAGCGGTGTCAGGTGGGCGGTATTCAAATTAAGCAGAATAATGTCCGCTTTGTTGCCTATTATTAAGCTTCCCAGATCGGGGCGGAGCAGGACCTTGGCCGCCTGGGTTGTGGCCAAACCAAGGGCGGTTTTGGCATTAATGGCCAGAGGATCGTGCTTGATAGCTTTATGCAATTTGGCAACAACATCCATTTCATCAAACAGATCAAGGTTGTTATTGGAGGCTGCGCCATCGGTCCCTAACCCGATGGTCACGCCCGCTTGTAATAATTCGACAATTGGTGCATTGCCGGAGGCCAGTTTCATATTGCTTTCCCCGCAGTGGCAGACTTTAACTTGGTGATGAGCAAGCAGTTTGATTTCTTCGGTTGTTAAATGGACGCAATGGACCGCACTCAGGCGCCGGCAGAGCAGGCCAAGTTTTTCCAGGTACACAACCGGGGTCAGGCCGGTTTGCAGCCGAAGATTGGCTACCTCCTCGGCCGTTTCGGCCACATGCATATTTAGCGGAAGGTTTAATTGATCGGCTAAGGCCTTAGCTTTGAGCAAATTTTCCCGGTTACAAGTATATGGGGCGTGAGGGGCAATTACCGGGGTAATCAAAGGATCGGCTCGGTAGTGGTTCGCAAAAGCCCGGACATAATTTAGCGTCTCTTCGGCGCTCTTACAGCTGGGAGTGGGAAAATCCATGATAGCTTCGCCTAGCCAGGCCCGGATGCCGAATTGCCGGCAGATTTCGGCGGTTTCGGCGCTGAAAAAGTACATATCGAGAAAAGAGGTGGTACCGGACTTAATCATCTCCAGGATAGCCAAAGCTGCCCCAATGCGGACAAACTCCGGCGAGACAAACTTTTTTTCCAGCGGGAAAATCACCTTATGCCACCAGATATCGAGCGGCAGATCGTCGGCCGCTCCGCGCAAGAGAGTCATGGCCGCATGAGTATGGGTGTTGATCAAACCGGGCATGACCAGCTGGCCGCTGGCGTCAATAATTTGGGCGGCCTTGGTTTGCGAAGCAGCGGAAATTTCGCTTATTTGGCCCTGATTGATAACAATGTCGCCTTGCGGCAGGACGGTAAAATTATCATCCAGTGTTAAGATCAGGCCGTTCTTGATTAAAAGGTCAGCCTGGCTCATTTAAGCAAATGTGCTAAACGATGAAGAATCCCAGTGTGTGGCATCAAGCTTGGGATATTGCGGCTGGTGGCCGGTGATAATTTCGTCAATCATGTCAGCCAGCCGGTCCAATTGTTGTTGAGAGGCGCTTTGTGAGAGTTTGGGCTGGCCTGTGTGGATGTCGATGACGGTGGCGCCGTAATCACTCATAATTTTTATGTTTTCAGAATAGATTTTACCTTGCTCGGCCCGCCAGGCAAAAAATTCCGGATTATAGCGGTCTTGTAAGCCAATGATAAAAAGATATTTCTGGTTATGTGACAGGTCCTGGGCGGAAGGATAGGGAGTGCCGCGCGGGTGGGTGTGATAAACGCCGAGATATTCCAGGTTGTGTTTGACCAGAAAATGATAGGCAGTTTCAATGTCTTCCGGGGTCAGGGCAAAAGTTTCAGTCCGATCATATAAGTGCTTGTTGGGAATGGGCAGGACACCCAGGATTGTGTTGTCTCTCCCCCCCAAAATCCCGCCTGTCTCCTGCGGGTAACAGGCTTGGGCTTGCTGCATAATAATGTTATATTGCCGCTCGGTAATAATAAACATTGCTAGCAATTATAACATAGATTATAATCGGCGATAGAAAGGGGGCGATCATGGATTATATCGGATATTCATTGCTGGCCGGCCTGATTGGCGTGATTTTTTCGACCATATTATTTATTCGTGTTCTTCGTCAGCCGGTGAATGACGAAAAGATGAGCGGCATCGCTGCGCTGATTCATGAGGGAGCCATGGTCTACCTCAATCGGCAATACAAGGCGATTTTTATATTCATGCTGTTGATGTCTGGTGCGCTGATCTATCTGATCAATGTCTATGTGGCCTTGGCTTATCTTTTGGGCGGATTTTGTTCCATGCTGGCTGGCTGGATAGGGATGAATGCCGCTACCCGGGCAAATGTCCGGACCGCTAAGGCGGCCGCGGGCAAAGATCAATTTAAAGCTCTGGAGATTGCTTTTTCGGGTGGGGCAGTCATGGGGATGACGGTGGCCTCAATCGGTGTTTTGGGGATTGCCGGATTACTTTTTTTCTTTAAGGGAGTGATTCTTAAAACTCTTGTTTTAGGCGGGTTTTCCATGGGAGCCTCTTCGGTCGCCCTTTTTGCCAGAGTCGGCGGGGGGATTTATACCAAGTCGGCTGATGTCGGGGCAGATTTAGTTGGCAAAGTCGAGGCGGGTATTCCCGAAGATGACCCGCGCAACCCCGCGGTGATTGCTGACAATGTCGGTGATAATGTCGGTGATGTGGCCGGCATGGGGGCGGACTTGTTTGAATCATATGTCGGGTCGGTGGTGGCCACCATTGCTCTCGGGGCCTTAATGGCGACGGCAACTTTCCAATGGATGGTCCTCCCGCTGGCCCTGATTGCTGCGGGGACAATCTGTTCAATCATTGGGGTTTT
>MEUF01000079.1 GCA_001771615.1 candidate division WOR-1 bacterium RIFOXYB2_FULL_48_7
CTGTTGATTTTACTGACGACGCCGGTTATTTCTCTGTTGCTACGGCCGGTCCTTTGGCTGTGGCTGCTCTATTTGTTGCTGCTTATTGTCTGGCTTTTTCTTTCCCGGGCAAAATTTTGGGATTGGTTGTTGATTTTGGGCCTTAATATCGCTGTTGGCGTGGCTTTACCGGTCATGTGGGGGATGCTCAAGGCCTATCAACAGCAGAGGATCCTGGTGTTCCTTAACCCGGAGGCCGATCCCTTTGGAGCGGGATATCATTCCCTGCAAAGCAAAATTGCCATTGGCAGCGGCGGATTGATCGGGAAGGGGTGGTTGCAGGGGAGCCAAACACAATTACAATTTATTCCTGAACAACATTCAGATTTTATATTCTCGGCCGTTGGCGAAGAATTTGGTTTTCTGGGCGCGGCCATGGTCATCTTTCTCTTTGCCAACATGATTTGGCAGGGGTTGAGGATTTCGGAAGAAGCCCGCGACAATTTCGGTTATTTGTTGGCCGGGGGCATCGTCAGCATGGTATGTTTCCATGTTTTTGCCAACATTGGCATGGCGATAGGTATTTTGCCGGTGGTGGGAATTCCTTTGCCGTTCATGAGCTTTGGCGGGACTTCGTTATTTATGAACCTGCTGGCCATTGGGCTGTTACAAAATATTGCCATGCGTCGCAATAAGTTGATTTTCTAAAAAGATAACTTGGACTGGTTAACCCCCAAAGCTTCAAAGGTCTCTTTGTTGATCGAGATTATAACCTCACGGCATTCCAGCCAATCTTGGCCGCGCTTGAGGAACACATTGCCGGTCAGGGTCAGGGTCTCATTGTTGTCGTTATAATCTGCAGTTGTGGCTTTGGCTTCTTTGCCTTTTTGGGTGACAAAAACATTGCCCACAGCTTTGGCATCGCCGGTTTTTGTGGAAAAGGTGATCTTATCTGCCAACACAACAGTTTTATTTTTCAGCAATTCCTTGACATCTGGATTATCAAGATGGGTGACCGCCTGTTTATTTAATATGTCGGCCCCTTTTTCCAGGATGGTTTCGGTTTGCCCCTCCAGTAACAGGGTTTTCTTCTGGCTTGAATATATGCCGGTATTGCCGCGGGCCAGTTTTTTTCCTTGTTGGGCGATAACCTGGCCATTGAATGAAATGTCCTTTTGGGTGTCATTATATATTGTTGCCTGGTGGCAGTTGATGATTGATTTGATTTTATTTTCCTGCAAACTTAACGCAACTTTATCAGTAATATTTAATTGCTCCTGGTCGCCAAAATATTCTCCCTGGCCGGCCGTAACCAGCCCGTTTTGTCTGACGACTATGACTTCGCCGCTCAAGCGGGCAATTTTGTGGTCACTATCTAAGTCAATCCGATTTGCCAAAATCGTGTTTTTCTTCTTGAACAATTTAACCTGGCCGGCAAATTCAGCTCTTTTTTCGTTAGGAAAAAAGGCAATCCGATCGGCTTGCAGCCTGGCCCAGTCGGCTTTTTGATCATTTTCCTGGCTCATTTTTCCCATATCGACCAGGGCGGTCAGAGTGCTTTTTCCCTTGCTTCCCGGTGGTTTCCCCAGCGCCTCGATCAGATCAGCTTTTCGATGGATTTTTATCAGCGGGGCCACCAATTGTTTAACCGTCAATTTTTCATCGCGATTGAAGACCAGGCCGTTTTTCACGTTTTTTAGATAGGTGATTTGTTCCTGTTTGTCTGTCCAACCCTGGCTGGCGAGAAACTCCCAGGAGCGCTTCCCTTCCTTGCGGCCTTCTATCCTGGTTTGGCTGAATTGGGCAATTTTATTGATTTTTTCTTCACTAAAAAAGGTATTATCATGGGGTGCGATCAGATAATAGGCGATCCCCAGGACCAAAAGGGAAAAAGTCGTCGCTAGGTAGACAATTTTCCAGGAGATATTTTCTTCCATGGCCTCGATTATATCACGTTGACCCTAGTTTGGTTCGATGTTATAATCAAACCACGAATCAGCTTAAATTATAGAGGGAGGCAGTTTTACATGGCGGGAAAAGTCAAAGTCGGTATTAATGGTTTTGGACGGATCGGTCGGCAGGTTTTGAGTGCGATGGTGGAAAAAGGGGTTTTAGGCAAAGAAATCGAGGTAGTGGCGGTCGTTGATGTCAGCACAGATGCCAAATACTTCGCTTACCAGATGAAATATGATTCAGTCCATGGGCGCTTTAAGGGGACATTAGCTACCGAAGGTGAAGATGTCCTGGTTGTCAATGGCAATAAAATTAAATGTATTATGGCCACCAAGGAACCAAGTCAGTTGCCTTGGAAGGATTTAGGGGTCGAATACGTGATTGAATCGACCGGATTATTTACAGATTCTGAAAAGGCCAAAGGCCACCTGGCGGCTGGAGCAAAAAAGGTGGTTATTTCTGCTCCGGGCAAAGGCGAGGTTAAAACTATTGTCATGGGGGTCAACGACAAAGAATATGACCCGACCACGCATCATATTATTTCCAATGCTTCCTGCACAACCAACTGTTTAGCCCCGGTTGTCCATGTCCTGGTTCACGAAGGGATAGGGATTGAGACTGGTTTAATGACCACTATTCATGCCTACACTGCCACGCAAAAAACTGTTGACGGGCCGTCCAAAAAGGATTGGCGTGGTGGACGTGCTGCCGCCATTAATATTATTCCCTCAACCACCGGTGCCGCCAAAGCGGTTGGAGAAGTCCTCCCGGTGACCAAAGGAAAATTGACCGGAATGTCATTTCGGGTGCCCACCGCAGATGTTTCTGTTGTTGACCTGACCTTCCGTGCCAGCAAGGACACTTCCATCGAAGAAATCGACGGCTTGCTTAAAAAAGCCTCCCAGACCTACCTGAATGGGATCCTGGGGGTAGCTGACGAGGAGGTCGTTTCAACCGATTTTATTCATGACAACCGTTCGTCAATTTATGATTCGCTGGCTACCCTGCAAAACAATTTAAAAGGTGAAAAACGCTTTTTCAAGATTGTTTCCTGGTACGACAACGAATGGGGTTATTCATGCCGGGTTGTTGACCTGGTCAAATTGATTGCCAGCAAGGGATAGGTTGGAAATAAATGGCGAAACAGACCATTGAGGACATAAGGGATCTCAAGGGGAAAAAGGTCTTGGTCCGGGTTGACTTTAACGTTCCCCAAGATGATAAACAGAATATAACAGACGATACCCGCATCAAAGCTGCTATGCCGACAATCAAGTACCTGGCTGACCAAGGGGCAAAAGTAATTCTGGTTTCCCACCTGGGTCGCCCAAAGGCCGGCCCGGAAGAAAAATTCCGGTTGGGTCCGGTAGCTGAAAAACTCTCTGCACTGATGGGCCGGGAAGTCGGTTATGTTAAGGACTGCATCGGTCCCGAAGTGGACAAGGCGGTTGCCGGGCTAAATAACGGTGATATTTTGCTCCTAGAAAATGTGCGCTTCTATAAAGAAGAAGAAAAAAATGTCCCGGAATTTGCCAAAAAACTTGCTGCTTTAGCCGACTTATATGTCAATGACGCCTTTGGCACCGCCCACCGGGCGCACGCTTCAACGGAAGGGGTGACCAAATACCTGAAAGGTTATGCCGGATTCCTGATGGAGAAAGAGATAAAGTTCCTTGGCCAGTTGCTGGAAAATCCGGCCCGTCCTTTTGTGGCCATTTTGGGCGGCGCAAAAATCTCCGGTAAAATCGAAGTAATTCAAAACCTTCTCTCCAAAGTCGACACATTAATCGTTGGCGGCGGGATGGCGTATACATTTTTCCGTGCCCGGGGGGTACAAGTGGGACATTCTTTGGTGGAGGTCGATAAGATTGACCTAGCCAAAGATATTTTAAAGAAGGCCATTGATTGCGGAACGCCTTTAATGCTGCCGATCGATCACATTGTCGCTGATAAATTTGATGCTAATGCCAATTCACAGCTTGTTACCAGGGCCGGGATTCCTGCCGATTGGCAGGGAATGGATATTGGGCCGGAAACAATTACCAAGTTCAGCCATGCGATCAAGAAGGCTAAAACAATTTTCTGGAATGGGCCAATGGGGGTTTTTGAATTTGATAAATTCTCTAAAGGGACTTTTGCTATTGCCAAAATGATTGCTGAAGCCACGGCTAATGGGGCCATATCAGTTATCGGTGGTGGGGATTCGGTGGCGGCAATTGAAAAGGCCGGCCTGGCAGACAAACTGACCCATATCTCCACCGGCGGCGGAGCATCTTTGGAATTTGTTGAAGGCAAGGTTCTCCCAGGTATCGCCTGTTTACAAGATAAATAAATTGGGGGGCCGTAGTTCAGCTGGGAGAACGCCTCGTTCGCAACGAGGAGGTCAGCGGTTCGATCCCGCTCGGCTCCATATCTCGATTTAGAAGGAGTTATATGAAAATATTTTTGATTACTATTCAATTTTTCTCTGCCTTGCTGTTGATTATTGCGGTGCTATTGCACACGGCTAAGGGCGAAGGCCTGGGAGGGATTGGCGGTTCGGCCAAAATTTTTGGCACGCCAAAAGGTATGGAAGAGGGTCTTGACCGCCTGACCTGGGGGTTGGCGATAATATTTTTGGGTATTTCTTTGTTGTTGGCAATAATTAAATAATAAAAGGAGAATTGTTATGACCCTCTATGGTTCATTGGCGGACGCCTGGTTGAATATTTATCCTCT
This sequence comes from candidate division WOR-1 bacterium RIFOXYB2_FULL_48_7, assembly GCA_001771615.1. Classification (GTDB taxonomy): domain Bacteria; phylum Margulisbacteria; class WOR-1; order O2-12-FULL-45-9; family XYB2-FULL-48-7; genus OXYB2-FULL-48-7-A. Next base: position 4,651 of record MEUF01000079.1, read on the forward strand.
CTTGTTAAATCTGATTTCCGCACTGGTAATAATTTCTGTCGGTTATCTGGCCGCCCGGGTGGTTGGCTGGTTGATAACTTCTGCTCTCAAGCTGGCGCAGGTTGACAGTGCCTTAAAGCAGGTTGGTTTTACCGGCTTCCTGGAAAAAGCTGACATTAAACGGACCCCCAGTGAATTGATCGGCGATATATTTTATTGGGTGCTGATTTTTGTGGCCGTGGTTGGTGTGGCAAAAATATATGGGCTGGCTGTTGATGCTGCCCTGGTGACAATATTTAATTTTGTCAGCTTAGTCTTTCTGGCCGCTATAATTTTAGGTACCGGCCTGTTTTTTGCTGCGCTATTGTCACATATTGTCCGTTTTCTGGCGGTTAATTTTGGGATCGAGGGGGCTAAATCTTCCGGCCGCTTTATTTATTATATAGTGGTGATTTTTACGTTGTTGACCGTTTTGGCCGAGTTCGGCATCAAAACTGAATTGATTGCTGGCAAGTTAGATGTTATCATCGGGGCGTTCGGCTTGGCAGCGGCTATTGCCTTTGGGCTAGGCTGCAAGGACATGGCTGCGGATTTTCTGTACAATCTCTTTAAGGGAAAATAAGAAGGAGGTGAAAAAATGAAGAAACTCGCCTTACTATTAGTTGTTGTAATGTTTGGGCCGGCCGCTTTTGCTGCTGCCCCTAAAGCCGCGACTAAAACAGCACCCGCCTCCGGGGGAAAAGCCATGACTATTACCGCCATCTCGATCTCTGATCTGGGTTGCCCATCAATCCGAT
>MEUF01000080.1:0-147 GCA_001771615.1 candidate division WOR-1 bacterium RIFOXYB2_FULL_48_7
CCCACACCTGATGGGCCGGAAATCACTACCAGCAGGCCGCGTTTTCGCCTTGACTTTTTGGGCATAATTACTGTAAATAATTATACCATATGTCGGCTTGACAATTCAACTGACCGTGATAAAATCCAGGAACCTAAAACGGGAGGG
>MEUF01000080.1:155-5368 GCA_001771615.1 candidate division WOR-1 bacterium RIFOXYB2_FULL_48_7
GAAAAAAGCGCTAATTTGTCTCTTGATTCTGGGTTTATCCGCCACTCTTGCTTCGGCTCAGCAATTGATCGGCCGGTCAGCCGGCATGGGCGGGGCTGGTGTCGCCGTTGCCGATGATATCTCCGCCGCTTATTACAATCCCGCCGGATTGATGCAAAGCAGCGTTATGGCCGGAGAATTCATGGTTGCCTATGGGGCCGCCTACACCGATCTTAATAAGCTGACAACTGCTTTGGGAAAATTCAACGATCCAGCCCAATTTTTGCTCGACAATTACGCAAATAATCTCTCTTTCAACGGGAGCGCCAACGGGCTGATAGGTCTCAATATCCGAAAGGTGGGGCTTAGTTTAATCCCTAACCTCTTGGCCAATGTCAATAAACCGGCCAATACCCTAGCCGGAACTTTTGTCGGTAGTGGAGTCAACGCCACCGTGCTAACCTTGGGGCAGACTTACTCTCTTTCTTATTTGCCGGCCGCCCTTGACGTCGGTTTAAACGTCAAGTTATTGCACGCCGCTTCCGGGAACATCACGACTACTATGGCCTCGGCAACCACGGCAGTTGGGACACAAACCTATGGCTCGGGCACAGGCATGGGTTACGATCTGGGGGTCCTGACCACCGTCAATATACCAATGGTCAGTAAAATAGCTGTTGGCGCCGTAATGCGCGATATCGCAACGGGCTATAACATCAAACCAAATTCACGGGTTGCCACTCTTGATGCGGTGGCCAATACAGTGACTCTTGGCCCAGAAACTGCCGGGGCGGAACAAACATACACAGTTGATGGCTCAACTGCCATCGGCGCGTACGCCACCATTCCCGGTGTGGGGCTGGGGATAGCGGCAGACCTGGAATTTACCAGAAATGATGGAACCAATACTCATCTCGGCGTTGAATATCCCATAATGATGGGTGCGGTGGTTCTCCAAGCAGGCAGCGCCACCGGCAACAGCCTTGGGTTAACCACCCTGGGAGCCAGGGCCAACCTTGGCGTCACAAAAGTTGGGATTGTTTCGGTCGCTGACTCAAAAAATAGCGGCCTGACCAGAACAGCCGCCGATATTACCGTCGCTTTTTAAGCGGGCTTTATTGCTTCTTTTAAGCCAGGCAACCGGCAACGGTTGCCTTGCTTTTTATTAGACGCTACGCTATATTTTCCATATGTGGCAGACACTGGGAACGATTGCTGTTGCCTCCCTGGGCGGATCGTTTTTTATTCATTATCTTAAAAATTATCTCCTTGAGGAAAAGCCCGGTTTCAATTTTGATTGGGACGGGGTCATCGAGCGGGGACTTATTGCCTGGCTGGTCATAATTGGCGGCAGCTGGCTTTTGTTAATCCCGGCCATTATCTTAGTTAAATTTTCCCTTCAATTATACCGCTGGCAGGTTTTTCGGCGGTTATTATCGATCGAAGAGCCGGCCTTTATTGCCCAGAAAATTAAAATCAAGGAGGAGCTGGCAATTAATTTGCTGGTTTCACCATCCTGGGCAATTTTAATCGGTTTGATTTTTTAACTTTTGGGATCGTTTGAGGCGACAATGAAAAAAATATTATTTACATTGACATTACTATTATTCTGTTCGGTCGCCGGGGCGATCTCGATTACCGACGTTACCCTCCCCCTCTATGACTCAATCAAGGCCCAGGCCGAAACCAATTTTTCTGATTTGATCAGAAAAAAAGTTACAATCGAACAGGCCTCCGGCATTGTCGTTGGCCAGATTGAGCTCTCTGGGGTCAATTTCCCTGGGTTTGGACGGGCAGAAAAAGTCATTCTCAAGTTTAACCCGCTCAAATATCTGGCCAAAAAGGGGGATATTGTCCCGGCTTTGCGGGAAATTGTTATCGTCAATGCCGATTTAACCCTCAAACGCAATCAATCTGGCCAATGGAATTTTTCCTATTTATTGGCCCCCTCACCTGGCCAGCCGGCGACCACGCCACCACCTTTTAGGGGGATCATTACCCTGAATAATTGTCGATTGGCTTATAGCGACGCTCAAGGTATCACCCCCGGCTCGACAATCGTTACTCGGGGGGAGCTGGTTAATGGCTCCATTGATTTACGCAATAAAAATTGGATTAAGTTTTCGCTTTCAGGCAATGTCCCTGAAAGTGCCGCCTGCTTTGGGGCAATTAACTTAAAAAAAGGCAGCTTTGACCTGACCTTGACCGGCCAGGGGGCCAGCCTGACCCGTTGGGGAAATTATGCCATCCCCGTCCCCGGCCTAAAATTCCAGGCCGGCCAGGGTGATGTAGTAATCAAATTAGCTTCTCCCAAAACCCCTGGTTGGCCGCTCTCGGTTACCGGCAGCCTGCAGTTAAAAGAAGGCAACCTAACTTATTATAATCAATCATTGAGCCAGGCTTACGGCACAGTCAATATAAATGACGGCAGGATCATTCTGCATAATTTCCGGGCAGAACTATTTAACCAACCGATTAGCGGCTCCGCCTTAATCTCGATTTTAGGCGACAAAATCAACCTGCGGCTCCCAGGCGTCCGAACTTTTGGCGGAAACCTGGCCGGAGAGTTAAATCTCACAGGCAGCCAAATTGAGGGCTCGATCAATTTACAAAGGATCAATCTTAGTCGGGTTGCCGCTGGTGCCCCAGGAATCGAAGGCTTCGCGTCAGGCACAATCGAGGTAAAAACCGACACCGGCACTCTCCAGTTGGAACTTGACCAGGCCAAACTTATTGGTCAGCCGGTGCAGGCCGTTGCGGCCGCTTTTCGCTGGACACCCCAACGGTTGTGGCTGGAGCGGTTTAGCGCCTTTTCAACGACCGGCAGCTTTTTCGCCCGCGGGACAATCAGTCAGGACCTATATTTTGACCTGGAAACCACGGCTGCCGGCTTAACCCTCCGGGGCCAGGGCCCGCTGGGAAAAATGTCAGCTACCGTCAATTCATTTAGAGGCACAACCAGCTGGCGTCTGGATCAGAAGTTTTTTGCTGCCCCGCTAAGGAACCTCACGGCCTCGGGAGAGGTGGTTCTTGTCAACGGACAACTCGGTGAACAGTTATTTGACCGGGCCGAAGGCAAGATCAGCCTGGGTGGCGGGATCAGCCGATTTTCTGACACCTTTGTCAGGCACAACAAGTCACAGCTGCATATTTTTGGCCAGGCAGGTTTTGGCCAGCCGACTAATTTACAAATCAAGGGGGATAAGCTCCGTCTAGAGGACCTGCCAATTTTCGACGTTTTCCTGCCACCGCCGGTCAGGCAACCAGTCGGCGACCTTGATTTACTAATTGAAATAACCGGCCAGCTGCCGGCCAATCAAAAACTTGATTCGCTCGCCCCACTACTCGACCTGAATGCCAGGGCAAAGCTGGCCGTTAAACATGCCCAGTTTGGCCCTTGGCCAACAATCAGCGGTGAAGCCATTGTCTCTTGGCAAAACCATCAGCTAGTGGCAGAAAGCGGATACATTAAATTGCCGGATTCAGCTATTTACTTACGGACCGTCGGCAAGGACAGCGAGCTCCAGGGAACCATCAACCTGGCCAGGTTAAACCCTTTTCTGGAAGCAGAGAGAATAACCCTCGGGGGAACAATGGGTTTGGCATTAAAATCACGTGGCCCGTTTCCCAGTAATAATTTTTCCGCTGCTTTTTGGCTTGATCACCCGCGATACAATGAAATATTTTTTGATCAGATATCCGGCGCCTGCCAGCTGAATAACAATACTTTAAAAACTGTCAACCAGCTATCGCTGCTTGACGGGGTTAATCAATACAATATTAGCGGACAAATTTCTCAATTAAACACTGCCCCAACCCTGGCCTTGAAAATTGACACAGCCAAAGCCAATCTGGCCAAAGCCTATATACTCGGGCTAAAAATACAAGGAGAAATCGCTGCCCGCACAGCTGCCCAGACGCCAGCGGCCACCCTGTCAAAAATTCATCTCTCTTTGGCCACCAACCAGCAACTCCCCTTATTCCAGCCGGCCACTATCGGCTCATCAATCTTGGGCGATTGGCAAAAGATCGCCAGGGCAGCACAAAAACGATTAGCCAAATCTCCCGTTGAAAGTTTAGCCGGAGAACTTGCTGCCACCATCCAGCTTAGCGGCCCGATTAGCGCGCCGCTGATCAACTATTCTGCTCAGGTGGGCAACGGAGCCTGGCGAAATTTTACATTTAAAAATCTCTCACTAAAAGGCGCTTTTCAGGGAACTACTTTACAAATAACCAGTGCCTCCCTCAACAAGGAAGATGGCGTGGCTAATCTGACCGGGCAAATCACCTTTCCAGACGACTTAACCCTCTCGTTGGAAACAAATAACTTCCCACTCTCGGCCCTAAACACTTTTTTCCCGGCCGATCGGTTTGCCGGCGGCATCAACGGCCGCCTGAAGATTAGCGGTAAATTGGCCGATCCGCTGATTTCTGCCGAGGCCCAGGGGAACGAGGTCACTATTTGTGATGCAAAATTTGATAAAGTCTATGTAAAGTTTTTCAAGGATGAGGAACAAATTGCCTTGCCCAGCTTGTGGCTTCAAGAGGGCAAACATCTTTCACAAGCCAGCTTTGTATTAAAACAAAACGATCAAATAGAGGGGTCAATTAGCTTTGAAGGCAACGCCATTGCGCTAGCCAATTTACTCAATGACGAATACAGCTGGCAACAAGGTGATTCCCTGATCCGGGGGACGATCAGCGGCAGTCTGGCCCAACCAGAAATCAACGGCAAACTATTTCTCAATAACGCCAGCATCAGCCTAAGAAATTTGGATTCTTCGCTGACTAACCTGCAAGGATCAGCCACTATCAACCGCAATCGACTGGTCGTCAGGCGTTTGACCGGTTATTGGCAGGGGACCACCACCAGACAAATTCCCAATTTTGTTGGCCTGGCCGGAGAAATTGACCTCAGCAACGCCCTCGCCCCCTCCCCCAGTTTAGGCTTAAACCTGGCCTTCACTCCACAGCGTTACTACCTGGCTATGCCGCGACTTTATACCGGACTCCTAACTTTTAACCAGCTCTCTCTCGTTGGCCCATTGTCTCTCGATTATTCCAAAGCCCCGAAGTTAACGGGGGAGATTCTTGTCGAGGATGCGGTTATCAATCTTGGCTCTGGCGGGGGGAATGGCGGCCAATTACTCCCCTTGGGCCTGGACCTGAATGTAACTCTGGGAAAAAATGTCTATATAGTTATGGGAGATGTTAACACGCTCAATTTAAGCAAC
>MEUF01000081.1:0-5259 GCA_001771615.1 candidate division WOR-1 bacterium RIFOXYB2_FULL_48_7
GCCAGTAATGCTGGCGGCAGAGGTATTGGTCCCATTTATCCAGCTGGTTGATTTAACCGGTTTGGTTGAATAGGCCGGGACAACTTCAACCCACTTTGTTCCATCGTAATATTTGATTATTTTTGCCGTAGTGTCGTAATATACCAGCCCTTCAGAAGCGGTTGGGGCGCTTGAAGGGACAAGCTTCAGATTGTTTGCTTCGATTGGCCCAACAACTTTTACACCCTTACCACCTCGAAAAAAGCCAGGCCAGGCGGTAGATAAGGTTGTTTCGGCGGAGATAACATTTGTTTTGATTCCACCATTGGCTTTGAGGATTTTGGTAACTTCCAATGTGCCTTCGATTTTAACTCCTAAACCACCTTCAAAGTGACCTGAAAAATATTTTTCACTTAATCCTTCGATGCCAATTCCATCAACGCTTCGACCCTGGACGCCAACACCTCTTGGGTTAAGGACAATCCCAATAGGGACATCACTGGTTTCACCGACGATTCCTTGATAATTGGTGCCCGAAACTGACCCCCCCTTGGCCTTTAACCCTTGATATTTATTAGCGGTAAAATTTCCGCCCATATCGCCATAAGCATTTATACCATAAATAATACTTGCATTCTTAATATTGATATTTAAGGTGCCATTCATTGTGTCGCCGCTTTTTTTCACAAATTCATTTTCTGCGCTATATGTCAAACTTTCAGCGACGGAAGCACGGGCCGCCTGAAAGGCGTAGGGGACTGTTAGTAGAGACTGTGTGCCAATCAATGTTGTTCCCCGGATGAATTGGATACTGAGAGGGGTATTAAAAGCGACAGAAATAGGAATATCTCCAAATTCAACATTAAATAAACCATTAGTAACAGTAATAGGCACTGTTTGCTCATGAAGAACCCCAGCGCCAGGTTGGACAAGGCGGATTGTCAGATCGTTAATTGTTGTGGTTCCGTTGGCCGGGATATTATCGCCGGATAGTTTTCCTTGAATATTAATCTTTCGAGGAATGTCCGCCTGTGCAACTGAAACAAGCCCCCCAACCAAACCAACCATTAACAACCCGATTATTATTTTTTTCATATTTAAAAACCCCCCTGTGAAAAATCCAAACCTCAAACTTCAAACCTCAAAATTTATCAAGCATGAGCCGGCAGTTTGATATGTAAATCAAGCTTTTGGCCGATCTCCTTGACGTCATAATCAAGCATCTTGAAGTAAGTTTCGAGTTTATTATCTAATCTGCTAAATCCCAACTTTGTTTCATCCCTTAACTCAATCTTAGTTTGCTCAATATCAGAATTGATCTCAATTTTGACTTGCTCGATTTTCTTTTCAAGTTTAGCAACAACTTCTTTGTTCCCATCAATTATTAGCTTCTCTATTTTTTCCAAATTGCTCATATTAATATCCATTTCCCCGCCTCCTCGGTCCCCCTCCCGCACTTCTCCCTACATAATGATAGTACAATCGATACTATAGTCAACTGATTTCTTGGCATTGGGAAAAGACGATCAAAGGCCCGTGAGGGCCCGTGGAGGCAAAAAGGGCATTAGATTGAAAACTTGAGCTTCACAAGTGCTGCAAACATGGCCAGCGTATCTGTCAGGGGATTTAGTTTGGTGCTGGGGGAATTGGCCCAGGCAATGGGGAGCTCCTTGATTTTGTAACCGAGTTGTTTGGCACATAGAAGAATTTCCAAATCAAAAGAAAAATCTTCCAATTTTTGTTGGGAAAAAACCTGCTCCGCTGCCCGACGTGAAAACAGCTTAAATCCGCATTGCGTGTCTTGGATGCCGGGTAAAAAGAGCCGCTGCACAAGCCAGTTGTAGCCGCGCCCCAACCATTCCCGATAAAACGGCTGGTGGTGGGCGATTTTTGCTCCTTTGATGGCGCGTGAACCGATTATTATATCGGCCGCCTGGACGAAGGGGAGAAAGCCGGCTATTTCATCCAACCTGGTTGAATTATCGGCGTCCATAAAGAGGCGCAGATCGCCGGTGGCGGCCAACATCCCTTGTTTAACGGCAAAGCCTTTGCCTCTATTAGGTTGGTAAGTGATGACTTTGACTCCGGGGAAGGACCGGGCAACTGCTGCTGTGGTATCACGGCTCCCGTCGTCTACTACAATAATTTCATGTTCTTGTCGGGTGGCTTGCAAATATCCAATGACAGAAGCCAGGGTAGAGGGGAGGCGCTTAGCTTCGTTATAGGCAGGAATGATAACGGAGAGGATCAATAGCTGTCCCAGTTCAGGAGATCTTTGCCCAGAATGTCTTGGGTATATTGGGTTTTGTAGAGCATCTCGACAGTTTCGGCCCGATTGAGGAGCCGTTTTGGTTCAAAGAAGCGTCCTTTCAGGTAATCAAGCAGGCCATTTTTATATGCTCCAGCCACCCAACCCGAGGCCCAATGGTCAGGATACATGTCGGGGAATTCGACAGTAAAGGGCTCTTCAGGAATATGGGCCAGACGGCAAATCATCGCCAGCCCCTCGGCCCGGGAGATCTTGCCATTTGGTTTAAAGTAATTGCCCGGATAGCCCAGGACAACGCCCAGGGAGCTGGCTTGCATAATGTATTTTGAGGCCCAGTGGTTGGTTGGCACATCACGGAATTTGCGGCGAGTGTATTGCACTTCGGCTGTCTGCGGCAACGTTTTCATCAGTAAAGCACACATCTCGGCTCGGGTAATCCGTCCTTCAGGTTTGAAGGTGCCGTCGGGATAACCGCTGATTATATTAGCCATGGAGAGAAGTGACACCCCTCTGGCGGTCCAATAATCAAGTGGGACATCAGGGAAGGTTACTAAGCGCAGGACCCTGAGTTTTTTGGTTGTGACTGTGACATCTTTATTATCTTTGCCTTCCAGCAGCAACAAGTTTTTCCCGACACGCAGCGGGACCTGGGTGGCGAATTCGCCTTGCAGGTTAAATTTGACCGGTTGGCCATTGATATAGAGCTTGCGGGCGCGCGGGTCAATGACTTTTCCGACGATATTGATGGCCGCCTCAAAGGTAACCACCTTATCGGATTGGCTGTCGATAATAATTCCCTCTTTGGGAATAGCCAGTGGGGCAGGAGGGATAAACTCATAGGCCAGGGAGAAATAGTGGTTGTCAATATTTGGCGCCCCGGCAAAGGTATGGTAGGCATAATCAAAATTGAAGCCACCCAGATTGAAGCCGACGCCATAAGCAATGTCAGTCACTGTTGTCAGGTTCCCGGCCCCGTCGCCGGCGGCATCCTGGTCAAGCCCGGTGCGCAGGGTCAACATTTCCAGGGGTTTATATTCCAGACCCGCGTGATAGACCATCGGATAGTTGGTCAAAGTCAGCTGATAGTTAACGTCGAACAAAAATTTCAGCTGGTTTTCACCTAATCGCCAAATGGCGTTTTCTTTGCCTAACAGAGAAAAAGCCGACCCAACTGTAATGGAGGCTGGATATGATTCTTCGTGGCCGGATGCATAGCGTAATTTACCCCCCATACTGGTGGGCAAAATGTTTTGGGCTGAAAGTCCGAGTCGGAGCCATTTTTGCGGCGCGACCTTCAAGCCAAGGTCAATTTCTGTACCGGAGGCATCCCCGCCGACAATCCCATCGCCATAAAGGGCGGCCCGGAACAGCTTTAAGCTGATACCGAGGCCCATCCGATTGGCGTAGGGAAGCTTGTTAAGGAAACCAAGTTGTTCCACCCGGTTGGCGTATGAAAGGACCATGGCGTTGTTGTAATTCCCCATTAACGGCTGAGAGGGGTCAATGGTGTAAATTGGGTCGGCTGGGTCTGATCCGGCTTCGATGGTAGTGGCAAAAGCGCCGGCGATGGAGGTCCCGGCATAAGCCACGCCAAGTACCCCGTAATTAGTGGGATATAAGCCGGCAAAGGAGAGGTAGGAATATTCATCAAGGAACTTACCGGACATGGAAGATATCTGCCAGCCCTGGGCCTCGACTAAACCGGCCGGGTTAGTATAGATGGCTCCGACATCATCTGCCAGACCGACAAATGAACGGCCCAAACCAAGGACGCGGGCGTTGGGAATGTAGCGTGTCGGGTCCTGGGCAACATAAGCCAGGGCCGGTAGGCCCCAGACGATGAGCAGCAATAACGCAATTAGACCCTTATGTCTCATATTATTCTTATCGAAACAAATGGCACAAATATTTCATCGATAACTAGTTTTTCCAGTTAACGAAACGATTTTGAGCGATCAGCTTGCCGGTCCTGGTATCCCAAGCCTGGATAATATAGATGCCATATCCCAACAGCTTGGGGTCAACTTCATTTTTAGCGATAGTAAAGTTAACTTTTGTGTAATAGGTGCCAGGAATGGTTTTTTCCCAAATTCTTTTGCCAGCGGCATCGATCAAGATAAACTTGGGATTGACGACTTCGGTCCCGGCCGGCATATGCAGGGAAGAGACATAGTTGCTTTGGCTTAGATCGGTTTTGGTTTCATTCCCAATAATTACCCCAGGTAAACCGGCTTTGGCGCCGCTTTCTGAGGTCGGGTTGGTAAGGCCGGAGGTTTCGACGGATAAATCGCTTTGGGCCGGATTTCCGGCGCTATCTTCGACATAAAGTTTTAATGACATAGCCGTCCCGCTGGCTAACGTCCCCGATAGCTTATAAGAAACAGATACTGTATTGGCGCTGGTTGCGGTAATGCTGGCGGCCGGGATATTAAAGATTGAGTAGCTTTCACCGCTGATGGCAATAACTTTGGCATTTGCCGTGGCCGGCGTCATGCCCGCGGTTGAGGTAGCTTCAAAAGTAATCAAAGGTTTGGTGGAGATGCCAAAAGGGGCCAGGGCGGCCACATATTTGTTGTTGTCGACCCAGGCGTTGGCTATGGCCGGGTTGGCTGTCCTGGCGACTAATGTAAAGGCACTGTTGCGCCGGGCGCTGGAAGCATCAATATTGACTACCCGCACATCCCTGGCGCCAAGTGTTGCATCGGTTGAAGAGATATAGTTGAGGACAAGCCTGGTGCTGGACTCAACCGAAACAGCGGTGGCCAGAATCTTTGACTGCCGGATGGCGGCGGCAATTAGTCCAGGGTCAGAATCGGAGGTCCCTGGCAGGAGAAAAGCCACCGTGGCTCCGGCCATAAAACCACTGCCGGTAATTTCCATGGTGCCGATCCCCCCTTGCGGTTTAGTGGTTGGAGAGACCGCTTCGATCGAAGGGGAGGACAGCTTATAAACTTTCCCGCCATCGCCGACAATCAGCCCGACCCCGCTGGCATCAGATGTGCTGGCGATGG
>MEUF01000081.1:5291-7440 GCA_001771615.1 candidate division WOR-1 bacterium RIFOXYB2_FULL_48_7
TCGTTTAGGTCGGTCGAAATCGAAGTGTCACTGCAATTTGTCCAGCGGACACCGCCGGAAGTAGTCAGGCAGATATTGCCGACATCGCCGACTGCCCAGCCGAAATTATCGGTAATAAAGAGTAAAGAATTAAGGTTGTTGGTCGTGCCGGAGCTGGCATCAAACCAGCTTTCCCCGTTGTCGGTGGTCTTATAGAGAAAACCATTTTCACCGACGGCATAACCGATCGCCGCGCTGGAAAAGAAAATATCGCGGATGGCATTGCCGGTAAAGGTTTGGACAGCTGTCCCGTTTTTCAAAATGGCATACTTACCGGAATCGGCCCCGGCAAAGTACCGTCCCCAGACATAAGTGTCGGCTCCGCCGCTCTCGGTTGTCGCAAAGGCCACGCCGGCGACATCGAAATTGGCAATCGTGGTTACATTCCAGGCGGCAACATCCCCGCTGACAGCTTCCCCGGTGATAATTGCCCCATTGCTGGCTGCCCCGTTTGAAGCGGCAAACCCGCGCAGGTTGTTATGCCAGGCGGCTTTTTTAATTGCTGCCGTGTTAACTCCCGAGGGGAGGGTGATGGCGTTAAAAGTGTCTCCCAGGTTGGCGGTTTTCAAAATGGTCCCGCTGGCTCCGGCCAGATAACCTTCTGTGGCCGACGGCAACATAACGTCGTAAAGGGCAACTGTTACCCCGGAAGCTTTGCTTTCCCAGGTTTGCCCGCCGTTGAGGGTTTTGATAACTGTCCCGGAATTACCGACAGCCAGTCCCAGTGCCTGGGTGGCCAGGGCGACAGCATTAAGATCTTGGGTAGTGGTTGATTCTCTTGTGGTCCAGCTGCACCAGCCAGTTGAAGCGACAAACAGGGTCAGTAAGAGAGCCGTCAAAACTTTATTTTTCATGGACAGACCTCCTAGACAAAAAATGTGCCAACCGGTTGACCGGCTGCGGCCGAAATTATCAGCCCAGCTTTTTTCCCATGAACAATCGCCATATCAATCTTTGACCGACGACAAATCCGGGCCGCTTGTAACTTGGTCACCATGCCGCCGGTCCCCTGTCTGGACCCGGCTTGGCCGGCCGCTTTTTTGACGCGAGCGTCAATCTTGCCGACCTGTGGCACTAGCATATCATTTATATAAAATCCGTCAACATCGGTTAAGAGAATTAATAAATCAGCTCCGACCAGCCTGGCGGTCAAGGCGGCCAGGTTGTCATTGTCGCCGATCTTGATTTCATCGATGGCGACGGTGTCGTTTTCGTTGACAACCGGGACAACCCCTTCGCGCAACAGGGTCAGCAAACAGTGTTTGGCGTTGACAGACCGGGCCGGGGTGGTGATGACATCGCGGGTCAACAGGATTTGGGCGACGATCAGGTTGTGCTTTTCAAAAGCTTTTTCATATTGGCGCATCAGCCGCGATTGGCCGACGGCGGCGGCGGCTTGCTTTTCAGGGATGGTGGTTGGCTGGCCCAGCTTTAGCTGGCTAGCGCCGGTGGCAATAGCGCCAGAAGTGACCAGGATAACTTTTTTGCCTTGTTGGACAAGTTGGGCGGCTTCGGCGGCGATCCGTTCCAGGTTGGCGTGATCAATCTCCCCCTGCGGAGTGGTCAGGGTGCTGGAGCCGATTTTAACGACGATTGTTTGATATGATTTTTTGCCCATGAGGCATTAAGCCGGCTGGACGCTGATCTTTTTCCCGGTTTCAAAAACAACCGTTCCGCTGACCTTGGCAAAAATTGTGTGATCTGAGCCGAGGCCGGCGTTTTTGCCAGGATAATAGCGGGTACCGCGCTGGCGGAGAATGATCCCGCCGGCATTGATCTGTTGGCCACCAAAAACCTTGACTCCCAGGCGTTGAGCGTTGGAATCTCGGCCGTTACGGGAGGTGCCGCCCCCTTTTTTATGCGCCATGTTTGATCTCCTCGATCTGGATACGGGTGTAATTCTGCCGGTGGCCGATAGTGCGGTGGTAATTGGTCTTGTTGTGGTACTTAAAGGTCGTTACTTTATCATCCTTATTGTTCCCCAGGACCTTGGCCGCAACCTTGGTCCCCTTAATATAAGGGGTCCCGATCTCCACTTTGCCGCCATCGGCGAACAGCAGGACGTTATTGAACGTCACGCTGGTCTTGTTGTCCAGCAACTCGACATCCA
>MEUF01000082.1:0-1110 GCA_001771615.1 candidate division WOR-1 bacterium RIFOXYB2_FULL_48_7
CCTTTGATGGCCAGGGTTGGTCCGGAGATCTTGGGCAGGGTCTTGGGTGGATTGGGTGAACCGATAGATGGTAAAGGCCCGCTATTGAGCGAAGAAGATCGGCCCCTTGATGCTGATCCGCCTGATCCGGTCAAACGACCGCGGGTTACGGAGGTCCTCAAAGTTGGCGTGCGGGCGATCGATGGGATGTTGACCATTGGTCGGGGGCAGAGGATGGGTATTTTTGCCGGTTCCGGCGTCGGCAAATCAACCTTAATGGGGATGATTGCCCGAAATGCCGACGCTGATATTAACGTTATTTCTCTGGTTGGCGAGCGCGGCCGGGAGGTCAGGGATTTCATCGAAGAATCCTTGGGTGAAGAGGGACTGCGTAAATCGGTGGTCGTGGTAGCGACTTCTGACCAGCCGCCGTTGATCCGCTTGAAGGCCGCTTTTGTGGCCACGGCAATTGCCGAATACTTTCGGGACCTCGGTAAGCAGGTTATTCTAATGATGGACTCGGTGACCCGTTTTGCCATGGCGCAGAGAGAAATCGGTCTGGCTGCCGGTGAGCCGCCAACTACCAAGGGTTATACGCCTTCAGTTTTTGCCCTAATGCCCCGTTTGATGGAGCGATCCGGGACATCCGAGCTGGGCAGTATTACCGCTTTTTATACTATCTTGGTCGAGGGCGATGATTTTAATGAACCAATTGCTGATCATGCCCGTTCGATCCTTGACGGTCATATCATGCTGTCCCGTGAATTGGCTGCTCGCAACCATTACCCGTCTATCGATGTTCCGCATAGTGTTTCACGCTTAATGACCAATTTAGTGGCGGACGAGCAAAAGGCTGCGGCTGGAAAACTCCGCGAGGTCTTGGCCCGGTATGCCGAGGCCGAGGATTTGATCAATATCGGGGCTTATGTCAAGGGAAGCAATCCCAAAATTGATTATGCCCTGTCAAAAATTGACCAGGTTAATGAATTCCTGAAACAAGGCACTTTTGAAAAAATTGATTTTATGACCACTGTTAACCGGCTGATCAACATCTTTAAATAGAGGAGCAGTTATGGCCAAGGCTAAGCCCGGGAAGAAGTTTAAATATGATTTAGAGGCTGTCTTGAAAAT
>MEUF01000082.1:1235-8671 GCA_001771615.1 candidate division WOR-1 bacterium RIFOXYB2_FULL_48_7
GAGGCCAGTCAGAAGCTCGAAGAACAGCGGGCTAAACTTATTTCTTCGATGAAGGATAAGAAAATTATCGAAAAACACCGCGAAAAAAAACTGGATGAGTATAAAAAATTGATGGATTCACTTGAGGCCAAATTTATTGATGAGATTGCTACGCAGCGGTTCGAGCGCGGGAAGAAACTTTGATAATCTTGCCAGCTTTGATACACTTTGTGCAGACATATTCCTTGCATTTTTTTCCGGCCAGTATAATGTTTATTTTTTGCAGGTTTGGCATGAACAATCTTTTGGTGTGGCGATTCGAGTGAGAGACCCTCATCCCCATGACCGGTTTTTTTCCGCAGACAACGCATTGTTTACTCATGACTAAAAAATTATATCATCTCTGTGGTAAAATTTCAAGAAATGGCTATTGCTAAGCCCGGAGAGGCTCGCCCGGAGAGCGAAAAGCTGCAAACCCCACTGCAGTTTCTGAAAGGGGTGGGGCCCAAGCTGGCCAAAACCTATAAGAAGCTTGGCTTAGAAACAGTTTATGACCTGTTGTTTAACCTTCCCCGTGATTTTGAAGACCGCCGGCAAACCAGAAAAATCAATCAACTGCTGCCTGGCCAGTTTAACCTGATTAAGGGTGAGGTGTTAAAAACGGAGGTTTCCACCACCAGGAACCGTTTCTCCATTCTCAAGGCCCTTATTGGCGATGAGTCTGGGCGGGTCCAGGCCGTCTGGTTTAACCAACCATATCTGCTGGCTTATTTAAAAGTCGGGACAAGGTTGATTGTTTCCGGCAAGGCTGAGGTTTCGCCTTATGATGGGCAAATCCAGTTGCAGGTCCGGGATTTCGAGATTGATACTGGCGACAATTTGACCATTGTACCTAAATATAATCTGGCTGAAGGATTGTATCCCAAGAAATATCGGGCAGTTTTGAAGAGCGCTTTGGATGGCTACCTGAAATATTTGCCTGACAAGAAAAAACAAGCTGCTTTACTGAGCATGCATCTGCCAAAGGATCTAG
Source organism: candidate division WOR-1 bacterium RIFOXYB2_FULL_48_7 (assembly GCA_001771615.1). GTDB lineage: Bacteria > Margulisbacteria > WOR-1 > O2-12-FULL-45-9 > XYB2-FULL-48-7 > OXYB2-FULL-48-7-A. Next base: position 2,248 of record MEUF01000082.1, read on the forward strand.
TGGCTGCCGATAAGGCCAGAGACTATTTGGCTTATGACGAATTATTGTCCTTCCAGTTAGGGCTTTTGTTGCATAGGCTGGAACAACGAGCCCGGCAGCCAGGGCTGCGTTTTATTGTTGACCCGGCAGCCATGGGGAAATTCTATCAACAACTGCATTTTAAGCTTACGGCCGCGCAAGAGAGGGCCGTGGCCGACATTTTCGGTGATTTTACCGGCGGAGTATCTATGAATCGCTTGTTGCAGGGAGATGTTGGGTCGGGCAAGACAATTGTGGCTGCCGCGGCAGCTTTTGTGGCCGTGTGCAACGGCTATCAAGCTGCCATTTTGGCTCCGACAGAAATCTTGGCCTGGCAGCATTATGAAAAACTCTGTCAACTCTTTGGCGGTTTAAACTGCCGGGTCGATGTCTTAACCTCGACAGTTTCTTCGGAGCAGAAAAGGGCCGAGTTGCAGACTGCCGATATTATTGTCGGGACCCATGCCCTACTAGAGGAGAAAGTTGTATTCAGAAAATTGGGTTTTATTGTGATTGATGAGCAACACCGCTTTGGGGTCCACCAAAGACTCCGCTTGATCAAAAAAGGGGAACAACCGCATGTCCTGGTGATGACAGCGACGCCAATACCCAGGTCGCTGGCCCTGACCCTCTATGGCGAGTTAGACCGGTCGGTTATTGATGAATTGCCGCCGGGCAGGCGACCGGTCAAAACCCATTTTGTGCCAAAAAATAAACGACGGCAGTCTTATGAATTTATCCGAGAAAAATTGGCCGCCGGCCGACAGGCTTATATTGTCTGCCCGCTGGTGGAAGAAAGCGCCGAATTGGACCTGAAGGCGGCCAAGGCAGAAATGGAGCTGCTGCAGGCAACTGTTTTTCCTGAATTCAAGATTGGTTTGATTCATGGTAAATTGCCTGGGAAAGAAAAGGACCAAATTATGAAGGCTTTTGCCAACCGGCAGATCCAGGTCCTGGTCAGCACAACTGTCATTGAAGTTGGGATCGATGTTCCCAATGCCACCTTAATGTTAATTGAGCAGGTGGAAAGATTTGGTTTGTCGCAATTACATCAGCTCCGGGGAAGGATCGGCCGCGGCGAAGAAGAATCTTATTGTTTCCTGGCCGGCAATCCCAAAACAGCAGAAGCCAAAAGCCGCGTCAAGGCGATGCTAGAGACAACCGATGGCTTTGCCATTGCGGAAATTGACCTTAAACTTCGGGGGCCAGGCGACTTTCTGGGTATCCGCCAGTCTGGTTTGCCAAAGTTTCGGGTGGCTGATATAATTAAGGACGAAAAATTGCTTCTTCAGGCACGAGAAGAAGCAAAATTGCTGATAGAAAAGGATCCTGAAAGTGCGCGTAATCGCTGGGAAAGCCAAAGGGAGAATTTTGAAGTCGCCAAAGGTGGGTTGGGGGGTTCGCCCTTTAACTGATAAGGCGCGGGCGGCGTTATTTAATATCCTTGGCGAAAAGCACGTTGGTGCTAATTTTCTTGATCTGTTTGCCGGCACGGGAGCCGTGGGCATAGAGGCCCTATCCCGCGGGGCGGACGTCGCGTTTTTTGTTGAATCGAACCGGCAGGTTGTCAACTTGATCAGGCAAAACCTGGAATTGACCGGTTTGGCCGGACAGGCGGAAATTTATTCTCTAGATGTCCTGAAAGCTGTGGAAATGCTGGCCAGGCGACGGGCAGAGTTTGATATTATCTATCTCGGGGCCCCATACGACAGCCCGTATTTGACCAAGTCGCTTGAGCAATTGGCAGGCAATAGTCTCTTGGCTAAAAACGGATTGCTGATTGCTGAACATCGGAAGCAGCAGCAGTTGGCTCCTCAATATGGCCGGCTGTCGAAGTATCGGGAGAATCGTTATGGGGAGACTGTATTCAGTTTTTATAAGGTGAGTGAATGAAAAAAGTTGTCTATCCGGGCAGTTTTGACCCGATCACAAACGGGCATTTGGACGTGATTGAGCGGGCGGCAAAAATATTTGACGAAGTTGTGGTGGCCGTGATTCGTAACCCCGAAAAACAAGCGCAATTCCCCCTGGCTGACCGCCTGGAAATGTTAAAACAATCAACCGGCCGCATGAAAAATGTCTATATCGACAGTTTTGACGGGCTGTTGGTTGATTTTGTGGAGCAGCAAAAAGCTGGTGGGGTAGTCAGAGGGTTGCGGGCCGTTTCAGACTTTGATTATGAGTTTCAAATGGCCATTACCAACCGGCGGATGGCACCGGATGTTGAAACAATCTTTTTGATGACCGATTATCATTTTTCTTATTTAAGTTCGAGCTTAGTAAAACAAATTGCCAAGCTGGGGGGGGATATCACTTCCCTGGTTCCGGCACCGGTTGCCAAATATCTGACCAGCAAAGGAGTCAAATAATATGGAAATTTTAGGCTTACTTGATACTTTGGAGTCGTTTATTCTTGATAGTACAAAGATCCCTTTCACAAAAAAAATTGTGGTTGATGAAGAAAAAGTTCTGGCCACTATCGATAAAATCCGCCTGGTTATTCAGGGCGGGACGGATTTCGCCAAAAAAGCGATTGTCCGGGGCGAAAACGAGATATCTGACTCTCCGGTTACGCCGGCGGCCGCCGCGCCAGAGATGGAAGGCCGCTCCAGGTCGGAAGGGAAGGCCGTAGAAATAATTGAAGAGGCTTATCGTATGGCCAAAGAAGTAAGGGACGGGGCCGATAAATATGCTGATGAAGTGTTAGCCAATATCGAAGCCACCACCACCAGAGTCTTGCGCACAGTCAAAGCCGGGCGTGACCGCTTGACCAAGACAACGGGCAGCTAAGATGAAACGAGTTGATGGCCGTTCACCCCAACAATTGCGTCCCGTCAAGATTACCCGGCATTATTTGAAGTATCCTGCCGGTTCTGTCCTGATCGAAATGGGCAATACTAAAGTGATTTGTACGGCCTGTATCCAGGAGAAAGTTCCGGAGCATAAACGGGGGACAGGCCAGGGGTGGGTAACGGCTGAATATGCTATGATTCCTGGCGCAACATCAGAGCGTTCCTACCGGGAAACCGGCAAACCAAAAGGGCGGAGCCAGGAAATCCAGCGGTTAATCGGCCGGGCCCTGCGGTCGGTTGTTGATCCGGTTAAGCTGGGGGAGAGAACTATTTTAATTGATGCCGATGTTATACAAGCAGACGGGGGAACCCGGACCGCGGCTATCACCGGCAGCTTTGTTGCCCTGTATGACGCAATTGCTTATTTAAAAAAAGAGCGCAAATTATCTGACGATCCAATTAAGGAATTTCTGGCTGCGACCAGCGTTGGCATTGTTGATGGCCAGCCCTTGCTTGATCTGCCCTATAGCGAAGATTTTCGGGCTGAGGTGGACATGAATGTAGTGATGACCGAATCAGGCCGGCTGGTGGAAATCCAGGGGACAGCCGAGGGAGAACCTTTTTCTCCCAAAACCCTTAATCAATTGTTGGAATTGGCCGGTCAGGGGATCAAGCAACTGATCGCCATCCAGAAAAAACTTTTACTAAAGAAGGGATAATATGAAAAAAAAGATCAAAGGGATAATTTTAGCCGGTGGTACGGGTTCGCGCCTTTTCCCTCTGACTAAAGTTACCAATAAACATCTTTTGCCGGTTGGCCGTAAACCGATGATTTACCATCCGATCGAAAAACTGGTCGAGGCTGGAATTGAAGAAATTCTGATAGTGACCGGGGTTGACCACATGGGGGACATAGTCAACCTGCTTGGCAGCGGCAAGGATTTTAATTGCTCATTCACTTATAAAGTCCAGGATAAGGCCGGCGGGATTGCCGAGGCGCTCAATCTGGCCAGAAACTTTGTCGGCCAGGAGAGGATGGTCGTGATCCTGGGGGATAATATTTTTCAAGATAAATTGATCCCTTTTGTCAAAGGCTATCAAACACAAAAGGAAGGGGCCAAGATCTTGATCAAAGAGGTTGCCGACCCTGATCGTTTTGGCGTAGTGGAATTAAAGAAGGGGAAGGTCGTTGGGATCGAAGAAAAGCCCAAAAAACCAAAAAGCAATTATGCCGTGACCGGTATATATTTTTATGACCAACAGGTTTTTGATATTATCAATAACCTGAAACCGTCTGGCCGGGGGGAATTGGAAATTACTGACGTCAATAATGCTTATGCCCGCCAAGGGGCTTTGTCCTATGATGTGCTAAGCGGCTGGTGGAGCGATGCCGGGACCTTTAATTCCCTGGAAAAAGCCACTCTGCTGGTGGAAGGCAGGGTTAAGCTGTGAAATATCTAGTTACTGGCGGAGCCGGCTTTATCGGCAGCAACTTTATCCACTATCTGCTAGACAAATATCCGGATTGTTCAGTTATCAATTTTGATAAATTAACCTACGCAGGAAATTTGGCCAATTTAAACGACATCCAGTCTGACCCGCGTTACAGCTTTATTCAGGGGGACATTTGTGACCAGGCGGCGGTTGAAAAGGCTGTTCAGCAGCTAGGCTCGGCCGGCATGATTGTTAATTTCGCGGCGGAAACCCATGTTGACAGGTCAATCATGGCTGCCGGCTCGTTTGTGCAGACCGATGTTTATGGGACATACACATTATTAGAGGCAGTAAAAAAGTATCAGGTTAAAAGATATCTGCATATTTCCACCGATGAAGTCTATGGCAGCATCAACAGCGGCTCATTCAACGAGGAATCACCTTTGCAACCAAATTCACCTTATGCCGCTTCCAAGGCGGGGGGAGACCTGGTTGTTAGGGCATACTTCAAGACTTTTAATTTGCCGGTGCTAATTACCAGGGCATCAAACAACTATGGCCCATACCAGTATCCTGAAAAAGTTATCCCGCTGTTCATTACCAACTTGTTGGAAGGGAAAAAGGTCCCGCTTTATGGTGACGGGAAAAATGTCCGGGATTGGTTGCATGTCATGGACCATTGCTCCGGAATTGATGTGGCGCTGCATCAAGGCCAGTTGGGAGAGGTTTACAATATTGGCGGCGGCAACGAAAAAGAAAATGTCTGGCTGACAAATTTCATTCTCCAGCAATTGGGTAAGGGAGCAGAGTCCATCGAACGGGTTAAGGACCGGCCCGGCCACGATCGCCGCTATTCTGTTGATTGTTCAAAAATTAGGCGCTTGGCCTGGCAGCCCCGTTTTGATTTCGAAAAAGGGCTTGTCGAGACAATTAACTGGTATAAAAATAATCCTCAATGGTGGCAGGAAATAAAGCATAAACAGGCCGACTATCAAGAGTTTCAGGCCGCGTGGTATAAAAAGTAATTAAGCGCTTTGGACCGCTGTTATTGCCGTAATATTTACTATATCTTCAACGCTGCAGCCGCGTGAGAGGTCGTTTACTGCTTTGCCTGCTCCTTGTAATAATGGGCCAAAAGCCTGAGCGTGAGCCAGCCTTTCCGTGATCTTATAACCGATATTGCCGGCATCCAGGTCAGGAAAAATCAGGACGTTGGCCCGGCCGGCCACCTGGCTGCCCGGGGCCTTGCGAGAGGCAATACTGGGAATAATCGCCGCATCAAATTGCAATTCGCCATCAACCAGCAAACCAGGTTGTTTTTCCTTGACCAGTTTGGTCGCGGTGATTACCTTATCAACATCGGGATGGACTGCCGAAGTTTTTGTTGAGAAAGAGAGCATGGCCACCCGGGCTTCATTGCCAGTCAGGCCTTTATAGCTTTGGGCGGTTTGTATCGCGATATCGGCCAATTGTTCTGCAGAGGGATTGGGGACCACGCCGCAATCGGCATAAAAAATAACCCCATCATCCCCAAACTGTTTATCTTGGAGCACCATGGCAAAAAAACTGGAGATAATCGATTGGTCAGGGGATTTACCGATACAGTCAATAACCGCCCTAAGTGTATCGGCGGTAAAGTGGGTTGCCCCAGAAACCATTCCGTCAGCTTCGCCTTGGGCGACCAGCATTGCGGCCAGGTAGGGATATTCTTTGGTCAGTAACTGTCGGGCTTTTTCGATTGTCATCCCTTTGGCTGCCCGCCGCTCTTTGAGCAGTTGGATATATTTATCAAGTTTAGGGTGTTTGTAAGGGTCAATAATAGTCGCCAGGCTTAAATCGGCATCGCCAGCTCCGGCGACATTTTTTATCTGCTCTTCCTGCCCGATTAAAATAATTTTTGCCAGTCGGCTTTTGGTGATTAATTCAGCGGCTTTAAGCACCCGGGCATCTTCGGTCTCCGGCAGAACAATGGTTTTGTTGAGTTTTTTGGCTTTATTGCAGGTTTCAGTGATGAAGTCCATGTTTTTATTTTATCACAAGTTCATAGCGTCGACTACCTAGTCCAAGTGCTGCGGCATAATCAAGCTGAACCGACCAATCAGCGGCCGGATAAAGCTGCCGAAAAATATCTTTTCCAGCTTTTTGGTTGACCAGGTCAATGGCGGCCTGGTCAATGGCAA
>MEUF01000082.1:8695-34065 GCA_001771615.1 candidate division WOR-1 bacterium RIFOXYB2_FULL_48_7
AATATCGGCCACGATCGGCTGGCCGTCTGTTGGGAAGCAATCACAGGCGGGATTAATATTGTTGAGAAATGTCAAATAGCCGATTTTTTGCGGCAGCAGCGAGATGGCTCCCGCGGCATATTCCACCATCTTTTCCTGGACTGAATCAGGGGTGCCGGCCCAGCTGATAGAAATTGCCTGGTAGCGGCAAGCCGCGACGCATTCAGCGCAACCAATACATTTAGGCTGGTCAATTCTGGCTTTATGTCCGTCGTCCCAGCTGATGGCGGCGGTCGGACACCATTTAAGGCAGCGACCGCAGGCCTGACAGCGATCGCTGGAAACCTGCGGCCTGATATCGGCATGCATTTGCTGTTTACCCGCCCGGCTGCCCAGGCCCATCCCAAGATTCTTTAAAACTCCACCAAAACCGGTTACTTCATGTCCCTTGAAATGGGTTATGGCCAGCAGCGAATCAGCTTCAAAAATTAAGGCCCCTAATGAGATTTTATTGAAATGTTTATAAGCGACAGTTATGTCGCGAGAATTTCTGCCAGTTAATCCATCGGCAATCAAAACCGGGGCGCCGGTTTTCCCTGGCGTAAATCCATGGTCCGCAGCTGTTTGCTGGTGGGCCAGGGCATCGCTGCGGCTGCCCTTGTAGAGCGTATTAGCATCAAGCCAAAACGGCCGGCCGCCTAATTGTTTTATCCAGGCTATGGTGCTTTTCAGCAGTTCTGGCCTGATATAGCCAGTGTTTCCCCGCTCGCCAAAATGGATTTTGAGAGCGACAAAATCCCCCTGATTAATGATTTTGCCCAAGCCGGCCGCCTGACAGAGTTCTGCCGCCGCCTTCAGGTCAGAGGAAAAATAGACCGGTGAGGGAGCGCTCTTCATGGTTCTGTCTTTACCTGGTCTACTTGTCGATAATAATCAAGGGCATTTTTGACTTCTTGAATGTCCTGCCAGGTCAACCACTTTGGTTTTCCCTTTTCTTTTGACGGGTTACGCAACAGGTAGGCAGGATGAAAAAGCGGCATGACCGCAATATCTGTCCCGGGCAGCTTTAACCATTTTCCTCTTAAGCCGGTAATTGGCTCGTCACTTTTAAGGATGGCTTTTACAGCTGGTGATCCGGCCAGAAGAATAATTTTGGGCTGAACCAGGCGGATTTGTGCCTGTAAATATGGGGCGCAGGCTGCCTGTTCTTTGGGCAGGGGAGCCCGATTGTCAGGTGGTCGGCATTTAACAGTGTTGGCAATATAAATGTCGTCGGGTCTTTTGATCCCGACGGAAGCCAAAATTTGGGTCAGTAATTGGCCAGCCCGGCCGATAAACGGGAGTCCCTGCAGATCTTCTTCGGCGCCCGGGGCTTCACCGATCAGCATCAGGTTGCAGGGGATGGGACCGTGGCCAAAAACAACCTTGGTTCTGCCTTTAGCCAATTGACATTTGGTGCAGGTTTGCGCCAGTTTTTCAATTTCCTGGTAGCTAAGTGTAGTGAGGTCGGTATCGTTGCTGAAAAGCTCCATCTGGAAAAATACTAGCAGGGAATGGCCACGAAATCAATTAAGGGCTGCTTAATGGATATGAAGCTTGTAAATGGTGGCGCGGCTGGCCCCTTCTTTTTTTACCAAACCGCCCTTGATTAAGGGGGTCAAAATCTGGTTCAAGCGGGCCCTGGTAACCTTGAGCGTTTTTGGGAATTCTGAGGCCCGGACAAAATGCGTGTCACGTAAAATCCTTAAGGCTTCCTCCTGTCTGGGAGAGAGCTGGATCTGGTAATTGGCTGTCACCTGCAAATCCTCGATGCGCTGGCGGGTATCTTTAAGTGTTTGCTTAACGCCTTCGGCCACATATTCAATCCAGTAGGTTAAATTGTCGTCCAATTCACGGGCTTGAATAATTTTTTGATAATAACGCCGCAGGTCATCGGCAAAGTATGCGTCCAGGCTGAAAATATTATGCAGGTCAAAATCGCGCTTATAGAGAATAAAGGTGCAGATGGCCCTGGCCAACCGGCCGTTGCCGTCAGAAAATGGATGAATTGACACCAAACGGTGATGGAATATTGCGCTGGTTAAAACGGTATGCAATTGCTGGGTTTCGGGGGAATTCAGCCAATCAAGCAATTCCCGGACCAAAGAGGGCGTTTCCCTGGGAGAGGGTGGGGTGTAGCATTTGATCCCCTTTTCATCCATTACGTAATTCTGTTTTTCCTTGTAACGGCCTTGTTTGGTTTCAACAATCAAGCCATCTGTAATGATCTTGTGTAGCTGCAATAAGCTTTCTTCGTTAATCGGTTTTTCTTTATTGCTGCTGATCCAGCGCATGGCTTTCAGGTAATTGCTGACCTCTTTTTCATGCTGATTATAGGCAGCAATCTTTTCTCCCCGATCGATAGCTTTTACCTGATGCAAGGTTAAGGGATTGCCTTCTATGTAAGTTGAAGAATGGGCAATTTGCGCCCTGGCTTCTTTTTGCAATACCGGCAGCCAAGAGACTCGCAAAGGGGTGTGATCAATCCAAGAGCGCAAATAGCTTGCCTCATCGATTAAATTGAGCAAATAGGGTGTGATCCGATATTCCGGCTTAAACATGGTTGCTAGTTTAACATATCGTAAAGAAAGCGTCAAGGGTTGTGTCAATCCTTTGTCTGTCCTTTTCCTTAAATAAATATGATATAATCGTCAATATTTATGTCACTAAAATTATTTGATACCACCTTGCGAGATGGGGCCCAAACCGAAGGGATTTCCTTCTCGGTTGAAGACAAAATCAAGATCGTTAAGCTGCTTGACGATTTCGGTATCCACTATATTGAAGGAGGGTGGCCTGGGAGCAACCCAAAGGATGTTGAATTTTTCAACAGGATGCGGTCTGTTCAGTTGAAAAATGCTAAATTAGTCGCCTTTTCATCAACCCGACGTCCGGGAATTGCGGTCAGCGAAGATAAAAATATTTTGACTCTGTTAGCTGCCGGGACGCCGGTTGTGTCTATTTTTGGCAAAAGCTGGGATTTTCACGTGACCGATGCTTTAAAAATTTCGCTGGATGAAAATCTGGCTATGATACGAGAGACCATTGCCTATGCCAAACAACACGGGAAAGAGGTTGTTTTTGACGCCGAGCATTTTTTTGACGGTTATCGAGCCAATCCTGCTTATGCCCTGCGCTGTTTGCAAGTCGCTGAAGAGGCGGGGGCCGATGTCCTTTGCCTGTGTGATACGAATGGCGGCTCATTGGCTTTCCAGGTCCAGGATGTCCTGAAGGATATTGCCGGCAAATTTAAGCCGCCGCTGGGTATTCATGCGCATAACGATTCGGAATGTGCGGTGTCAGTTTCCGGCATGGCGGTTAAATGCGGTTGTACCCATGTCCAGGGGACAATCAATGGTTATGGCGAACGCTGCGGGAATGCCAACCTCTGTTCAATTATCCCGATAATCCAGCTCAAGCTGAAAATTGACTGTGTCACCCAAGATAAATTGCGGGAATTGACCGAACTATCGCGCCATGTTGCCGAGATTGCCAATTTGCCGCAATCTGCTCACCAGCCATTTGTCGGGCGATCGGCCTTTGCCCACAAAGGGGGCATACATGTTTCCGCGATTATGAAACATCCCGGGACCTATGAACACGTCGATCCGGTCATGGTTGGTAATGTTCGCCGGGTGACTGTTTCCGAACTTTCTGGTATCTCTAATTTGGTCTATAAAGCCAAAGATTATGGCGTTGACCTGGAAAAAAGTTCGCCAGAAACAAAAGCCCTAATCGGCCAATTAAAGCGCCTGGAATTAGAAGGCTATCAGTTTGAAGAGGGCGAGGCCAGCTTTGAATTGTTGCTAAAACGGACCATGGGACTGTATAAACCGTTTTTTGAATTAGATAAGTATTCAATCGAGATCATCCAAAAGACCGCTGAAAACTTTGTGGTCAAAGCAAAAATGAAGATAAAAGTCGGCCAGAAAAAATATGAAAGTAAGGCCGTTGGCGACGGGCCAATCAATGCCCTGGATGCCGCCCTAAGAAAGGTTCTAGAAAAGCAATACCCGCAGATCAAGGCGGTTAAATTAACGGACTATAAAGTGCGTGTCCTTGATTCCAAAGCGGGAACGGCTGCCAGGGTCAGAGTAATTATTGAATCGTGTGATGATGACACCTGTTGGGGGACCGTCGGGGTGTCGACCAATGTGGTTGAAGCCTCATATTTGGCCCTGGTCGATTCGCTGGAATACAAACTGCTTAAGGGGAAAAAATGAGCCTGCCAGCTTCAGCTAAAATAAGAAACAATGGGCATTATGAAATCGGCGGCGTTGATGTAGCTGATTTGGCCCGACAATACGGGACGCCTCTCTATGTATTGGACGAAGTGACATTGCGCAATCAATGCCGTGCCTATGTCGACTCTTTTCATCAAGCTTATCCCAATAGCGAAATTGCTTTTGCCAGTAAGGCCCTCTGTACCCTAGGGGTGGCAAAAATTGCCTCTGATGAAGGCCTGGGGTTTGATGTCTCTTCCGGCGGAGAATTATTTACAGTCTTGAAGGCTGGGGCAGACCCAAAAAAGATTTACTTTCATGGGAATAACAAAACTCTTAAGGAAATAGAAGAGGGGATCAAGGCGAAGGTCGGCTATTTTATGGTTGATAACCTGGCTGAACTGCAGAATATTGAAAATCTGGCGGCTGGTTTGGGCCAACAGGTAGAGATTATGATCAGAATCAATCCGGGGATCGAAGCCCATACTCATGATTTTATCCAGACCGGCAAAATCGATTCAAAATTTGGAGTGCCGCTCGATATGCTGGACGATTTTATCCTGCAGGTTAAGGCAATGAAACAGCTTAAACTGGTTGGCTTTCACTCTCATATTGGTTCACAAATTCTGGATATCACCCCGTTTATTGAGGAAGTAAAGCTGCTGTTAGATTTGACCTTGAAACACGGGACTCAAGTGATCGGCCTAGGTGGAGGGATTGGCATATCATATCTGCCTGATCAATCTGCTCCGCAAATTAGCGACTTTGCGCAGAAGATTGGCGCGATTCTCAAGGGTAAAACTACCGCTAAGTTAACGCTGGAACCTGGGCGCTCGATAGTTGGGCAAGCAGGAGTAACCCTTTATACAGTTGGCGCGGTAAAAAAAATCCCTGGAATTCGCACCTATGCCATTGTTGATGGCGGGATGGCCGATAACCCCAGACCGATTTTGTACGAGGCCCAATATGAAGTTTTTCAAGCAACGCAAGCCCTGGCCCAACCTGCAGAGGTTGTGACTGTCGCCGGCCGGTATTGCGAATCGGGGGATATGTTGGTTCGAGATGTTAAAATGCCGCGACTCAATGTTGGGGACCTCCTAATGGTTTCTTGTACTGGGGCCTATAATTATTCAATGGCCTCAAATTATAACCGTGTTCCCCGGCCAGCTATGGTCCTGGTCAATCAAGGCGGGTCTAAATTGCTGGTCAAACGCGAAAGCTACGAGGACCTAATCCGTAATGACATTTTCTGATCTTCGCTGGACCGACGGACTGGATATTGCGATCGTCGCGATAATCTTTTACTACATTTTGGCCTGGTTACAAGGGACCAAAGCGTTGTCATTGATCCGCGGCTTTTTGTTGATTATTCTCCTTTATGTGATCGGCCGGTTTTTTGGCTTGTACACTATTAATTGGTTATTTGACCGGTTTGCCGCCATTATCGCCATTATGCTGATCGTGTTATTTCAGCCGGAGCTGCGCCGTATGTTGGAACGTTTTGGCCGCGGCCGATTTTTAAGCGCCATTGGCATGACGGCCACTCCTCAAGGGGTGTTATATATTCGACATTTGGTCCGAGCAGTCGAACAGATGTCAGAAGAAAAAATCGGCGCCTTGATCATTTTAGAACGGGTCACCGGGTTAAATGAATATTTGGAGTCAGGAGTGCGGCTTGATTCGGCCGTGTCGACAGAACTGATACTCTCAATCTTTAATCCACATTCGCCGTTGCATGACGGCGCGGTCATTTTTCAGGGTGAAAGGATAGCCGCGGCCAGCTCCCTGTTGCCAATTTCGGAGAGCCGGCTGTTAGATAAACGTCTTGGCACCAGGCACCGGGCAGCTGTCGGTATTACCGAAATAACTGACGCCTTGGCCATTGTTGTTTCCGAAAAAACCGGCATTATCTCCATTGCCGAAAACGGTCTATTGACCAGATATTTGACCAAGGACCTGCTTGAAGAAAAGCTGTTTGCCTTATTTAAAGTGGATAAGGGGAAACAAACATTCCGTTTATGGAAAAGAACCTAAATAAATTATATAAGGCTAAAAAGGCTGCTCGCCATAAGCTGATCATGCTGACCGCGTATGATTGTCCATTGGCCAATATATTGGACGAAGCGGGGGTTGAAATCATTTTAGTGGGCGATTCACTGGGAAACGTCATCCTAGGCCATCAGGATACCCACAGGGTGTCGATGGCCGACATGATCCACCATACACGGGCGGTGGCGCAAGGGGTCAAGCGGGCAATGTTGGTATCAGATGTTCCTTATCGAGCTGCTTCCCTCAAGAATGCCCGCCGTTTGGTGGCCGCCGGTGCACAAGCGGTAAAAATTGAAGGGACCAGGGATCTCCGTTTGATCAAGCAAATTATTCGGGCTGGAATTCCGGTCATGGGCCATTTAGGCTATTTGCCCCAAAGCTCGGCCAAGCCTGGATTGCAACGTTCCGAAACCATAGTTGAGCAAGCCAGGCAATTAGAACAGGCCGGTGTTTTTGCCCTGGTTTTAGAGTTAGTTGAGCCAAAATTAGCCCAAAAAGTGACAAAAGCTGTTAAAATACCAACAATTGGTATCGGCTCGGGAAAAGAGTGTGACGGACAAGTCTTAGTTACTTATGATTTGCTGGGCTTGAGTTGCTGGTCGCCAAAGTTTGTCAAAAAGATCCTTGATTTGCGTGCCCTGATTTCGAAAGCAATAAAAAAATATCTGGCCCCGTAGCTCAGATGGATAGAGCAGCGGTTTCCTAAACCGTTGGTCGCGAGTTCGACTCCCGCCGGGGCCATATAGTTTTATGAATATTGTATTAATTGGATTTATGGGTTCGGGCAAGACAACCGTCGGCCGCAAACTGGCCGAACGGTTGGGTTTTGAGTTCCACGATTCCGATGATTTGATCGAAAAAACCAGCCAGCGGACAATTAGCGAAATCTTTCAGCGGGATGGTGAAACATATTTTCGCGATTTGGAGACAGAGGTTTTGCGTTCCCTGCAGGGCAGCGAAAAACAGATCCTGGCTACAGGTGGTGGGGTTGTCCTGCGCCTGGAAAATGTTGAATTACTGAAAAAACTTGGGCCGGTGATTTTATTAAATGCCTCGGTTGAGGCCATTCATCAACGGACCAAAATGGCGACACATCGGCCGCTCTTACAGGTGGATAATCCTAGGCAGGAAATAGAAAAACGTTTGGCCGATCGGCATTCAGCGTATACGGCGGCAGCGGATTACAGCATTGAAACAACCCATCTGACCCCTGATCAGGTAACGGAGGCGATCATAAAATGGCTAAAATCAAGGTAGATCTGGATAAAAGAAGCTACGAAATAATTGTCGGGATAGAAAATCTCAACGATTTGGGGAAATTGATTGAGGAACAGGGCTGGGGCAAAGAAATTATTCTGATCACAGATCCTTTGGTCAACGATTTATATGGGCAGCAGGTGCTTAAGGGGTTACGTCACCGAACCAAGGTGATCGAAGTGCCGCGTGGCGAACGATATAAAAATATTAAGGAATGTTCACGTATTTTTGATGAGTTGGCCAAATATGGGGCTCACCGGGACTGTCTGGTCATTGCCCTGGGTGGTGGGGTGATTGGAGATCTCGCCGGTTACGTGGCGGCATCTTACATGCGGGGAGTCAATTATATTCAGGTCCCAACAACGCTTTTGGCGCAGGTTGATTCAGCTATTGGCGGGAAAACAGGCATCAATCACCCAAAATGTAAAAATATGATTGGCGCCTTTTGGCAGCCGAAACTTGTCTGTATCGATGTTAAGACCTTGACCACGTTGCCGGCCAGAGAATTACGGACCGGTCTGGCAGAAGTCGTCAAGTATGGAGTAATCAAGGACGAAGCATTTTTTGTTTTCCTCGAAGAAAACGCCCATCACCTTAATACCAAAGCTTTTGAAGACCCGCAGCTGGTCAAGGGGGCGCTCAAGCTCTGGCAGACTATCGTTACCGAGTCGGCCAAAATCAAGGCGGCGGTGGTTGAAAAAGACGAGACAGAGGCAGGGTTGAGGATGATCCTCAATTTCGGCCATACGATCGGCCATGCCCTGGAAACCTTGACCTCTTACGATGAATATAACCACGGTGAGGCGGTGGCCATAGGCATGGTGGCTGCAACCGTCTTGGCCCATAAGCTGGGCAGCGTGTCAGAGACAGTTGTTATTAGGGTGAAAAACTTGCTGGACAAGCTTGGCTTGCCGGTTGAAATTAAACGCTTATCGGCTAAAAAACTAATCAGTGCCATGGAAATTGACAAAAAGGCGACCACCGGACGCCTCCGGTTTGTTTTGCCAGAGAAGATAGGGAAGGTTATCATCCGAGATGATGTCCCCCTTAAAACGGTCCGTCAAGCGCTCGAGGAGATTGGTGCCAGATGAACGAACAACTGGCGATCATCAAACGCGGGACAGTTGAATTGATACCGGAAGCGGAATTAATCAAAAAACTCCAGGCCAAACGGCCATTGCGCATCAAATTCGGGGCTGATCCATCGGCCCCTGATATCCACCTGGGGCATACAGTAGTGCTTAATAAGCTGCGCCAATTGCAGGAGCTGGGACACGAGGTAATCTTTTTGATCGGTGATTTTACCGCCATGATTGGTGACCCGACGGGAAAATCGGAAACCAGAAAACCGCTGACCCGCGAGCAAATAGCACAAAATGCCAAAACCTACCAGGAACAGGCTTTTAAAATATTAGACAAGAAAAAAACCAAGATTGTTTACAATAGCCACTGGCTAAGCCAGCTGAAGGCCGCAGATATCGTTGCGCTGGCCGCCAAGCACACTGTTGCCCGTATGTTGGAAAGGGACGATTTTGCCAAGCGTTACAAATCGGAAACGGCCATTTCCATCCATGAGTTTTTGTATCCGTTATTCCAGGGTTATGATTCAGTGGAGTTAAAAGCGGATGTTGAAGTGGGCGGCACCGATCAAAAATTTAATATGCTGGTCGGCCGTGAACTGCAGCGGGAATGGGGGCAGGAGCCGCAGGCAATCATCACCCTGCCTTTGCTGGAAGGGACCGATGGGGTGCAAAAAATGAGCAAATCCCTTAATAATTATATTGGGGTAACAGAGCCCCCGGCGGAAATTTTTGGCAAAACCATGTCTATTTCTGATTTGCTGATGCTCAAATATTATGAGCTCTTGACGGATATTTCGTTGGATGAGGTCAAATTGATGCATCCCAAAGAGGCGAAAATGCGCTTGGCGAGTATCTTGGTAGAGCGATTTTACAACCAGGAAACTGCCCGCCAGGCTAAGGATGAATTTGAATCGATCTTTAAGGAAGGAAAAACTCCTGACCAGATCGATAAGCTAAAATTGAGGGAAACAAAAATAAATATTATTGATTTACTTCTGTCCGCTCAGTTTGCCTCCTCGCGAAGCGAAGCCAAGAGGCTGATCCAGCAGGGGGGGGTATCGGTTGATGAAGAAGCTATCAGTGATGAAAAATGTAATCTGGAAATATCCGTTGAACGTTTGCTCAGAGTCGGTAAAAGAAAATTTCTCCGGATTATAGGGGGGTAAATAGTGTCAGAAGCCGAGTTGGCTTTTTGCGTCCCCACCTACAATCGGGCGGCTTATTTGGACGCTTGCCTTGAAAACCTGGTTTCTCAAGCCAGAAAGTTCCAAATCCCCATTTATATATCTGACAACGCCTCGACAGATGACACCTCGCTTGTCGTTGCCAAATATCAGGCAATTTACCCCTTAATCAGCTATGAAAAAAATAATGACAATATCGGCCCGGACAGGAATTTTGAAAAAGTCCTGAAAATGTCGTCGACCGCCTATGCCTGGCTATGTAGTGATGATGACCGGTTAGCCCCTGAGGCCGTTGAAGAGGTTATGAAAATAATTCAGGCTCGACAGCCCGCCATGATTGTGGTCAACGGCGGCAGAAAAGAGAGGCGGGGGATAAATGGCCGGGTCAAAACGTTGGCGGCTGGTGAATTGACCGATCGCAATGAACTCTTGGCCAAGTTAGGTTGGCACATGACCTGGTTGAGCTGTCTGATATTTAGCCGGCAGCTTATTTCCCAGGGAAACTTTGCCCGTTATTATCAGACTAATTTTTTACAGTTCAGTGTTGTTTTTGACTATCTGGCCAGAGCCGTTGAGCCAGTATATTATGTTGCAAAACCGCTGGTTAATAACGCAAATTTCAGCGTTCCCGCCTGGTATCAAGAGGCTTTTGCAATTTTTGGCCGAAAATGGCATGACCAGGTTATGGCCCTGCCGGAGGTTTATTCGCAAACAGCCAAAAAGGCCTGTATCAAGGTCCATGGGGTAAAAAGTCGGCTTTTTGGTTTTAAGGGGTTAATAATTTCTAAATTACTGGGATATTATAATTACTCCATTTATGCGGAATATTCGCGGTATTTTGCCATGATCTCTGATTTGCCGAAATGGTTTTTCTTCTTATTGGCAGTCATTCCTCTGCCGCCGTTTGTCGCCAAAATATTTAAAGCCAATTATGAACGGCTCTATAAAATGATGTTGAGGCTGGTTTAATGAGCGAAAATATTACGCAGAGAATTGCCCGCAACTTTTCCTGGTTAATAGTCGGAACAACGATCAGCGGCTTGGCCAATTTTGCCTTAGTGATGTACTTGGCCAGGGTGCTGGGAGTGGCGGCTTTTGGCATTTTGAATTTTGTCCTGGCTTTTTTAAGCTATCTTATTTTATTTGTGGATTCCGGCCTTTCCCTGTTAGGGACCAGGGAGATAGCCCGCCGGCGGGAGGCTGCCGGCAGCCTGGCGGTCAACATCTTGCTGGTCCGCTTTATTATTGCTGTCGTGGTCTTTGCCTTGGCTGTTTTGCTGGTTATCTTGACGCCACAAAGTTGGGAAATAAAAGGCTTATTTATCCTGGCCTTTTTGTTTGTCTTCGGACGGGCTTTGAATACTGATTGGGCATTTCAAGGTTTGGAGACAATGAAATATATTGCCTGGCACCGGGTCTTGTTTTCCCTGTCGGTCTTAACCTTAACGGCCATCTTTGTCCATGGTCCGGCCGATCTCCTGCTGGTGCCGTTAATGAAATTTATCCCCAGTCTTGTTTTAGCCGGCCTGTTTGTTCTTTTGATTATAAACGTATCACCAAAAGATCAACCAATCGGCCTGACGCCAAAAAAATGGCTCCACTATTGGTGGCAAGCTGTACCTTTGGGAGCTTCAATGATTCTTATCCAGGTCTACACCAATTTGGATACAATCATGCTGGGTTTTATGGATAGTGCGGAGGTTGTCGGCTACTATAACGCGGCTTATCAGGTGTTTTTTGTGCTGGTCGGTCTGTTTTCTCTCTGGCAATCAACCGCCATTCCAGTCTCGACAACAAACCTGGCAAAAGATAAAAACCTGGCGGCGGGATTCATAACCAAATATTTCCGGTTAACCATGTTGGTCGTTTTCCCCCTTGTCATGGGGACATTTATTGCCGCCCCGCTTATTATTAAGCTGCTCTTTGGTGCGGCCTACCAGCCGGCCAGTTTGGCTTTGCAGCTCCTGATCTGGATTTTGATCCCGATTGCCGTAGGGAGTACTTACGGGATATTAATCCTTGTTCCAGCCGGTTTGTATAATCAGTTTTTGGCGGCGGTAATGGTTGGCGCACTAGTCAATGTGGTTTTAAATTTTCTGCTAATCCCGCCATATAGTTTTATTGGGGCGGCAATTGCCACAATTATGGCCGAAATATCTGCCGGGACCATTGCGCTATATTTTGCCGGCAAGGTATTGAAAACAAGTTTAATGCCTTTTTTTGTCAGGCCTTTTCTGGTGACAATCCTTGCCGCGGCTTTTGCCTGGGTGGTGGCCAGGGCATGTAATATCCAGTCGACAGCCTGGCAGTCAGTTGTGACGATGTTTATATTTGCTCTGACCTATGTAGCGATTTCCAGCTATCGGGAGTATGGTTTCATCAGGGATTTCATCCAAAATATGTCCAACAAGGTAAATGAAAAACTTTAAACTTACGATTATCGTCCTGCATTGGAATCAGCTCGCCGTGACACGGGCGTGCTTAAAATCTTTACTGGAAGGTTCTTCCGCCCGGTATCAGGTCCTTTTGGTCGATAATGGTTCAGTGGACGGTTCAGCGGAGCTCCTGATCAAGGAATTTCCCCAGGTAAATCTGATAAAAAACAAAACCAACCTGGGCTTTGCTGCCGGCAATAATGTTGGCATCAAAGCGGCCTTGGCAAGCGGGGCAGAGCGGATCATGCTGTTGAATAATGATACGATTGTGGAATCAACGGCAATTTTCGAACTTGACCGGACCCCCTTTGATATCTCTTCTCCCAAAATCATGGTTTATGACCAGCCGGAACGTGTCTGGTTCAATGGCGGGGGTTTTCTGCCTGTCCTTAACAAGCCAACCCATATCAACTATTATGCCCTGGATAATTCCGATATGACTATGCCATTCCCGACCGCTTGGATCTCCGGCTGTTGCCTATTGGCCGGGAGGCAGGTTTTTGAAGCAATCGGTTTGCTGGATGAGGATTACTACCATGGTTATGAAGATGTCGACTGGTGCTGTCGGGCTAAACAGGCCGGTTTTTCTATTGGGGTCATCCCGAAAGCCAAAATATTCCATAAATTCGCCGTCTCTGCCGGCGGCAAATATTCCGCTTTTTATACTTACTTTCGCACTCGAAATAATTTGTTGTTTTTCCGCAAAAGGAAGTGGTGGTTTTCATTGTTGTTAAATCTCCTGACTTTTCCTGTCTATTCCTTTTTAATCTCATTTAAAAATCAGGACAAATTGGCGATCAAGGCGACCGCGAAAGCGGTTAGTGACTTTTTCTTTGGGCGTTATGGGAAGGGATCGGCGGATGAATTTATTTAAGGAGAAAAAATGGCTGGTGCTGCTGGCCATTTTGCTGCTTGGCGGCGCCATCAGATTATATCAGCCCACCTTTCGCAGTTTGTGGGGGGACGAAGCCCATAGTTGGTATTTAGCGCAGCTGTTGTTGGTTGCTCCAATGAATTATTTTGCAGCTCTGATTGCTGATACTCACCTGCCGGTTTATTTTATGCTCTTATCAGCCTGGATCAAACTGATGGGGACGAGTGAATTTGGCCTGCGGCTTCTCTCCATCCTCCTCGGCACGCTGACTCTGCCTTTAATGTATCTGTTAAGCCAGAAAATCTTTAATCAAACAAAACTCAGCCTGATCAGCGTGTATTTATTGGCTCTGTCACCTTTGGCTATTATGCATTCACAAGAGATCCGACTCTACGGCTTATTGCTTATGTTATCAATCGTTTCTACGTATTTCTTTTACAGCCTTGCCGTTGAGCAGGAGGTGTCCGGCAAGAAAGTTTTACTGTATTTAACTGCGACAACGCTGTTTTTATATACCCATCTATTTGCCGTTCTCCTGATTGGCGCGCAGTTTGTCTGGGTGGCCATGGCATATTTGACTACTAAAAACAGAAAATTGTTTTGGACAGCCGGCGCTACTCTGGCCTCACTTTTCCTGGCCTTACCTTTTTACCTCCCCTTGATATTATCTAATATTGGTAATGTGGTCGGGCAGACTTCCGATATGGCTTTTGCTTCCTTTCCTTGGTATTTAAAGCTGCCTTTGTATCTCTTTGTGCTTAATTTGGGAGAAACAGTCGCACCCTGGAACTGGTTGCTGATTTTACCGATGGGACTCTTCTTGTTTGTTGTGTTGATTTCCACGCCAAAGCTTTTACAAGATAAAAGGAATATTTTTTGTTTATTTATGCTGGTTGTCCCGCTGCTCTTGGCAGCTTTCTTGATCAAGGCGACCCTGCCAAAATATTTAATCATATGTTTGCCATTTTTAATCCTGCTCTATAGCCGGGTACTGAATTCATTTAATAACGCCTTAATGACAATAATGATGCTGACTATTCTCTCGCTAGGCTTTCTGGGGGCAACAAGAAACTATTATTTGCTGCAAGAATATCATAATGCCAATCAAATCGAGCCTTGGCGGTTAATTGCCGGGGAAATTGCCGCCAACTATCAAACCGGTGATATTGTTGTAGGGACAAACCATCATGTTGTTGGCCGGCTGCTCCAATATTATCTTAATGGGAATCGCTGCCAAAAATTTCTTGTTTATGATTTGCAAGGCCAGCAACTGGCCGAAAGTGAGTTGGCCAACGCGAATCGGCTCTGGTTTGTTGCCCAGATTCAGGACGACCGGGCTTTCCCTCTGGGTTACCCAAAAAAGTTCCTGGCAATTCTGCGAAATAGGTATCTGCTTCAGCGGCAATTGAAATATGTCCCGTACGATCAGACCTTGGTAGCCAAGCTGGGGATAAACCGTCATGTTGGCTGGCCAAATAGGGTAGTTCTACAGCTCTATAAATCAAGGTATAATAAGTCAGGAGGGGTCAAATGAAAGTTGTAATTCTTGCGGGCGGTTATGGGACAAGAATCGGGGAAGAATCGGCTATTAAGCCAAAGCCAATGGTGGAAATTGGCGAAAAACCGATCCTCTGGCATATCATGAAGATCTATTCCTTTTACGGTTTTAATGACTTTGTTATCTGCCTTGGATATAAGGGATATCAAATCAAAGAATATTTTGCCAATTATTTTCTTCACGAATCGGACGTCACTTTTGATTTTAGCGACCAAAGCCGCAAAATTATCCACACCAGCATGGCTGAACCCTGGAAAGTAACTCTGGTCAACACGGGAACAGAGACTCAAACCGGTGGTCGTATCAGGCGCATAAGGCAGTATGTTGGTAATGAGCCGTTCATGATGACTTACGGTGATGGCTTGGCCGATGTAAACATTAAACAGTTAGCTGATTTTCACCAGAAACACGGCAAATTAGCTACTATAACCTCGACCAAACCGTCGGGTCGATTTGGGGCATTAAGCCTGGGTAAAGCTGACATCGTCGAACGTTTTCAGGAGAAACCAGAAGGGGATGGGGCCTGGATTAATGCCGGATTTTTCGTTTTGTCGCCCAAAGTCATTGATTACATCAAAGATGACGCTGTATTGTTTGAAAAAGAACCGCTGGAAACCCTGGCCAATGACGGGCAATTAGTTGCCTTCAAACATAGCGGGTTTTGGCAACCAATGGATACGCTAAGAGAGAAGAACTTATTAGAAAATATGTGGCAATCGGGCAAGGCCCCATGGAAAAAATGGTAAATTTCTGGCGCGGAAAACGAGTTTTTATCACCGGGCACACCGGTTTCAAAGGTTCCTGGCTTTGTTTATGGCTGACCCTGTTGGGGGCAAAAGTGACCGGCTATGCCCTTAAACCGCCAACCAAGCCAAGTTTGTTTGAGGTCGCCAGGGTTGATGACTTAGTCAATTCCATTACCGGCGACATTCGTAACCTGCCAAAATTAAAAGCCGCATTTAAAAAAGCCGATCCGCAAATTATTTTCCATCTTGCTGCCCAGCCGATTGTCCGGGAATCCTATAAAGTACCGGTTGAGACGTATGACATCAATGTTATGGGGACGGTTAATTTATTGGAGGCGGCCCGGGCGCTTGGTGCCCTAAAAGCGATTGTCAATGTGACAACCGATAAAGTCTATGACCTTGAAAAGTCAGGGGTCAAACAGGAAGACGACGAATTGGGGGGATATGACCCGTATTCAAGCAGTAAAGCCTGTTCGGAAATTGTTACCGCTGCCTACAGAAGCTCATATTTTCAAGACCAGGTGGCTGTAGCAACGGCCCGGGCCGGCAATGTTATTGGCGGAGGAGATTGGGCAAGCGACCGGCTTGTACCTGATTTTTTTCGGGCCATCTTAAAAGGCCGGAAAATTCTTATTAGAAATCCCAAGGCAATTCGCCCCTGGCAGCACGTTTTGGAACCATTGGGAGGATATCTGCGTTTGGCAGAGCTTCTTTTTGCCCAGGGGAGCAAGTTTTCCCAGGCCTGGAATTTTGGCCCCAGAAAAAGTGATGCCCAGCCGGTTGAATATCTGGTCAAGAAATTATGCCATTTTTGGCGGTCAGGCGCGGGTTATGTGATTGATCATCGCCAACAGCCGCATGAAGCGGACTATCTGAGGCTTGATATTTCCAAAGCAGCAACCAAGCTGGGCTGGAAACCAAAGTGGGGGTTGGATAAGGCGCTCAATAAAACGACCGAATGGTTTCGCGCCTACCAAAATGGGACAGAGATGAGGGACTTCTCAATTTTCCAGATCAAGGAATATAGCCATGACTAAAAAAGAACAAATACTACAGGCGGTCAGGGAGTATTATCAAGAACGCTTTGCCCAGAAAAAAAATTTTGTACCTGGTGACCGAATCAACTATGCCAGCCGGGTTTTTGATGAAAAAGAATTGGTGAATTTAGTGGATGCCTCCCTTGATTTTTGGCTGACCGCCGGCCCATATGCCGAGCAATTCGAGAAAATATTTGCCGAATTTGTTGGCGTCAAATATTGTTCGTTGGTTAATTCGGGTTCCTCTGCTAATCTCTTGGCTTTTATGGCTTTGACCTCACCTAAATTAGGCAACAAAAGAATCAATAAAGGGGACGAGGTCATAACAATCGCCGCCGGGTTTCCCACAACAATTGCGCCAGTTATTCAATATGGTGCCATCCCGGTTTTTGTCGACGTTGAACTTCCCTCTTATAATATTGATTGTTCCCAACTGGCGGCGGCCTTATCAGACAAGACGAGGGCGGTTTTTATCGCGCACACCCTGGGAAACCCTTTTGATATAGATAAGGTCAAAGCTTTTTGTGATAAGCACAATCTTTGGTTGATTGAAGACAATTGTGATTCGTTGGGCTCGCAATATCATGGGAGGTATACCGGCTCGTTTGGCCATTTGGCCACCTCCAGCTTTTATCCTCCACACCATATGACTATGGGTGAAGGTGGGGCGGTTTACACCAACGACCTTCAATTGAAAAGAATCGTTGAATCGTTGCGGGACTGGGGGAGAGATTGTTTCTGCCAATCAGGCAAGGACGATACCTGCCACAACCGTTTTACCGGCCAATTTGGGGAGCTTCCCAGGGGTTATGACCATAAATATGTCTACAGCCATTTTGGCTACAATTTAAAAGCGACAGATCTTCAGGCGGCGATTGGCTGTGCCCAATTGGCCAAGCTCCCTTCGTTTATTCAGGCCAGGCGAAGGAACTGGCAATATATCAGAACCGCTCTTGAAGCGTGGCAGGACAGCCTGATCTTGCCGGAACCGCAGGCCAATTCTGAACCAAGCTGGTTTGGTTTTTTACTGACGGTCCGGGAGGGGGCAAAAATTTCCCGCCATGAACTGGTTAAACACCTGGAAAGCAAAGGGGTCCAAACCAGGATGCTTTTTGCCGGAAATATGATCAAGCATCCCTGTTTCGATGAAATGCGGACCCAGGGAAAGGGCTTCCGCCAGGTAGGTGGGCTTAAAACTACCGACTTGATTATGAATAATACTTTTTGGATCGGTGTTTATCCTGGGATGACTGAATCAATGTTAGAGTATATGATTAAATCCATAAAAGAGATCTGCAAAAACAAGTGAAAAAAATATTTCTTA
The DNA here is from genome assembly GCA_001771615.1 of candidate division WOR-1 bacterium RIFOXYB2_FULL_48_7. Taxonomy (GTDB): domain Bacteria; phylum Margulisbacteria; class WOR-1; order O2-12-FULL-45-9; family XYB2-FULL-48-7; genus OXYB2-FULL-48-7-A. The sequence goes on from MEUF01000082.1 coordinate 26,483, forward strand.
CTGGCGGCAGCGGCTTTATCGGTAAAAATATAGCCGAGCATTTTGCGGGCAAGTACCAAATCTTTGCCCCGACTCACGCAGAATTGGAATTGCTGGATGAGGCGGCTGTTAAAGCCTATTTTAGCCAACACCGGGTTGAAGCTGTTATTCATTCGGCCGTCCGGCCTGGCCACCGCAATGCAAAAGATCCCAGTCAGATATTGTTAAATAATACCAGGATGTTTTTTAACCTGGTCCGCAATCGAGCCTTGTTCGGCAAATTTATTTTCTTAAGCTCTGGCTGTGTCTATGACCAGAGATTTTATCAGCCAAAAATGGGCGAATCGGCCTTTGACGCGCATGTCCCGGTTGATGAAACCGGTTTGTCAAAATATCTGGCCGCTAAATATCTGGAAAATATGGCCGAGGCGGTGGAATTGCGGATTTTTGGCGTTTTTGGCAAATATGAAGATTATGCCATCCGTTTTATCTCTAACATGATCTGCAAGGCACTTTTTGACCTGCCATTGACTATCAAACAAAACAGACGATTTGATTATATATGGATCAATGACCTGCCGCCAATCCTGGAGTATTTTATTGAAAATAAGCCGCAGCACAAAGCTTATAATGTCACACCAGATGGCTCAATTGAATTGGTGGAACTGGCTAAAATTGTCCTCGAAATATCGGGCAAGACTTTGCCCATCAAGGTGGCCAAGGCTGGGCTAGGTATTGAATACAGTGGGGACAATCAATTGCTCCGGCGGGAAATGGGTTCTCTGCAATTCACGCCAATTCGTTCAGCCATCAAGCAGCTTTACGATTGGTATGCCTCTAATATCAATTCGATTAGCAGGGATGTTTTACTAACCGACAAATGAAAATAATATTTTTGGGCACCAATGGCTGGTTTGATTCAAAAACAGGCAATACAATTTCTACCCTGATCGAGACACCACAAGCCCATATTGTCCTTGATGCCGGCAATGGTTTAGCCAAGCTTGACCAATATGCCAGGGAGGATAAGCCCGTTTATATTTTTTTAAGCCATTTTCATCTTGATCACGTTGAGGGATTACATACTTTGGCTAAATTTCGCTATCGGCAGGGGATAACGATCATTGTCCCAAAAGGGAAGCGGCCGGTGCTCAACCGTTTTATGAATTGGCCTTACACCATTCCTCCGAAGGCCTTAAAGGTTCGGGTCAAAATTCGGGAGATCGGTAAAAAGGGGCTTAAAATTCCTGGTGCGCAGGTAATTACCCTGCCGCTGAAGCATATCAATGGCGCTAACGGATATCGTTTTCTTATTAATGGGAAAATTATTGCTTATGCTGCTGATACCGGATATTGCCAAGGGGCCGTCGACCTGGGCCAACAGGCCGATTGGTTTATTACCGAATGTGCCATGAAGGCTGGTGGCGGGAGTGATGATTGGCCGCATCTCAATCCCCAAACTGCCGCCAGGTTGGCGCTGGCCGCGCAGGCAAAAAAATTAATCTTGACCCATTTCGATGCGGTTGCTTATCCCACATCAAAGGAACGCCGGCGAGGGGTTAAACTTGCCCAAAATATATTTAAACCGACGTTAGGGGCGTTTGACGGGATGGCCATTAAATATGATTAAATTATCGGACTATATAGTCAGGGTGCTGGAGCAGCTGTCGGTTGAACATGTTTTTATGATTTCCGGCGGAGGGGCAATGCACCTTAACGATTCAATTGGCCGCTCCAATAAAATTAAATACATTTGTAACCATCATGAACAGGCTTCCGCCATAGGCGCGGAAGGCTACGCTCGAGCTTCCGGCAAGCTGGGGGTGATTGTTGTCACAAGCGGGCCGGGAGGGACGAATGCCCTTACCGGTGTAATAGGCCAATGGCTTGATTCAATCCCTTGTTTATATATTTCCGGCCAGGTAAAAAGGGAAACTACCATTGCTCATTATCCTGACAGCCATTTACGTCAGTTGGGTGACCAGGAAATCAATATTGTTGATATTGTTAAGCCTGTAACCAAATACGCGGTCATGGTCAATGACCCAATGACGATCCGATTTCACTTGGAGAAGGCGATATACCTGGCCACCCATGGCCGGCCAGGGCCGGTTTGGCTTGATATCCCTCTTGATGTTCAGGCGACGGTGATTGACGAAAAAAAACTCAAGCCTTTTGTCCTGCCAAAGAACAAAACGGCTAATATGCTGCCCAAAATTAAACAGTTGCTAAAGCTGCTGACAACGGCCAAGCGGCCGGTGATTTTGGCCGGGCACGGTATCCGTCTGGCCGCGGCCAAGGCAGACTTTCTTAAGTTAAGCGCCAAGCTAGGCATTCCGGTTGTGACAACGTTTAATGGCTTTGATCTGCTGCCATCCGATCACCCGTTATTTGTCGGGCGGGTGGGGACAATTGGCGATCGGGCAGGCAATTTTGCGGTACAAAATTCCGATTTGCTGTTATGTCTGGGGACCCGCAACAATATTCGCCAAGTCAGTTATAACTGGCCCGCCTTTGCCAGGGCGGCCAAAATAGTAGTTGTTGATATTGACCAAGCCGAACTGAATAAGCCGACCATTAAACCGGCCTTGGCCATTCAAGCTGATTTACGAAAGTTCATAAATGACTTGGTCAGGCAATCACCAGCTAACGAGGCAACTAGGCATCATGCCTGGGTGGCCTGGTGCCGTGAAAGAAAAATCAAATATCCGACTGTGTTGCCTGAATATTCCCAACAATCAAAGCTTATTAACCCGTACTATTTTATCAAACTCCTGACGGAACTGTTAAATGATAAAGCCACAGTTGTGGCTGGGAATGGGACAGCTTGTGTGACCCTTTTTCAGGCTGGAGTTGTTAAAACCGGCTCCAGAATGTTTTGGAACTCTGGCTGTGCCTCGATGGGATACGATTTGCCGGCCGCCATCGGAGCGGCTATAGCTGTCCCGGGGCAGCCAGTTGTCTGTTTGGCTGGTGACGGCAGCTTGCAAATGAATATCCAGGAATTGCAAACAGTTGCCTACCATCAATTGCCGATCAAGATATTTGTTTTAAACAATTGCGGATATATTTCTATCAGGCAAACGCAGGAGTCATTTTTTAATAAAAATTATGTTGCCTGTGACCAGAGTTGTGGGGTCAGTACGCCTGATATAATAAAGGTGGCAGGGGCGTATGGCCTGGCCGCACGGCGGCTTGATCGCCAGGCTGATTTGGCCAAGCAAATAAAGTCGGTGTTGGATTTTCCGGGGCCTTTGGTTTGCGAGATAATGCTATCGCCTGATTATAAGTTTTCGCCCAAATTATCTTCAGAACGATTGCCGAACGGAAAAATGGTTTCTAAACCGCTGGAAGACCTTTGGCCTTTCCTGCCTAGGGAGGAATTTAAGGCCAACATGCTAATACCGGAATGGAAAGGAGATAAAAAATGAATCTGCTGGAAAGAAAAATGGTGGAGACTTTAAAGGATCTGCGGGAAAACCATCACGTGGTCGGGATAAAGGCGGAATTTGAAGCGGAAGGGACCCGCATGGAAGAGGCCTTAAGGCTGAAGGAAGTGATCAGCAAGGCAGGTTTGGATTTGACCCTGAAGATTGGCGGCTGTGAAGCCATCAAGGATATGTATGATGCCCGTTCGATCGGCGTAGAACGTATAGTTGCCCCCATGATTGAATCAGCTTATGCCCTGAAAAAATATATCGGGGCGACAAAACTGGCCTTTCCCAAGGATGAGCGTGAATCCATTTCTTTCTTGATCAATCTGGAAACTATCAATGGGGTGGAAAACTTTGACAAGATGCTGGCTTTGCCCGAGATTACAGACCTAAACGGCATAGTTATCGGCCGGGTAGATATGACCGGTTCTCTTGGCCTGACCAGGGAGGATATTAATTCCGACAAGATCTTGGAAATCGCCAAACAGTTGCTGACAAAAGCCAAAACAAAGCGGCTGGATTGCGTAATTGGTGGCGGTGTTTCGGCCGCCTCATTGCCCTTTTTTGCCCAATTACCAGCCGGGACTCTTGACCGGTATGAGACCCGAAAAGTTATTTTTCAATGTCCGCAAGCCCTGAACAACCAGGCGGATAAAGGGATCCTTAAGGCTGTTGGGTTCGAGCTGATGTGGTTAAAAAATAAACGCGACTTTTACGGGATGATCTATGAAGAAGACAAAACCAGGATTGATATGTTGCAAAAACGTTATGACAGGTTAATCAAGGAAGCTGGAGGGAGCTACGAATGATTGCGTTAGTCACCGGGGCATCCAAGGGGATTGGCCGGGCGATTGCTGACTTGTTAGAAAAGCAGGGTTATGAGCTTTTAACCCCGTCCCACCAAGAGCTGGATCTTGCTTCTAGCCAATCAGTCGATACCTATTTAGCCAAGTTGTCCCAGCCAATTGACGTCCTGATAAACAATGCCGGAATTAACCCCTTAGGCGAACTTGCCAACCTGACTGACCGGAATATTGAGGAAACCATGATGGTTAATTTGGTTTCGCCGCTACGCCTGATCCGGGGTGTGGTCAAGGGGATGAAGGCGAGCAAATATGGCCGGATTGTTAATATCAGCTCTATCTGGAGTGTGGCTGCCAAATCAGGGAGAAGCGTTTACTCGATCAGTAAAGCGGGAATCAATGCTTTGACCCGATCGTTAGCCGTTGAACTGGCTGCGGATAATATTTTAATCAATGCGGTTGCGCCAGGATTTACGGATACCGAATTGACCAGAAAAAATCTTTCTGCCGCCGAGATCGAACAGGTAAAGGGGCAAATCCCTTTGCGGCGGCTAGCGCAGCCGCAGGAAATTGCTGAACTGGTTGCCTTTCTTTGCTCACAAAATAATACTTATATTACAGGCCAGACTATATTAATCGATGGCGGGTTTACATGCCAATAACCGACTTCTCCCTTAGATCCAAGATCCGTAATTACAAGGTTATTTTTCATGACAGTGCCGATTTCTTATCGACCATATTTAAGCAACCTAATTCGGTTTGCCTGGTTGACGCCAATGTTTGGAGACTTTACAAGCAAACATTGCTGCGGGAAGTCGCAAAAGAACAACTGATTATCGTGCCAATCAGTGAGGCCAAAAAGAATCTGCTGTCCGTGCAATATATTTATCGTCAACTGCTTAAACGACAGGCCAAAAAAAATCTTCGCTTGGTTGTTGTTGGCGGCGGGATCATTCAGGACCTGGCAGGTTTTGTCGCTTCAACAATCTATCGGGGCATTGACTGGGTTTTTGTTCCGACAACCATGTTAGCGCAAACCGACAGTTGCATCGGGGCTAAAACTTCGCTCAACTTCGGCACTTATAAAAATATTATCGGGACATTTTTCCCGCCTCTTGAGGTGCATCTCTTGACTGCCTGGCTGAAAACCTTAAAACAGGTTGATTATTTAAGCGGCCTGGGCGAATCGGTTAAACTCCAATTAATGGGGGGGGCCAAGGCTATTCAGGAGCTGCAAATGCTTTTGCCCGACCTATTAAAACGTGAGCTTAAGGCGGCCAGATCAGTGATTGTAACTTCCCTTCTTATCAAAAAAGGTTATATCGAAGAGGACGAGTTTGATCGTGGCCGGAGGAACCTGTTAAATTATGGACATTGTTTTGGCCATGCCCTGGAAACTGCCACGAAATATCAGGTGCCCCATGGCCTTGCGGTAGTTATTGGGATGCTGCTGGCTAATCAGGTGGCTGTGGCCAGAAAAATATTAAAGGCAGCGACCGCGGAAACTATCAGCCGGCAGTTATTGCTGCCGATTTTACATCAACAGGTCAGCCTGGGAAAGTTAAATAACCAGGCAGTTATTGCCGCTATGCTGCAGGACAAGAAAAGGGTCGGGGATAAACTTCCCCTGGTGATGCTGGTCGATGATTTCCGCCTGGTAAAAGTTGATGACCTGACAAAATCAGAGGCCCTGGCTGCCTTGACCTGGCTTAGCAAAACGGGGGTGGCAAAATGAAACTGATCAGCGTTATGACCGCATGCTATAACGAAGAAGAGAATATCGCCGAAATATACCGTCAGGTTAAAGAGGTTTTCCAAAAGATACCCAATTATCATTATGAGCATATTTTTATAGACAATGCTTCAAAAGACCGGACGATCCCGATCTTAAAAGAGATCGCTGCTGCTGACAAACAGGTTAAAATAATTGTTAATACCAGAAATTTTGGCCATATCCGTTCGCCTTTTTACGGGCTTTTGCAGGCCCGTGGCGAAGCCGTTATTTCCGTTGTCGCGGACCTGCAGGATCCCCCGGGCCTGATTAGGGATTTTATCCAAAAATGGGAGCAAGGTTACAAGATCGTTGTTGGTGTCAAAAAACGGAGCCAGGAAGCACGTTGGATGTTTGGGATCAGGCAACTATTTTATAATCTGATTGGCCGCCTGTCTGAAATCAAACAAATACCAAATTTTACCGGCTTTGGCCTTTATGACAGGCAGGTTATTGAGATATTGAAAAAAATTGATGACCCATATCCTTATTTCCGGGGACTGATTTGTGATTTGGGCTTTGAGATTGCGGAAATTGAATATAGCCAGCCGGCCAGAAAAAAGGGGAGGACAAAAAATAATTTTTACGCCTTGTTTGATATGGCCTTATTGGGGATTACTAATCACTCCAAGGTGCCGCTGCGCTTGGCGACCATGTTAGGCTTTTCTGTCTCCATTGCCAGTGCCGGCTTTGCTCTGGGCTATTTTGTTTATAAACTGATCTATTGGAATAGTTTTTCGGTCGGTATCGCGCCGTTAGTTATCGGGCTTTTTTTCTTTTCCGCAGTTCAGCTGTTTTTTGTTGGGATTATCGGTGAGTACATCGGCTCAATTCATACCCAAGTGCTCAAGCGGCCGCTGGTGATTGAAAAAGAGCGCGTGAACTTTTAATGAAACAGCTGCTTATTCGGCATCGGGAGAAAATCAATTATTTGGCTGTTGGCGCCTGGAATACCGTTTTCGGCTATTCACTTTTCGTGGCGCTTTATTTTTTGCTGGGACAAAACATTCATTACCTGGTCCTTTTGATTGTCAGTAATATTCTTAGTATTACCAATGCCTATGTCGGCTATAAATTGTTTGTTTTTAAAACCAAAGGCAACTATTTGCAAGAATATCTGAGGTTTTATGTCGTTTACGGGACGGCCTTGGTCTTGAATTTTGTTTTATTGCCAGTCTGTGTGGAAATATTCAAAGTGTCGCCGCCTTTGGCCCAGGCAGGATTGCTTGGTTTGAATATAATATTTAGCTACTTGGGGCACAAGAATTATTCATTTGGAGTTGCTTAGCTATATGTGGCCATTATTAGATCTCTTGACCATCAATATTTCGGCTATTTGCGCGTTTGCTTTAAGGCATTATTTTGGCGATTTGATCATCAAACAACCCCCCTTGTTGTACTGGGATAAATATTTATTGGTCTTATTGGCGCTTAATCTGATTTATCCAGCTATTTTTTGGGTCTTGGGGCTTTATGACCGTCGGCAAAAAAGAGCCCTCTTGGAAGAATTCCTACAAATCTTTGGGGTGATCTCGACCAGTATTGCCGTAATCATAATCTTTCTGTTTATGGGCCGTTTGTGGTGGATGTCCAGGA
>MEUF01000082.1:34095-40160 GCA_001771615.1 candidate division WOR-1 bacterium RIFOXYB2_FULL_48_7
CTGGTAAATTAAGGAGCCGGCCAATCAGCCATGTGGCAGACGTCACCGAGCTCATTGATGGGCTGCGGGTTCGGGCTGCCGGGCTTAAAAAACCGGGTCTCATATCTCTGGTCATTGTGGCTCATAATTCTCTGGCTGACTTGTCCAAATGCCTAAAATCCATTTACGCTTGTCCAGATGGGCCCGCTTGGCAGGTGATAGTTGTTGACAATGCCTCGACTGATAAATGTTTTGAATTGATCCATCAGCAATATCCGCAAGTAGAGTATTTGCTCAATGAAGAAAACCGTGGCTATTCCGTGGCCGTCAATCGTGGGCTGGCGGCAGCCAAGGGAGAATATGTTTTAATTCTTAATCCGGATATTGAGGTCCTGCCTGGGGCAATAAATATCATGGCTGATTACCTGGGCCGGCATAAAAAAGTGGGCCTGATCGGCTGCCGCTTGCTTAATTCTGACGGATCCCTGCAATATTCTGCCCGCAGATTTCTTGACTTGCGCACCTATCTTTATAGGTTTACTCCCTTAAGGGGCTTGCTGGCCGGCAGTGTGATTGAGCGCACATATTTGATGCAGGATTGGGACCATCAGAATAACCGTTTGGTTGACTGGGTATTGGGTGGTTGTATGATGGTCAGAAAGCAAGCGGTGGCGGAGGTCGGCTTAATGGATGAAAGGTATTTTCTTTATTTCGAAGATGTGGATTGGTGTTTCCGGATGTGGGAAAAGGGTTGGCAGGTCGCCTATGTGGCCGAGGCAGCCATGTTTCACAAACACCTAAGAACCAGTGCCAATAAATTGTTTAATCGGGCAACCAAAGAACATTTTAAAAGTTTGTTTAAATTTATCAGACAACACGGTTTTTATTTTCCGCCCAACTGTCCTTCGAGTCAAATATAACCAGCAAACAGTAAAACAAGACAATCGGCACCTGATTTAATAATAACCGATCAAGCAATGTCCCATCTAATAACCAGCGAAAGGTTTCACCTGAGCCAAATTGAACAAATAGCGAAAGTAAATCTATTATTATAATTAATAGGATAAAGCTATAGGGTGGTTTGAGTATCTGCCGCCAAAAGAAGGCAAAGACAATTATCAGGCCCGCCCAGGCCAGCTGCCAATCATTATACAGGAATAATTTCCGGCCAAAAATAGAGATCATTGCTAAAAATCTGCCATTGTCAGGGTTGATTGCCGTGCTGCCTTGGACAATGGCTGGAGCAGTGATCATAGATTTGGTTATCTGTGTCAGTGTGCCCAGCTGTCCCAGCATTAGCCAGGGAAGTACTATTAGCAAAAACACAAGCAAGCCTGTGGCCAATCGCCAATAATCCTGTTTGACCAAAATCTCCCGATAATGAATAACGACCGCCAGCAAAATGAAGAGGTCAATGCCGGCTAATACCAGTCCGGCCCGTTTGGCCCAAACCGTCAAGCCTAGAAAAATTGCTGACAGCAAAATATAAGCAAAAGATACGGCACTCTTTTTTGCTGATATTTCCCTGATCAACAGGCAGAGATAAAAAGTCCCTATGACATAGAAAAATGAAATTGCCAGGTCAGCATAGGCGGTGGTGGCATGATAAACAAAAAAAGGTAGGGTGCTTAACATCCAGGCAAACAGCAGGGCAATGGGCATGGCGGCTAAGCGACGGGCAACGGCATAAAAGACAATGATTAAACAGATAAACATGACGGCCGGGATTAATTTTAAGTATGAATCATTGGTAGAATTTTGGGCTAAAAAAGTCCAGCCTTGAGCCAGGAAAGGGAGTAGGGGTTTGTCCCCAATATATTGCTGCAAATGGGGGAGAGAAAACGAGTGGTCGAAAAAAATTCCTTTGGCGACAATGGCATAAAACTGGAAAGCATCACAATCAACGACCGGCTTTACCAGGGCGGAAAACAAAACGAATGTTGACTTAAGGCTGATTAAGAAAATTATTAGCCATTCGTAGTTGGCCAATTTTGGCCAGGGGGGAAGGAACTCTTTGAGGGAAAAGCAGTAATTCTTTTGCTTAATCAGATAAATGAGTGCCGGGAACGAAACGAGGCTTAGACCAAAAATGATCGAAGAAAAGGTCAAGGCTTGATGCAACAGGTCAAGGCTAAACATTGTCAGGATAATCAGCCCTAACCCCAACCCAATGGACAGCGCCCCTTTTTCCGGCCAGCTGAATTGGGCTTTTTCATTTCCCAGAATAAGCGAAAGCCAAATTGATCCATATATGGCCGGCAGTCCAATAATCAGCATTACGTTCCAGAGCATTATAGTCCCCTCTTTTTCATGATATAGGCCCGGGCACGAAAGGTTTTATATGGCTGGTAAGCAGCCTCGATTGTTGGCTCAACCATTGCGTCGTAGACAAGCAAAAAATCGCCCAATTTTACTTGTCGTCTGGGGTAGAGGTAATATCTGGCTTTGATGTCATTGTAGACTCCGCCGATGCGGAAATCGAAAGTTGAGTTTTGAGGCAAATATTTCTCACAGAAAGCGATAAAGGGATAATAATCGCCGTAGTTAGCCAGGGCCAGCTTTTCCGCCTGGCTTTTTCCGACATATTTCCAGTCTTCCTTCACCTGGATAATATACTGGCTGTACATATTACTTATCTCTAGCAGGCCCCAAAAGAAAATGACAATATAAAATGTTTGTTTTGCAATGGTTTTCCTGTTTTTCCCTCTTAGCAATTGCCAAGCCAGCCAGCCTATTATCCAACCACCAATTAACCAGTAAACATAGACGTAGATTGAGCGGCCAAATAAATTTGGGCTCTGGATCGTGTTGATCGTGCTGCCAATGACTAGGCGGCCGCGCGGTCCCCAAAACTCCTGCCAACCGGAGCGGATTGTGGTTAGGAAATTTGTCGGATAGGCCTTGCCTGAAATAATTTCTATCCCTTGGCTGCCGCCATCGGGCAAAAGGGCAAACTGGCCAATAAAACCGAGCCAATAGGGGTTCTGACTTTTTAGCTGAAACACATATTCTTTGGGGAAGGGAGCTTTTTTAATAAAAAACCAAACGCTTTTTGGTTCGTTCAGCTGAGGATCATAAGATGAAGCCCAAAATAACCTGGCAGTTGTACTACGATCAGCTTTGATTCTCAGGCTGAGGGTAGTAAATTCATCAGCATCAATATTGATCTCTGGCTGCCCAACCAGGTAAGGCAGTTGAGGAGGTTGAACAAAATCAATTTTAATTTGGTCCCAGGCCAGGACCTGGGATGAAAGCAAGACAGTCAGGGCAAGTAGAACTAATTTCCTCATCTGCAGTCGATTATATCATGTTATAATTAATCCATGGACGTAAAATTTATCAACCAGACGCAAAGAATTGTCGATCTGGCCTTGAAAAAATATCTCAACGGCCATGGTCGGCTATACGCGGCTATGCGCTACTCAGTCTTTGCTGGCGGAAAACGCTTTCGTCCTTTGCTCTGTCTGGCGACCGCCCGAGCTTTGGGCCGGGCCAATAAGCGGGTTGTCCCCTTTGCTTGTGCGGTAGAAATGCTTCATACCTTTACTTTGATTCATGATGATTTGCCGGCCATGGATAATGCTGATTTTCGCCGCGGCAAGCCAGCCTGCCATAAGGCCTTTGGGGAGGATTTGGCCATTTTGGCTGGTGATGCCCTCAATACGTTGGCTTTTGAGTTGATTGCTGATGACCCGATGGCAGTAAAGGTGCTGTCTCGTGCCTTGATTCATGTTGTAGAAGGACAAGTGGCCGACATTGCTTCAGCTAACAAAAAAGTGAGCGTAAAAGAACTTTACCAAATCCATCACCTGAAAACTGCCGCCCTTTTAATTGCCTGCGTGGAAGGGGCAGCCAGTATTTTGGGGGCCAGTAATAAGCACATCCATCACCTGAAGCAATATGCCACCCACTTGGGACTGGCTTTTCAAATCGCTGATGATATCCTGGACGTGACCGCTTCACAAGCTGACATCGGCAAGCCGGCGAGAGCAGATTTAAAAAAAGGTTTTCCCTATCTTGTCGGTCTGGATAAGGCGAAAGAGTTGGCCCAAAAAGAACGGGCTTTGGCTATCAAAGCTGTGGACAAATTTGGCCAGCAGGCCGATATTCTACGCCAAATGGCCGCCTATGTGGTGGAGAGGAAAAACTGATGTATTTTCCCGATAAAAAAACATTTATTAAGCTGGCAAAAAAGGGGAACTTAGTTCCAGTCTTTAAAGAAATAGTGGCAGACCTGGAAACACCGGTTTCTGCCTTTCGGAAAATTGCCGGGGATTATTCCTTTCTTCTGGAATCGGTCGAAGGCGGGGAAAATATTGCTCGTTATTCATTTATGGGAACCTGTTTGAAGTCTGAAGTGCGCTATCCCAAGACATTTGAAGAGATCCGACAATTACTTAAGCAATATAAGCCTGTCAAAGTCAAGGGATTGCCCCGATTTCATGGCGGTTTGATTGGCCATATTAATTATGATGCTGTCCGGATGATAGAAAAACTCCCCGAAAAAAATCGTGACGACCTTAACCTGCCGTTAATGGAGTTTTTTCTGACCGACACAATCCTGGCCTTTGATCATGTCAAGCACAAGATAATTATCATTTCCAACGCCCAGGTGGCTGGCGATCCTGCCAAAGCTTATAGGCAAGCCTGCCGTAAAATTGATAAATTGGCCGCCCAGCTGGCCAAGCCGCTAAAAATATCTGCCGCAGATTTGCGGGACTTTGCTTCCCAAAAGAAACAGCTCAAATATTCTTCCAACCTGACCAGGGCTGAATTTGAGAAAATGGTCGTCAAGGCCAAGGAATTTATCAAGGCGGGTGAAATCATCCAGGTTGTGCTTTCCCAGCGCCTGCAAGCCGAGACCAAGGCGGATCCCTTTACTATTTATCGGGTCTTGCGCATGATCAATCCCTCGCCATATATGTATTACTTAAGCTTTGGGCAGAACAAGATAATTGGCTCTTCTCCCGAAGTTATGGTCCGGCTGGAAAATAATCAGGCAACAATCAGGCCGATCGCCGGGACGCGCCCGCGCGGTGCCAATGAGCCGGAAGATAATAAGTTGGCTGCCGACTTGCTTGCCTCTGTCAAGGAGCGGGCGGAGCATATTATGTTAGTTGACCTGGCCAGGAATGATTTGGGGCGGGTGTGCGATTATGGCTCTGTCCGTCTGACAGAGCAGATGGCGGTTGAACGCTATTCCCATGTGATGCATATTGTCAGTAATGTCTGCGGCCAAATAAAAAAAGGCCAGGATGCCATTGATTTACTGCGCGCCACTTTTCCGGCCGGGACCGTGTCTGGCGCCCCCAAAGTGAGGGCGATGGAGATTATCGAAGAACTTGAGACATTAAAGCGCGGCCTATATGCCGGGTGTGTCGGTTATTTCAGCTTTTCCGGCGACCTGGATACTGCCATTACCATCCGAACAATATTGGTCAAAGGCCGCCAGGCCTATGTCCAGGCTGGGGCGGGGATTGTGGCCGATTCACAACCGTCCAAAGAGTTCCAAGAAACGCTCAATAAGGCGACCGCCTTGCTTTCAGCTATTAACGCAACATCATGATCAGCTTTAGGATGCTCAAGGCTTCTGACAGCCGCCTGTGGTGGTCAGTCGGCGGTTTAATTGTTATCAGCCTGCTGATGATTTTCAGTGTCACCCATAAAATTCAGCTTAGTTACAATGCTGACCAGTTCCTGTTTGTTAAAAGACAGCTTTTGGCCGTCATTGTTGGTCTTGGGGGGATGGGGCTGTTGATGTACTTTGATTATCGCCATTTAAAAGCTGCCGCTCCGTTCATATATATTGCGACAATATTATTATTAACCATTGTTCTTTTTACCGGGACTAGTGCTCAAGGCGCACAGCGCTGGATGGCTTTTGGCCCGCTTTCTTTTCAACCTTCGGAAATATCCAAGCTGGGAATAATAATTGCTTTGGCGGCGTTTTTTGACCAGCGTAAAAAAATCACTTCTGTCTGGGAATTGTTATGTTTGCTTGGTTTGATCGGCCTGCCGTTTTTGCTTATTTTTAAACAACCCGATCTGGGGACGGCGCTGGTGTTTGGGGCGATATTGTTGGGGAT
>MEUF01000083.1:0-265 GCA_001771615.1 candidate division WOR-1 bacterium RIFOXYB2_FULL_48_7
TATCCACAAGCCAGGCAATGGATTTATCCCAGCTTGCAAAACAAACATGAACCTGCTGTATATGATTAAAGCGCCAGGGGATCTCAAAGCGGGTCCCATTGATGGAAATGGTCCCGTCTGATTGGCGTTGTTTTCTTGATTCGCAAATCGTAAATCCCAGTTTTAATGTGGCATCATCCGGAGCCGGGCGGGATACATCATGGCCCTTGAGCATACATTGAACAGGCGACATGCCAATCTCATGATGCTTTTTTTTGTTATACTC
>MEUF01000083.1:452-7004 GCA_001771615.1 candidate division WOR-1 bacterium RIFOXYB2_FULL_48_7
CATTTTTTGCCGGGCTCCCAGTCATATTCAATTGCTACCGTCGGTTGCAACCTGAAATGCCTTTTCTGCCAAAACTATTCGATCTCACAGGTGGACCGGCAAAAACCGGAAATAGTCGGCCAATTAGCAGAACCGGACGAAATTGTCGCCTCTGCTTTGGTAAATAATTGCGCCAGCATCTCCTATACCTACACCGAACCGACGATATTTTACGAATTTGCACTGGATACGGCCAGGATTGCCAAAACTAAGGGGTTAAAAAACATTTTCGTCTCCAATGGATTTATCAACCCGGCCCCCCTGGAAAAGATTGCCCCATTTCTGGACGCGGCCAACGTTGATTTAAAATCTTTCAGCGAAGATTATTATCGCCAGATCTGCGGGGCCAGGCTTCAGCCGGTCTTGGAGACCCTAAAACTGATGAAAAAATTGGGGATATGGCTGGAGGTGACGACCCTGGTCATCCCCGGCCTTAACGACAGTGATGATGAATTATGGCAAATTGCTTCTTTTATAAAAGAGGAATTAAGTGCTGATGTCCCCTGGCATATTTCGGGTTTTTATCCGACCTATAAGTTGCTTGACCGCCCGCCAACTGATGAGGCCACCTTAAACAGGGGGAGGGAGATCGGCCTTAAAATGGGCTTAAATTATGTTTATACTGGTAATCGACGTATTCCCGGCTCCGAAGACACCTATTGCTCCAAATGCCAGCGGGCGGTTATCAAACGGAGTGGTTTCCAGGTGAAAGAAAATAATCTTAAAATGGCCAGCTGCTCATTTTGTGGGGAAAAGATCGCCGGCGTATTTATGCCTTAGCACTAGGGGTGAGAGGGCGGCCCTTTAAAACCTTTTAATTCAATAAAATAGTAATTTTCAGTTATGTAATCCTCAATCAAGCCAATTTTAATGTTTGGCAGAACCTCTGTAACTAAGAAATGTTTATTGAATAAAATTTGCATCATTGAATTGTTTTCACCAAAATAAATAATATTTTCTCCCTTTGCCAGGTTGGGAATCCCCCACAGCTCATATTGTTTCTCGCCCCAGCGAGGTGAGGGCATCAGGAAACCGGTGGCCAGAAATACCGACCGTTGGCTATAAAATTCCAGCAGGGCGGTCGTGACATTGGTACCGGCAAAGATTTTTTGGTTGTTGGGTAGATAGGCAGCTAGTTTATAATTATTGGCATATTCTTTTTGGTGCAGGGCGATGCCTGGAGAAAGGAAGAAAAGGATAAAAAGGATTAGCAGGGAGAAGCAGGTCAGCCAGACCATGAACCTCTTGAGGGATTTACCGGTCTCTAATATGTAAGCAACAGTTAAAGGGATAGCTGTGATGTAACCGACGGCCGGCCAGTGGGCCCAAACCTTGATTTTTAGGGATAGGGCAAGGAAAGCTATTATTAACGGCAAAGAGAAGGCCAATAATAGTTTATAGCCGACAGCTTTTTGCTTTAAAGCGTAGCTCCAGACATTATAAAGGGCAAATATCAGGAACGGTGTAAAGTGGACCAGCTGGTCACCGATAAATTCAAGGAGATGTGCCCCCCATGGGTCGGCCGAAGCTTTCCCGGCATGGAAGGTAAAAGACACCCAATTGTTTTGGGCGTTCCAAAGTATGACTGGCAGAAAACAAAAAGCGGAGAGCAAAAAGCAGAGATAGGGCTCGGGACGTTTCAGCCAATAGCGTTGTTCCGGCACAAGATAAAAGAAGATGGCCAGGCAGGGCCAAAAAAGAAACATGGTGTATTTACTCAAACAACCTAGGCCGATGATTATTCCGAGCAGGAGCCATTGACCCAAAGTTCGAAGTTCAAGGTTTGAGGTTCTGGTGATTTTATATAGAAGATACACAGCACTTATCCAGAAGAGTCCGAGGGGGACTTCGACAAACATGGTGAGCCAGATGACCAAAAAATGGGGGATGATCTGAAAAATGATGGCTGACCAGAACGCCACCTTTTCGTTAAAAAGTCCTCTGGCCAGATGATAAAGAGTAATCGAGATCAGCCAGGTGATAAGGGCCGGTCCCAGGCGGAGCAGGAAGAGATTGGCCTTGCCCAACGTGGTTAAATAATTGATCAAAGCCACCATTGGCGGATGATCAACGTAAGATAGGCTTAAATGTCTGGACCAGAGCCAGTAGTAGCTCTCATCAGCAGTCAAAGGGAAAAGATTGGCCAAAAACAGTCTAAATATAGTAAATAAAAGTAGTATAAAGAATATATTCATATCAGTTAACTCTTCCGGCGGGAACGACCAGGAGCGAATAATTATCCCGAGCTAAAATTTCCCCCTTAAGTTTCAGCTTTTCCCAACTAATTGTATCAGACAATACCAGGGCGGCTTCAGCTTTAAAAACAGTTTTCAGCTTATCTTGTTCCCAGATGTAGCTGTCGGCCGGCCCGGCCAGGAAATCGACATAAAAAAGATCTGGGCTGTAAAACAGGTTTCTGTCCGGGGGGCGATAAATAATAAACTTGGTTCCGGCTAACCTCTGATTCTTAATAAGGTTTGGCCAGTTAATGTCCGGGTTAAAGGAGTCGGTCAATGGTTTGGCCACTATTAATAAAGAGCCATATGCCGCAATTATCAGCGCTATGAAGAGGTAGAGTTTTTGGTATGAGGGTTTAAAGTAAAATATTTGCGCCAGAAACAGGCCAAGACTGAAAAGCCCAATCGGGAGCAAAGCTGACCCAAGAAATATCCCATCCCCGTTGTAAGGTTTTTGCCAGAGCAAGAAAAAGGCGGCAGTAAAAATCAGCCAAAATAGCAGGTTCCAAAAAAACATTGGCCACCTGACCTTATTTCCCCTGACCAGCTGTATAAGGTTCTCTCCTGCCAAAAGGCTTAACGGCACCGCAAAGGGGACAAAAGTGCGCAAGTCTGTCTGGTTATAAAAAAAGAAAAGGAAAAACAGATTACTCCAGAGCCAATGGAGAGCGAGTGTGCGCAGTTGGCTGCGTTGGGGTGGTCGCCCAAACAGCAGAGGGGTCCAAGGAAAGATGGTAACTAATAAAAAACCGATAATTGAATAATGCCAGCCAAAAGCAAGGTAGCTTGTATTGTATTTGCTTTGGATGGAGAGGCTTTTTAAATATGGCAGCCATTGTTCTTGAAGCGGTATTGCCTGGAGTAACAGAACCCCGCCTGCCAGGCAGAAAAATAACAACCCAGCTAGCCAAAAATGAAGGGAGGTGAAAATGGTTGAAGTTCTGGATCGTGCTTCTTTTGAGAAAATAATTAGGGAGAGGAAGGTCAGTCCCGGAATGATCAAACCAAATCCGCTCTTAGTCAATAATCCGAGGGCCAAACCGAGCGAGCAGAGGTAAAGCCAGCCTTTTTTCGCTTCTTGGAGATATCCGTAAAAAGAGAAAATGGCCAGGGTAGAAAAAACCGTTAGTAATATATCCAATTTTGGCGTCCGTGAAAAGGTGACCAGGGTTAGGCTGGTGGAGGCAATCAACGTTGCCAACAGGGCTGTTTCCTTATCGGCTAGCCGCTTGATTAACCAGTAAAGCATGCCTAGAAATAGGAGGAAATAAAGTATGTTTGGCAAGTGAATAGAAATTTCGTTAACCCCGATCAATTGTGGTATCCAGGCCAAGAGCCAGATGCCAACTGGCGGCTTATCCAGAAAAGAGGTCGGGTCCCCCGGATTAACAAATTGGGCCAGCCATTGCCCATGTACAACGCAATTCTTGGCCGCCAGGGCATAGAGGGACGCGTCATCGTTTTGCAGGCCGACCAGCGGGACAGTCAATAATGTTATCAGCAGAAAAAGGCCCATCAGCCAGCTGATGATTGTTTCCGGCTTCAAGGCAATATCCCGCCCCGAAACCCTCGGCATATCAGGATTTCTGTTTTGTTGGGGATGTCAGCATCTTTGCCAAAGATTCTTCTTTCCGGCTCAACCAGGACCTGGGAAAAGAGCGGTTTAAGTTTTTCCTTTAGCGGGGTTTCATCTAAAATAAAATAAATAACATTGTCCCCTTTTTTCAGCTGCGGTTGTCCCCAGAGGTCATATTGGGGATGCCGCCCTTTAGTCAAGGTTATTGGCACCCGTCCGTGAAAAGCTACTAGCCCTCCCAGGCCAAGGTTGTTGGAAAAATAATAGGTCTGCCCGGCCGAAAACTTTAAGCTGGCAAGATATGAAGGCAACTTTTTATTTAATTCATAACTTCCTGCCGGTAGAGGATAAAGGAAAATATAATAGACAAAAGCCAAGCCATTGACCAAAAGGGCAAAAAAGAGCAGGGTATTAAAAGCCCAGCGCTTAATCTTGGCTGTCTCAATAATTGAGGGGAGATAAGTGGCTGAAGGCCAATGTGCCCCCAGTTGGGTCAGTGAGCCAAAGATGGCAAAGGGGAGGAAGACTCCGCTGGTTAAAGCGTTAAAAAGATTGTGCTCTTTGCCGCTGAGGAAAGCCCAAACACGGCTGTAGGCCGCCCCAAAGATAATTGGCGTATACATCAATGATTGAAAGACTATATTAAAAAGGAGATTGCCAAAAATATCGGGAGTTGGCCGGTTGCTGTGGTAGCTTAGAGAGGGGAAATTGTGAATAATATTCCAGTAGAGCATAGGTGAGGCAACCAGGGCCGCGGCTATCGCTCCCAAATATAATTCTTTTGTTTTAAGCCAGAAACGGTTTTCCTTGTTTAACAACAGGTATAAGGCCAAACCAAAAAGGACAAAAATAATATAAAAATCACTTAATAATGTCAGGCCACAAAAGAGCCCAACCGGATACCAGTAAAATGGGTTTCTGGACTTATCCAGCCTGACTAAAAAATACAAGGTCAAAGCATTAAAAAAGAAAAATATCGTGTGGGGGACCAGAAAAAGGCCGCCGCCAAAAAACAGCGGCAGCAGATTAAAAGTGATCACAGCTATTTTGGCTGCTGGCCTGCCGGCCAGTTCTTTGGCGGTCAGATATATTACTCCGGAAATCAACAACACCAAAACGATAGCCGCTGAGCGGATGGCCAATTCGCTGGGCCCAAACAACTGTCCAATTAGCCAGTAAAGATAGCCGGCCATTGGCGGGTGATCAACATAATTCAGGTCGGGGTGGAGCCCCCAAAGCCAGTAATAGCCCTCGTCGCCAATCAAGGGAAAATAAGGGGAAATGAAAAGCTTAAAAAGGTTGA
Organism: candidate division WOR-1 bacterium RIFOXYB2_FULL_48_7; assembly: GCA_001771615.1. Lineage (GTDB taxonomy): Bacteria > Margulisbacteria > WOR-1 > O2-12-FULL-45-9 > XYB2-FULL-48-7 > OXYB2-FULL-48-7-A. Next base: position 5,608 of record MEUF01000083.1, read on the forward strand.
TCGCCAACAAGAAAATCAGCAAACTCATGGTAGAATTATAACATGCCGAAGGTACAGAATATTGGCTTGATGATCACCAATAATGAGGATGACGTGATCGAAGAGGTGATGGAGGCCAATAAAAAATATTTTGACAAAATCCTGGTGCTCGACGGCTCCTCAGACCGGACCGAAGAGATTATCCGCAGTTATGATTGTGTAAAATATTTTCTCAAAGATAGGGAAATTATCGATCAATTGCCGGGTAAAAAATTTAATGATGGGGCCAGGCAATTTCTTTTGGCCAAAGCCCAGGAAATGTTCCCGGTTGAAGGGTGGTTCACGTTGCTTCATGGTGACGAAATTTGGCATGATGACCCCAATTGGGTGGCCGAAGAAGCGGACAAAGCCCGGGCGGAAAAAGTAAACTGGTATGTGATGAACTTTTTCCTTCATACCTCTGACCGCGGGCGAGATTTGCCGGCTGTCAAATCTGTGCAGGAGCGTTTACGCTGGTATTGTCCGGGATATCTGGAAATTCGTTCTTTTAGAAACAAGCGGGGGATCCATTATGAGTTGGGGCAGAGGAACCTGACCATCCCCAAAGGTATCGGCTGGCAAATATATAAATATTTCCCCATTTACAAGCATTATCCCTTCCGCTCGGTGGAACAAATCATGAAAAAAAAGCTGGCTCATCGGCAGACAGATTTCAATTATACTTATGAGCGTTATGCGACGGAAGCAGATTGTTTTGTTGATATCCTCCCCAACTACAAGGTCGCCAGAAAATATGATGGGTCATTTCATGAGTTTGAAATTAAAAACCAGGGGACTCTGTTGGGCCGCTGGCTGCGCAGTGGGCGCTATATCAGGTGGTAAATGAGATGGACATTTCTATTGTTTTGAGCGGTGAGGCTGGACAGGGAATTCAAACCCTGGAAAATCTCTTGGCCCGACTGGTCAAATCAGCCGGTCTTCATGTTTTTGCCACCAAAGAATATATGTCCCGCGTTCGCGGCGGCGTAAATTCCACCTCTTTTCGTATCGCTGACCAACCGGTAGCCGCGCCGCTCCGCAGGATTGATTGGCTAATAGAGTTAAGCCCGGGGAGGACAAAACACTTATCTGCCAGACTCTCCACTGCAACGCAGATTGTTTCCGACCTTAATAATAATGTTGCCGCGGCTGGATATGTTCATGGCCTGCTGGGGTTGGAGCTGGGATCGGGCGAAGCAATCATCAGGCAGTATTTTGCCGCCAAAGGGGAGCCATTGATTGCCGCCAATTTGGCGGCTTTTAAGGCTGGTTTTGAAAAATATCAGCCGGCCGGGAAGCCAAAGAGACTGGTCGCGGATGCCCTGGTTGCTGAACGGTTGTTGCTCAATGGAGGAGAAGCCATTGCTTTGGGGGCCTTG
>MEUF01000083.1:7038-21002 GCA_001771615.1 candidate division WOR-1 bacterium RIFOXYB2_FULL_48_7
TGACCCCCTCGACCGGAATTTTGACCTTTTTGGCCCAACAAGCCAACGAATTTGAGTTAGTGGTAGAGCAGGCAGAAGACGAAATTAGTGCGGTTAATATGGCTCTTGGGGCCTGGTATGCCGGTGCCCGGGCAATGGTCACAACTTCCGGTGGCGGCTTTGACCTGATGCAAGAGGGGGTCAGCCTGGCCGGTATGTTGGAAACCCCGTTAGTTATCAGTTTGGGTCAGCGTCCCGGGCCAGCCACCGGTTTGCCAACCAGAACGGGCCAGGAAGATTTAAATCTGGCCCTATATTCCGGACATGGTGAATTTCCTCGGGTCATCCTGGCGCCGGGAAATATAGCCGAAGCTTTTGCCCTGTCCCGCCGGGCTTTTGCTTTGGCTGATCAGTACCAAATACCGGTTTTCATCCTCTCCGATCAGTATTTGGTTGATTCATGCTATGACCAGCCGCAGTTTGATTTACGCCCGACAAGCAATCAGTCTTATTTTGTCCAGACAACAGTTGATTATCAACGTTATAAACTATCGGAGGATGGGCTTTCTCCCCGTGGTCTTCCTGGTTATGGGCCGGGGTTGGTTGGGGTTGATAGCGATGAGCATGACGAGGCGGCCCATATTACCGAAGAGCTGGCACTTCGAAAATTAATGATGGAAAAGCGCTTAAAAAAATTGGCCCCGCTGGTTGATATCGAGCCGGAACTGATTGGGGCGGCTGATTATGAAACATTGATCGTCAGCTGGGGGTCAACCAAAGAGATTATCAAAGAGGCTTTGGTGGTAAGCGGCCGGGCAAAGGTTGCCATGCTCCATTTTCAACAGGTTTTCCCTTTGCCTAAATCAAGTCACAAGTACCTGGCTGCCGCCAAAAAAATTATCTCGATTGAAAATAATTATTCCGGCCAATTTGCCGAGCTGATCCAGCGAAAATTGGGCGTGATGATCCCTGACCGGATCGTCAAGTATGACGGGCTCCCCTTTACGGTTGAAGAGTTGGTTGAGAGGTTGAACGGATGAACCAATTTGACCTGCCCAATAGTGAAATTGCCTGGTGTCCGGGTTGCGGCAATTTTGGCATCCTCTCCAGCCTTAAACAGGCTTTGGAGGAATTGCAAATCAAGCCGGATAACCTGGTGATTGTTTCCGGGATCGGCCAGGCGGCTAAATTACCTCATTATCTGAAATGTAATTTTTTCAACGGTTTGCATGGACGGGCGCTTCCTCCGGCTACGGCTATCAAAGCGGCAAATCCAGCCTTGGTGGTTATTGCTGAAGGCGGTGATGGGGATATGTACGGGGAGGGGGGTAATCATTTTATTCACGCCATCAGGCGCAATCCCAACCTGGTCAATCTGGTCCATAATAATTTTGTCTATGGCCTGACCAAAGGCCAGGCCTCGCCGACCAGTCAAATCGGCTTTAAAACACCGATCCAGGTTGAAGGGGTTTTTGAAGTGCCGTTTAACCCTTTGGCGACGGCGGTCGCTCTGGGAGCGTCATTTGTTGCCAGGGTGTTTGTTGGAGAGGCGGAACAAACGAAGGAAGTTATTAAAAAGGCCTTGATGCATCGAGGCTATGCCCTGGTTGATATTTTTCAGCCGTGTGTCACTTTTAATAAAATTAATACATTCCAATGGTTCAAGGAGCATACTTATCAACTGGGGCCGGAACATGATCCCACCGATCGGGCGGCAGCTTTCCGGCTGGCCCTTGAACAAGAAAAGTTCCCCCTTGGTATCATTTATCTCAACCCGGGGCGGGTGGTTTTTGAAGATAAATTGGCCGCTTATCGTCAGGACCAGCGGCCGCTATATCGGCGTGAGGTTGATTTCGAAAAGCTCCGACAATTTTTGGAGCGGAAGAAATGATGAGCAAGTTGTTGGGAATTATCGTGGGATTGTTTTTGGTGGGGAATGCTTATGGCGCGCCGCAGATAACAGCCAAGGTTATTAAAGAACAGTCAAATCGTTACGTAATTCAAGCAAAATATCCATATCTTAGCGGCTTGACCAGCCGTCAGGGAGAAGCTAGTTTTAACCAGCTAATCAAAGGGTTGGTTCTTCGTTGGCTGGTAAAATTCAAGAACGATGTCAGGAATTATGCCCGCTTTGATTTGGGACAAAAGTCAGATTTTTATGCCGACTACCAGGTCAAAAATCTGTCGAAAGAGCTGATTGCCGTCAGGATTGAGAAAAGCCTCTATCAAGCCGGTTCGGCGCACCCGGTGGCCTGGATTGAAACAATCAATTATGACCTGGTTTCTGGCCGGCAGTTACAGGTGGAGGACATATTTCTCCCCAAGTCCGATTGGGTCGGCTTGGTGGCCAGCTATTGTCAGGGGCAGCTGAAGCAGGTTTTAAGCTCCGAAGGCTGGGTAGAAGAGGGGGCGGGAGAAAAAGCGGACAACTATGCCAGTTTTTTGCTGGTCCCCCAAGGAGTGGTTTTTATTTTTCAAATTTATCAGGTTGCTCCGTATGCCTATGGGCCGCAGGAAGTTGTCGTCCCATATTATGTGCTCCAGCCTATGTTAAAAAAACGCTTTTACCCTTTATAATAAATACCGCTTGACAAAAACTTGGTGGTGGTTATAATAAGACAAAAATAGTCCGATTAAGGGAGGGTGAATACAATATTAATAAATCGCAAAGTTGATTATGCCATCCGTTGTCTGGTTTATCTGGCCAAGCAAAAACCGGCGCAGATTGTGACCACGGCCGAATTAAGCCGGCGCCTGCGGATTTCGCGGCCATTTATTGCCAAAATCTTTCAATTGTTGGTGCGTCAGGGAATTGTCGAAGGAGAAAAAGGTAAGGGGGGCGGTTTCCGGCTAAAAAACCGGCAGGTTTCTTTGGCTAAAATTATCCGCCTGCTTGATCCCAACCTGGCCCTCAACAAATGCCTTAAAAAAGGTTTCCATTGCTTCATGCGGGAAGAATGCCCGGTCCATTATATCTTGTGCTCTATGCAACGTGAGCTGTTCCAGCGCTTAGATAAAATTCAATTATCCGGGCTGACAAATAAAATAGGGAGGAATAAGCGATGAATATGTTCTGTTACCAGTGTCAGGAGGCGTTAAAAAACCAAGGATGTACATCCCAAGGGGTTTGCGGCAAGACGGCTGGGGTGGCTAATCTGCAGGATGACTTGATAGCGAAGATTAAGCTGCTGGGATATTGGGGCAACCAGGCAAGAAAAGCCGGCAAAGTAGACCGTGAGCTTGATCGATTTGTCATTGAAGGTTTATTCGCTACGGTTACCAATGTTGATTTTGATCCGGCACGAATCACGGCGCTGATTAAGCAGGCCGAAACCGCATTAAATAAGCACAGGCAGGGAGATAATCCACCCGTCTCAACAAGTGTCTTGTCGGAAACCAATGAGGATATCCGCTCGCTGAAAGAGTTGCTGATCTATGGGTTAAAGGGGATGGCGGCCTATGCCGATCATGCCTGGCTGCTCGGTTACATTGATGATGCGATTGCCGGTTTCATTTATGAGGCGCTGGCGGCTACATTGCTGCCGGCCATTTCTGCGGATGAGCTGGTGGCGCTGGTGATAAAGGCCGGGGAATTTGGGGTAAAAACCATGGCCTTGCTGGATCGGGCGAATACCGAAACGTTTGGCCAGCCGGAAATTACCGTCGTCAGTACCGGCACCAAAACGGGGCCGGCGATCCTGGTCAGCGGGCACGACCTGCTCGATCTGCTGGAAATATTAAAACAGACCGAAGGGAAAGGGATAAATGTTTATACCCATGGGGAGATGTTGCCAGCCCTGGCTTATCCCAAATTGAAAAAATTTGCCCATTTGGCCGGTAATTACGGGAGCTCCTGGTTTAATCAGCAAGCAGAGTTCGCGGCCTTTAACGGAGCCATTGTTATGACGACTAATTGCCTTCAAAAACCCCTGGAAAGTTACCAAGACCGTATTTTCACAACAGGCCTGGTAGCCTGGCCGGGTGTTGCTCATATTGCCGACCGCAACAGCGGGCAGTCAAAGGATTTTTCTCCCGTTATCGCTAAAGCACTGTCATTGGGGGGCTTAAAAGAGCAGGCTGGGCAGCAAATCACCATCGGGTTTGCGCACGATGCGGTAATGCAGGTGGCGGATAAAATCATTGCCGCAGTCAAAACTGGTGCAATAAAGCGCTTTGTCGTTATGGCTGGTTGTGACGGGCGGCATAAAGAGAGGGAATATTTTTCTCAAGTCGCCCGCCAATTACCAAAAGACGCGGTCATTTTAACCGCCGGATGTGCCAAGTACCGTTACAACATGCTTAACCTGGGGGAAATCGGCGGGATACCAAGGGTGATTGATGCCGGCCAGTGTAATGATTCTTATTCGCTGGCGGTTATAGCCTTAAAATTGAAGGAAGTCTTTGGTTTGAAAGACATAAATGACTTGCCTCTTTCCTTTGATATTGCCTGGTATGAGCAAAAAGCGGTCATTGTCTTGCTGGCGCTCCTCTATTTGGGGGTGAAAGGGATAAGGCTTGGCCCGACACTGCCGGCATTTGTTTCAAAAAATGTGGCCGACGTACTGGTCAAGAATTTTAATCTGAAACTGGTCGGTGAGCCGGCTCATGATGTCGGCTTGATAATGGCCGGGCAATAGCAGGAAAATGGCTAAACGTAAAATAGTTCATATTGATGAAAACAAGTGTAATGGCTGCGGCCTGTGTGTCCCCAATTGCCATGAAGGGGCCATAAAGGTGATCGATGGGAAGGCCAGATTGGTCAGTGATGTGTATTGCGACGGGTTAGGGGCCTGTTTGGGACATTGTCCTCAGGACGCCATCACGCTTGAGGAGCGGGAAGCGGCCCCCTTTGAGCTCCCAACCCCTGCCGAACAGATATCAGAGTTGCGGCAATGGCCGATTCAACTGCATTTAGTCCCTCCCCAGGCCCCATATTTTCAAGGCAAAGATCTCTTGCTGTCGGCCGATTGTGTGGCTTATGCTCTGGGGGATTTCCATTCCAGCTATTTGCGGGGGAAAAATCTGGTGATTGCCTGCCCCAAATTGGATGCGGGCCAGGAAATATACCGGCAAAAACTGGTTGAGTTGATTGACGAGAGTAAGATTAATACCCTGACGGTGATGATTATGGAAGTCCCTTGCTGTGGGGGACTGTTGCAGCTGGCCAGGCAGGCGCTAGCCCAGGCCAAACGTAAGGTGCCGGTTAAACTAATTGTTGTTGGCCGGCAAGGGAATATCAACAAGGACGAATGGCTGTAAATTGAACCAGAAAGGAGGTGAGTCAAATGACGCTAAATGAGCTGAGCAGTTACCTGGAAGCTAGTCCGCATATTATGTGGGCTAATGATGATGAGGGCAACTTTTATTTTCGCCATGAACATTATGATGGTGAACATGAAAAGGTTAAAATAGAGCCAAAGGCGCTAAAAGAGCTGTCGGTAGAAAAGCTGGACCAGATCCTGACCGCTGGCCGCAATGTCGACCATATTACTCGCATTACCGGATACTTTTCACGGATCTCTGGCTGGAACAAGGGGAAGAAGGGAGAGTTAAAGGAGAGGCAGAGAGTCACCGTTAGTTAAAGAATTGTTATAATGAGGGGCAGTGCCGGATGGATAAGGGGGCTGCCCCTCATATTATATGATTATATTTATTAAACATGTTAAAGAAGAAGGCCCGGGGACATTGCTTGATTTTGTTAAAAATCGGCATTGGCCGTATCAAATCGTCGATCTCTGGCGGGGCGACAGGTTGCCGCATAATCTTTCCTTGCTAAGGGCGGTCATTGTCATGGGTGGGCCGATGAATGTATACGAAGAAGACAGGCATCCTTTTCTAAAAGCTGAAAACGATTTTATTAAGAAAATCATTATGCGAAATATTCCCTACCTGGGAATATGTTTAGGCGCGCAATTGCTGGCCAAGGCGGCTGGCGGTCGGGTAAGAAAGGGGCGGCAGGAAGAGCTTGGCTGGTATCAGGTTGATCAGTCTAAAGCCGCCCGGGGTGATCTGGTTTTCAGGGATCTGCCAAAAAAATTTGAGGTGTTCCAATGGCATGGTGATACATTTTCAATCCCGCCAAAAGGGGTCTTGCTGGTCAAGGGGCGACCAATTAAGCACCAGGCCTTTCGGGTGGGAAAATCTGCCTATGGACTGCAGTTTCATGTTGAAGTTGACGATAAAAAACTGGCCAGCTGGTTTGCGCGATCGTCCAAAAAAGCGAATTATATACGGAAGTATTCTCAAATCAAAGAACGTTATATAAAAACAGCCAAACATCTTTATAAAAACTTTTTTGAACAGATTTGATATAAAAGGGAAGGGGCCCTCTTTGCGAGGGCCCCTTTTTTTCCCTTACTTATCTTGCCCCATTGTCGGGCAGTGTTTAGCGCAGTCGCAGCAGCATTTCTCGGAAATTTTACTTGCCGCCAGGACTGTTGAACCCAATATGATCAATATGGCAACAGCCATAATAACTTTACTTTTCATTTTAACACCTCTTTTTTTTGGATCTTAACCGGCTAACCTGCAAAAGAGGGTGGGCCATGCGGCGGATGAAGCCTGGTGAAAATTAATGCGCTGGAAAAGAATAGCCGGCTTTCATGATAACAATAAAACAATGTTTCTTTTGCCGGGTAAATATAGGCAAAAACCTGATCAATGGTAATTGGAGGAGTTGCTGAAGTCACTGTTGGTGGGGAAGGGTTAAAACAATTTAGGCTGACTTCGCAACAATCAGTTATGGTTTGCGGGCAGGAGTGATAGTAGCTTAATATGCCAACTCCAAGTACGAGAAATATGAAGATACGAAACAGTCTTGACATGTTTTAAATGATAATATATAATCACTACTAAGTCAATAGACAAAGTAGTATAGTGAAATTTAATCAGGTTTGCATCGATAATGATATAAGTAGGAACAACTAAGATGAGATTATCAACAAAAGTAAGATATGGATTGCGGTTAATGATCGACCTGGCGTTGCATGACGGCAAGGGATTGATCCTTTTGAATGACATTGCTAAAAGGCAGCGGATTTCGTCGAAATATTTGTGGCAGGTTATTTCGCCGCTAAAAACTGCTAAATTGGTCATTTCCGGGCGGGGGGCTAAGGGTGGGTATAGGTTAGCCAGGCCGGCAGAAACAATTACTATGAAAGATATAGTAACAAGACTGGATGATGAATTTCAGCCTGTGGCTTGCCTGGAAAACCCGAAAACCTGCAAGCGTTCAGGAGGCTGTGCTGCCCAGGAATTGTGGTGCGAATTGGGCAATAAGATCGCTGGTTTTCTGGAATCGATTTCGCTGCAGGAAATGGCCATAAGGCAATTGCGCAAGCAGGGCGGGGAACTGGACTCAATGTATTTCATCTAAGGCGGAAACGGCCAAGCCTTAGATGAAATGACCCGGGCCAGATAAAAAATATTGGAGGAAAATAAAATGAGTAAATTAGATAATCAATTAAAAGCAGAGTCACTATTGTTGCATGGCGGGCAGGAGCCAGATCCGACAACCGGATCGCGGGCGGTGCCGATTTATCAGACTACTTCATATCAATTCAAGGATACCGAACATGCGGCCAATCTTTTTGGCTTAAAGGAATTCGGGAATATTTATACCCGATTGATGAACCCGACAACTGATGTTTTCGAAAAAAGGATTGCTGCCTTGGACGGCGGGGTAGGCGCTTTGGCCCTGGCCAGTGGTCAGTCGGCTATTACCCTGGCAATTTTAAATATTGCCCAGGCCGGGGACGAAATTGTCTCGGCTGACAACCTATACGGCGGCACCTATAATCTGTTCCACTATACCTTGCCCAAATTTGGGATCAAGGTAAAATTTGTTAAATCCAACGACCTGGCTGCGCTGGAACAAGCGGTTGGCCCAAAAACAAAAGCTGTTTATGCCGAATCGATTGGCAATCCCAAGCTGGATATTGCAGACCTGGAAGGGATTGCGGCCGTCGCCCACAAGCACGGGGTTCCTTTTATTTTGGACAATACCGTTTCCCCCTACCTGCTTCAGCCATTCAAGCACGGCGTGGACATTATTGTCTATTCGGCCACCAAATTTATTGGCGGGCACGGGACCTCTTTGGGCGGAGTGATTGTTGATTCGGGTAAATTTGACTGGACCAGTGGGAAATTCCCGCTGATTGCCGCGCCGGATCCCAGTTATCATGGGATAAATTTTGTCGAAGCCTTAAAGCCGTTTGGTAATATTGCTTACATTATTAAAGCCAGGGTGACCCTTTTGCGTGATATGGGCCCGGCGGTTTCTCCTTTTAATTCTTTTCTTTTTTTACAGGGATTGGAGACTTTGCACCTGCGGATTACCAGGCATTCGGAAAATGCCCTGGCTGTAGCCAAGCACCTGGAAAAGCAAGCCAAAGTTTCTTGGGTTAATTATCCGGGCCTGGACTCCAGCCCGGAAAAGGAGCGCTGTCGTAAATATTTGGCCAAGGGGGCTGGCGCAATCATTGGTTTTGGCATTAAGGGAGGGGTTGAAGCCGGGAAGAAATTTATCAATTCGCTTCAATTGATCTCCCACCTGGCCAACATTGGTGACGCCAAGTCACTGGCCATTCACCCGGCTAGTACGACTCACCAGCAATTGTCGGTAGAGGAGCAGCTGGCGACCGGGGTGACGGCGGATTTTATCAGATTATCCATCGGCCTGGAGCATATTGATGATATCATTGCTGATATCGATCAAGCCCTGGCGAAAATATAACAGGAGGAGAGTTCCATGGGAAAAATATTTGATGATATCACTAAAACAATTGGCCAGACCCCTTTGGTTAAGTTGCATCGCCTGGCCCAGGGCTTGTCGGCTACAATATTGGTCAAGCTTGAATCGTTCAATCCCCAGTCGAGCATTAAGGACAGGATCGGGATAGCGATGATCGAAGCCGGCGAAAAAGCCGGCCTCATCAAGCCGGGAACGGTGATCATTGAGCCGACCAGCGGCAATACCGGGATTGCTTTGGCTTTTGTGGCGGCTGCCCGGGGATACAGGTTAATTTTGACTATGCCGGACACCATGAGCCTGGAACGGCGCCAACTGCTGAAAATCTTTGGCGCAGAGCTTGTCTTGACTGAAGGGGCCAAAGGGATGAAAGGGGCGATTGAAAAGGCGCTGGAATTGGCCAAGGAAATCCCCAATAGTTTTCTGCCGCAGCAGTTTGAAAACCCGGCTAATCCAGAAATCCATCGCCGGACAACTGCCCTGGAGATATGGGACGATACGGACGGCAAGGTGGATGTGTTTATTGCCGGTGTGGGGACGGGGGGGACTATCACCGGGGTTGGCGAAGTAATTAAACAAAAAAAACCGGGGGTCAAAATAATTGCTGTTGAGCCAAAAGATTCTCCCGTTTTATCCGGCGGCCAACCGGGCCCGCACAAAATCCAGGGAATTGGGGCCGGTTTTGTCCCCAAGGTCCTGGATAGAAACATTATTGATGAAATTGTCACTGTTTCTTCGGAAGATGCCGGAGAGACCGCCCGGCGGCTGGCAAAGGAAGAGGGGATTTTAGTCGGCATTTCCAGCGGGGCCGCGGCCTGGACCGCCCTGCAGGTAGCCAAGCGGCCCGAATCAGCCGGCAAAACGATTGTTGTCGTTTTACCCGATAGCGGAGAGAGGTATTTATCAACGTGGTTATTTCAGGAGCCAACGACTTAGTCGTCAAACAGGAATTCCAGTTAGCTGGAATTAAGCTTTCGTCTGGCCAAGACTTTGGCCCGCTGGTAGTGGCTTATGAAACTTATGGCCAGCTTGCCCCAGCCAGGGATAATGCCATATTAATATTTCATGCCTTGTCGGGCGACGCCCATGTCGCGGGCCGGTATGCTCCGACTGATAAGAAGCCGGGTTGGTGGGACAGCCTGGTCGGCCGGGGTAAGGCTTTTGATACGGACAAATATTTTATTATTTGTGCCAACGTCCTCGGCGGATGTCAGGGATCGACTGGCCCATCATCAATTAATCCGCAGACCCAACGGCCCTATGGGCTTGATTTTCCTTTGATCACAATCAAAGATATGGTTAATGTCCAGGTGGCCTTGTTGGACCAGCTGGGCATTGAACGGCTGCAGGCGGCGGTTGGTGGCTCCATGGGCGGGATGTTAGCCTTGCAGTTGGCTGTTGATTGGCCGGAGAGAGTCGCCAATATCATTGCTGTAGCCACCGCGGCCAGGGTTTCGGCGCAGAATATTGCCTTCAATGAGGTAGGACGGCGGGCGATTCTAAGTAATCCCCATGATGGGTTGGCCATTGCCCGGATGATCGGACACATTACCTATTTGAGCGACGACCTGATGAGGGAAAAGTTTGGCCGAAAAACTGCGGACAGGCAAAGTTTTGCGGCCAACTTTAATGACCCGCAATTTGCGGTCGAGAGCTATCTGCAATACAAGGGAGCGGCTTTCACTGAACGGTTTGACGCCAATAGTTACCTTTATATAACCAAGGCGATTGATCTTTTTAACCTGGCTGACGATGGGGGAGGGAACCTGGAACAGGCGCTGGCCAAAAGCCGCAGCCGGTTCCTGGTGGTTCATTTTTCTTCTGACTGGCTTTTTCCTGAATATCAAGCCCTGGAAATCGTCAAAGCCATTATGAATAATAATGGCCACGTTTCATACCGGGCAATCGATTCGTCTTATGGCCATGATGCCTTTCTGCTGGAAAGTGATCAATTGGGCACGATCATAACCAGTTTTTTGGCGGGAGCAAAATAATGGGTTATCGGCGAAGGATAAAACCGGATTACCAGTTGATTGCCGAATTGATCAAACCTGGGACCAAAGTGCTGGATTTGGGTTGTGGGGACGGGAGCATGCTGGCTAATTTGATCAAAGAAAAAGGGGTCAGCGGCATTGGCGTTGACAGTTTTCCCGATGGGCTTGACCACTGTTTGGCTAAAGGGCTGGCTGTCTTGCAGCTTGATTTAAATAAAGGTCTGGCCGGTTTTCGTAACCAATCATTTGATTATGTCGTGCTCAACATGACTTTGCAGTCCATTTACCAACCGCTCAAGCTGCTCAAGGAAATGGTCCGGGTGGGCAAACAGGCGATTGTCGGTTTTCCCAATTTTGGGCATTGGAAGCTTATATTTGAATTGCTGACGACGCAACGGATGCCAAAAACCAAAACACTCCCCTATGAGTGGTACGATACGCCCAATATCCGTCTGCTGACCATCAAAGACTTTCGTTTGCTCTGCCGGGATTGCGGGGTTGAAATCATAAAAGAAAAATATCTCAACGAAGCCGGGGCGATTATCGGCGGGCCATTACTAAATTGGCGGGCTGTCGAAGGTGTTTTTCTTGTCAAAGCAGCAGAATAACCGCTCTATCTTCCCTCTTGGTTGAGTCAATTTATGTTATAATTTTCTAAACTTCATTAAGCGTAAAGGCGGCGATTTATGGCAAAGACCATTGCAGAGATAAATGACAAAATCAGACAGGGCCAGGCGGTGGTGGTTACAGCCGAAGAAATTATCGAGATTGTAGCCAATAAAGGGGCTGCCCAGGCGGCCAAAGAGGTCGACGTTGTTACTACCGGGACTTTTGGTCCGATGTGTTCTTCCGGAGCTTATTTTAACTTTGGTCATACCAAGCCCAAAATAAAAGCCGGGGGAGGGACGGCGCTGCTTAATGGGGTCCCTGCCTATACTGGTTGGGCGGCGGTCGATCTATATATTGGTGCGACTGCTTTGCCCGAAGATGATCCGCGCAACAAGATCCCCCCGGGAGAATTCAGTTACGGTGGGGCTCATGTTATCGAAGATTTATTGGCGGGCAAGGATGTCCGATTGCAAATAGAAGCTTATGGAACCGATTGTTATCCGCGAAAACACTTGGATACGTTAATTAATCTTAAGGACCTAAACGAGGCGGTCCTTTTTAATACCCGTAATGCCTACCAAAATTACAATGTCGCTGTCAATCTTTCCCAGAAAACCATTTACACATATTTGGGGACGCTGAAACCCAACTTGGGAAATGCCAATTATTGTAGTGCCGGCCAGCTCTCCCCATTGTTAAACGATCCCTATCTCAAAACGATTGGCCTCGGGACCAGGATTTGGTTGGGCGGAGGGGTTGGTTACGTTGCCTGGCAAGGGACACAGTTTAATCCGCACGCTCCCCGGTTGGACAATGGGACCCCAAAGCGGCCGGCGCAGACTTTGGCGGTGATTGGTGATCTTAAGCAAATGAAGGCCCAGTGGATCAAAGGGGTCAGTTTTGTCGGTTATGGGACGACATTAAATGTCGGTATCGGTATCCCGATCCCCATCCTTAATGAAGAGATTGTTAAATGCACGGCGGTCAAAGATGCTGATATAACCTGTGCCGTGGTTGATTACAGTGAGGCCTATCCGCAAGGAAAAGCGGACGTCCTTGGCGAGGTGACCTATCAGCAGCTTAAATCCGGTGAGATTGAGGTCAAAGGGAAAAAGGTCCCAACTTCGGGGATTTCCAGTTATAAAAATGCCCGGGTGATTGCTGACGACCTCAAAGAACAGATTAAAAAAGGGAAATTCCTGTTGACTGAAAAAGTGGCTGACCTGCCGTCTGCGGAACAGGCTCCGAATTTTAAACCGCTCAATGAACGCCCTTTCAAGAGGGGGAAATAATATGGTTTCAAGAAAAATCGTTTTGACTTTCCCTAAACAAAAAATTGACAAACCGATTGTTTACAAATTAATCAAGGATTATGACCTGGTTTTTAATATCCTTAAAGCCAGCATCACCCCCGATCAGGAGGGGCACATGGTTATCGAAATCTCTGGCGATAAAGAGCAGATTGAAAAAGGGATAAAATATCTGCAGGAACAGGGTTTGAAATTTGAACCCTTAAGCAAGGACATCAGGGTCAATTGGGACAAGTGTGTGCAATGCGGGGCGTGTGTCTCGATTTGTCCAACTGGGGCCTTGTTTGTCAAAGACCGCCAGACAATGGAGGTCAGTTTTGATTCGGAAAAATGCATTGCTTGTGAGCTGTGCATCCGGCCATGTCCGCCGCGGGCTATCGAGGTGCATTTTTGAAGCGACTGGCCGAAGTCTTAACACCGCTGAAAAAAGTCGTTGTCGCCTATTCCGGGGGAGTCGACAGCACTTTTTTGCTTTTTGCCGCCAAAGAATCGCTCGGAAGAGAAAATGTGGTCGCGGTGATTGCTCAATCACCGACTTACCCGGGGCAGGAGATTGCAGAAGCGATTAAATACGCTGACGGGCTGGGGGTAACCACCAGGCTGATCGATACAGAAGAATTTTCTGACGAAAACTTTTTAACCAACAGTCGGGAGCGCTGCTATTTTTGCAAGAAAGAGCTCTTCTCCAAGCTTCGCCTGATCGCCCAGGAATATGGGATATCCCATATTGTTGATGGTTCGAACTTTGACGACCTTGCCGATTTTCGTCCTGGCAAACGTGCCGGGGAAGAGCTGGGGGTCAAGAGTCCGTTGGTCCAGGCAGGATTAAGTAAGGCAGAAATACGGCGGCTTTCCAAGGAAGCCGGCTTGCCAACCTGGAATAAGGCTTCCATGGCTTGCCTGGCTTCCCGCATCCCTTACGGCACCAGGATTGATGAGGCGATTTTAAATATGGTGGGGGAGGGAGAAAACTTTCTGAAGGGCTTGGGTTTTGGGCAGACTCGCGTTCGCCACCACCAGTCGATCGCCAGGATCGAACTGCATAAAGATGAGCTTCCCAGGGTGATGGAGCAGGGGTTGATGGATGCCATTGTTAAAAAATTTGAAGAGCTCGGGTATACTTACGTTACTATCGATCTCAAGGGCTACAGGACCGGAAGCATGAATGAAGGACCGCCAGAAGCAGAGATTTAGTGGTAAAATATTAACAATATGAAGCCTATTTACCTGGATTATGCTGCGACTACACCAACCGATCCGGCCGTTGTGGCTGCGATGGAACCTTATTATTCGGAAATCTACGGGAACCCATCCTCTATCCAT
>MEUF01000083.1:21017-24632 GCA_001771615.1 candidate division WOR-1 bacterium RIFOXYB2_FULL_48_7
GCCAAAGCGGCGGTAGAAAAAGCGCGGGCGCAGGTGGCCCGTTTGATTGGCTGTAAGAATGAGGAGATCATTTTTACTTCCGGTGGGACAGAGTCAGATAATTTTGCCCTGGAAGGGATTGCTTTTGCCCAGCAGGCAAAAGGGAACCACATTATTGTTTCAGCCATTGAACATCACGCGGTCAGCGAGTGCTGTGAATTTCTTAAACAACGGGGTTTTGATATTACTTATTTACCAGTTGATGAGTTTGGTTTGATCTCTCCCGAAGCGGTGGCCAAAGCTATCACTGATAAAACTATCCTTATCTCCATTATGCACGCAAATAATGAAATCGGCACTATCCAGCCGATAAAAGATATTTCTGCCGCAATCAAACATCAAACATCGGGCTTTGCACACAGGGTGCTGTTCCACACCGATGCCGTCCAGACAGTCGGGCATATTCCGACTAATGTTGACGACCTTGGCGTGGATCTCCTGTCCATGTCCGCGCACAAGCTTTATGGGCCAAAAGGGGTGGGGGCGCTCTACGTTCGTAAGGGGACAAAAATTACCCCCTTTCTTCATGGTGGGGCGCAAGAAAGGAATAAACGGGCCTCGACTGAAAATGTCCCCGGTATTGTCGGTTTTGGGCAGGCGGCTGAATTGGCCGGGGGTAATATGGCCGCAGAAAATGCCCAGCTGTTGCCTTTAAGGGATAAATTGATTGAAGGGATTTTAAATACCATCCCAGAAACTAGGTTGAATGGCCATCGCACTTTGCGCTTGCCCAATAACGTCAATGTCAGCATTCGCTATATCGAAGGGGAATCGATGTTGCTCAACCTGGACATGGAAGGGATTGCCGCCTCGTCGGGATCGGCCTGCACCTCGGGCTCACTTGACCCTTCCCACGTCCTGTTAGCCATAGGTTTGCCGCACGAAATCGCCCACGGTTCGCTCCGTTTCTCAATGGGAAAATATACCACTGAAGCGGAGATTGATAAAGTACTCGAAGTCCTGCCGAAAATCGTGGAAAAACTACGGGCTATGTCGCCGCTTTATCCGAAGCGCTGATCTTTTCATACACTCTTTTCCCGCCTCTGAAACTACCCAAGGGATGATAGCCAAATTCACGAGCGATTGGGTCGTGATTATTTGTAACGTTAAAAATTAGATAGCGTCCTGGCCAATTTTGTGCGCGGAGCATTTGATAAATAACTCGGTAGCAGTCATCTTCTGCCGCTTCATCATCAGGATCAGTAGGGTTAACGACAAATGGCCAATAAGCATGCAAAACACCAAAGCAGGAAAGATTTGTCTTTAAAAAATCTTCACCATTAATCTTAATTCTGGAAAGGTCAACGCCCATTGCGGACAGACGCTCCGCGCTTGCTTTGGCAATTTCTACGAGCTCGGGCCTTGATTCAAACATGGCGGCAGTCAGTCCGGGAGCAAGGTATTGGCTCCAAAGATTCATTGGCCAGCCGAAGGCCCCTCCAAGATCAGCAAATGAGTGGGCGTAAATGTCAGGGATTACTGCCTGAAGTTGATTTAAAAAAATGGGGATCCGATGACGCCCTTTTCCGCCGTAGATACGTTGATAGGGTTGACAGAGTTCGGGTGGATCAGCATAACGATAACCAAAGAAATTTTTTACATCTTCCTTGGTACACTGCTCATCTTCTCTTTGGTATATTTCTGCTAAACAGAGAACTGCTTGGTCGCTATGTGGAATGTCGGGCAGGGTATGCTCTGACAAAACTACCTCACTTGCCAATTCTTCCGGCAGAAAGAAAATAGCATTTTGTTCTCTGGTAATGACAAAGGCCACAGAGGAATCCGCGGTCCTAACGATTGAATCATACCCTAATCCATAACCGCCAAAAGCCGGCAAAGCGACTCCAGGATGCAGTTCAATCTCTTGTGCCGCCCGGTCGGTTGCCTTAAAATCTAAAATTGAAATATGCCTGGCCCTTGGCCCAAAATGTGGACTAGAAAGATGGTGGAAAGGGGCTTTTAATTTTATGGCTGCAGAGGCAATCATAACAAGCATTTATCGATGGTAGGCTGTTTAAATTTCAAGTAATTAGTGTTAAAATCAATCCATGGCTGGTCAGTATTCTACCAAAGTAATGGAACATTTCAGAAACCCGCATAATGTTGGGGAGATCAAGGATCCCGACGGGATCGGTTACGTCGGTAATCCAACCTGCGGGGATATCATGGAAATGTATATCAAGGTAAAGGATAACGTTATTACAGACGTGAAATTCAAAACCTTTGGTTGCGGTGCCGCCATCGCTACCTCATCCATGGCCACCGACATGATCAAGGGAAAGACGATTGAAGAAGCCCTTAAGCTGACCAACCGGGCGGTCGCCGAAGCGCTGGATGGCCTGCCGCCGGTAAAGATGCACTGTTCTGTCCTGGCCGAAGAAGCGGTCAAATCGGCCATCGATGATTACCTGAAAAAAACTACCGGCCAAGGCTTGCCCGGCTTCAAACCCCACGAAGCGCCGCTGGAAGAGCATAAACATTAATCGAGTATTACGGGACAAAAACTATCCAGTCAGCAGGATAGGGGGTTCGGTGAGAAAAACTGCCATTTATAGGGGCGTAAAGCGTGATTAGTTTATACGTTTCCCGATTACATGGCAACATCATTGGTTGATCAACTTCTGTCCCTTCGGTGGCATAATAAACTGAAATGGATGAATAGCCGTACTCTCCCTGGAGGACGTAGGGAAGACCGAGGTTTTTATCAATATGTCCTGCTCCGACCATTACAGCCATTTTTGCTGGTGAGCTGGCAGCCAAACGACTTCTTTCCTGAAGCCCCCAGTGAATATTTTTAGCCATCCAAAGGTCGCGATAAGTGATTGCCACAGTTCTTTGTAGCCGAGCGTCATACTCATGCATGTTATTTGTGATATTGATGGGAATCACGGTGAAGCCAAGTTCGTGAGCTTGGTGGATAAATTCCATATTTTCTGTCCCTGAAAACGAAAACATTCCGGCTATTTCCTGAGCGGTCAGGAGTTCGCGAATCCTTTCCACGCCTTGACCGCTGATATTGAATTCTCTAAATAATGGCCAATTATCCGAGCCTGCCCACTCAATGCCGATATGGGTGAACCCCAACTGATGCATTTCGACCAATTGTGTTGTGATAAACTGTTTGGCTCTTTGCTGGCCGTGATCTTCACCCCAGAAAACAACTTGTTCGGTTTTATCTTTCAATAGTCTGCCCAGCTGGAAAGGTGCAATATGCTGTTGCATAGCGGTGGAGAGCTTCCTATCCAAAAACATCAAAGCCATAATAATATCTCCAGGATAGTATTTCATGACCTGCATTTGGAGTCTGTTTCTTTGCATAACTGAAGGCCTTGTCCCTAGCCAGTCCGGCGTTGGTTGGGGTAACAGATTTAGTTTAAGTTGGACCATATTTTGGTTATCGGCTCTGACCGTGCTTAATTTCATCATTCTTGCTAAAATTGAGTAATGCAGCGCGTACTTGTGGCCATGTCCGGCGGGGTCGATTCTTCAGTCGCCGCCGCCTTATTGAAAGAGCAGGGTTATGACCTGGTCGGCATTACCATGAACCTTGCCTGCACGACCAGTTCTGCCAGCGGC
>MEUF01000084.1:0-2352 GCA_001771615.1 candidate division WOR-1 bacterium RIFOXYB2_FULL_48_7
CAAAGGCACCGCCAACATGGTGACCACTATCAGCCGGGCAATCATGTCCGATGCCCAATTAAAAAAACAGGCCCTGGTAATTATTGACCGATTTACAAATGCATAACATTTTAGTCGTTGATGATGAATTATCTATCCGGGAATCATTTAACCTGATCCTGGATGGGAAGTATAAGGTCCTGACCGCCGCCTCGGGAGAAGGGGCGCTCAAAACTGTTACCGACACCAAAGTCGACCTCACCTTTCTTGATATCCGTATGCCAGGGATGAACGGCCTGGAGACCCTCAAACGGCTCAAAGAGCTTGACCCCAAACTTGAAGTCGTCATGGTCACGGCTGTTAATGATATGCAAAAGGCCAGCGAAGCCATTAAACTGGGAGCCCGCGATTATCTAATCAAACCATTTGATATCAATGCCGTCCTTAAAATGAGCGAGAATATCCTGCGCCGCCTGGAGCTGTCAGCCGAGCTGGGGAAAAAAACCGCCCACCTGGTCGGACAAAGCGACAAACTGAAAGAATTAAACCAGCAAATTGACAACCTGGCCCATAAAAGCACCCCGGTTTTGCTGCTGGGTGAGGTTGGCACTGAAAAAGGGACTATCTCAAGAATTATCCATCAAAAGAGCCCGCGGGCTACACGTCCCTATGCTGCCATCGATCTCTCCCCCACCCTGTCGGCTGCCTTGATTAAAATAAAATTATTTGGCCAGGGAGGAGGGACAACTGTCGCTGAACTGGACAAATCACTTGGCTTGATCGAACAAGCCCGAGGCGGAACATTATTCATCAATAATATTGAGCTGTTACCTAAAGACCTGTTGCTTTCTCTGCAAAATATTGAAGCCAGGCTAATCGGGGCAACAACCCAGCCGACATTCACAACTGAATTAAGTGAAGCCTTTCCCGTTGATCGGCTGCTGATTCCCGCCCTGCGTGAGCGGGCCGTTGATATTCCCCTGATAATTAAAAAATTACTGGATGAATACAGCCAACTATATGGCCGGGGATACAAAAAGATCTCTAAAGAAACCGAAGAAACCTTAAGCAATTATCCTTGGCCGGGAAATTTTTCTCAATTGCGGGCCGTAATCGCCAGGCTGGCCTTAACACAAAGCGCTGAACAAATTGAAAATTCAGCTCTTCCGCTGGATATGCTTTTGCGGGGAACCTTTAATGCCGAAGGGACTGATTATTTGTCGGCCTTTGATCGGGCCTATGCGCGGACTGTTTACGAAGAGACCGGCCACAACCGCGAGACCACCGCGCAACTTCTGGAAGTCACCCCCAGTTTTTTATCTAATTTGCTCTAAGGGTTCTGCCCAGGGCCGGAATCGAACCGGCATGGCTTATGCAGCCGAGGGATTTTAAGTCCCTTGCGTCTACCAATTCCGCCACCTGGGCATGAAAGGAAAAAAGAGGGAATTAACCAAACTTTTTCTTGCGGCCGCCCTGTTTGTATTCTAAATTACGCTTCACGTCCTGCAGTTTTTCTTCGCTCTGCTTCAGGAAGCTGGTAATTTTATCTTCAAAGGTCCCTGGTTGTGGACGCCCACCCTCTTCCCTTGTTTTTCGCGGTTTTTGCTGCCAGACGGTTTTTCCCACCTGTTTAATGGAAAGATCATATTTGCCATTTTTGGCTATTCCCAGAACGCGCACCTTAACAATATCACCAACACGCAAATGTTTTGTGATATCGGTGACATATGAGTCGGAAATTTGGGAAATATGAACCAAGCCAACCTGGGCTTCCGGCAGTTCGATGAATGCGCCAAAGGGGGCCAAACCGGTAACCTTGCCTTCTATTTCTGAACCGATATCTATCGGCAAACTTTTTTCACCTCCAGCTTTAATTGATTACTTTAAATGCCACTTCGCCCTTTTTAATCAGGCCCAGCCTGGTCCGGGCCAATTCCTCGATGCGGTCCTCATTTTTTATGCCGCTGATGCGCATTTTCAAGGCCGCCAAATAGACCTGCTGGCTAGAGAGCTTTTGCTTGGTCTCTTTTTCTTCCCTGAGCAAAAGCTGTTGATCAATTATAACTTGGCGGATGGAAAAAAGGAAGTACAACAAAAAGCCAACAAATACCAGCAGGGCAAGCCTTTTCATTGCTTTAGAGTTTATCACATCAGCCATGAAAGGTACCAGGCAACCAGCCGGTTGCCCCAAAAAAGGACGAGCAGTCCACCTAAAACCAGCGCCGGCCCAAAGGGGACATATTGGCCAAGCTTAACCTTACCCACTAACAACAAGATCAACAAAAAAGCTGAAGCTATCAGGCTGCCCAAAAATATTGCCAAAATCCCACCCAACCAGCCAAGATATGCCCCCAAAGCCAATCCCAAATAAAG
>MEUF01000084.1:2394-5069 GCA_001771615.1 candidate division WOR-1 bacterium RIFOXYB2_FULL_48_7
CATCTCGCCAATCAGGCCAAGCAATAAAAAACAGGCCAGCATCCCCAGGAGCGCGGAGAAAAAACCGCCACCATACCACAAACCAGCGGGCGCATAACCAAAGAAAAAATGATAAATCAGTCCAGCCGCAGTAGCCAGCCCAATTGGCCAGTCGGGAATTAATTGCGTTTCCAGGTCGGTAAAAAACACCACCATCAAAGAGAGCGTAAATATGGCCAGAAAACCAAAGTCCAGCCAATTACCCATTGTTACCAGCCAAAGAAAAGGGAGCCAGAGGCCAGTCAGCAATTCCACCGCCGGATACCGCCAGGTGATCGTCTGGTGACATTGGCGGCAGCGGCCCAATAAAAATAAATAGCTCACTAACGGGAGCAGTTCCCAGACCGCTAACGATCGTCCACACTTTGGACAATGCGAAGCCGGCCAGACCACCGACTCGCCGCGCGGCAGACGATAAATACAAACATTTAAAAAACTGCCAATGATTGTGCCGACAATAAAGAGGCTGATTGACATAAAGTGAGAGAAATTATATAGTAGGCTCAACCTCAAGTCAACTTTGTGATAAAAGGAGCAAAAATGGATATCAGGACATTACTCGTCGAATTAAACAAAAATAAGGCTTCAGACCTCTTATTAGTCGCCAACAATCCGCCTTGCTTACGGATCAATAACCATCTGGTCAAAATATCGGAAACCAAATTAACCCCGGTTGATGTTGAGGGGTTGCTTTCGGCTATCGTGACAAAAGAAGAGTTGGACGAATTTAAGAAGGAAAAAGAGCTGGACACATCATACGAAGACGATTTGAGCCGTTATCGTATCAACCTTCATTTCCAACGCGGCTCAATTGCCGGGACTATCCGGCGGATTCCCAAAGAGATCCCTTCGCTGGACGATTTAAAACTTCCAGCCATTGTTAAAACCTTTACAACGCTGGAAAGGGGTTTGATTCTAGTGACCGGGCCGACCGGCTGCGGAAAATCTACAACCCAGGCAGCCATGATCGACCTGATCAATGCCACCCGGCCCTGCCATATTATAACCGTCGAGGATCCGATCGAATTTGTCCATTCACCCAAAAAGTCGGTGATCGAACAGCGCGAAGTCGGCTTTGACACCAACAGTTTTGGCGAGGCGCTTAAAAGGGTGCTGCGACAAATCCCGGATGTCATCCTGATCGGCGAAATGCGCGATTTGGAATCGGTCCAAATGGCCATAACAGCGGCCGAGACCGGCCATCTGGTCATCTCTACCCTGCACACCCAGGACGCGGTCCAAAGCATTGACCGCATTATCGACGTCTTCCCGCCGCATCAGCAACCGCAAGTCAGGACACAATTATCCCTGACCCTGCAGGGCTTATTGTCCCAACAATTAATTCCCCGGAGCGATGGACGCGGCCTGGTCGGAGCTTATGAAGTCCTGGTCGTCAATCCGGCAGTGCGCAATATTGTCCGAAAAGGTTCCACCCAGGATATTTATTCCATCATGGAGGTCGGGATCAAAGAAGGGATGCAATCCATGGATGGATCTTTAAGGGACTTGGTAAAAAATAACGCCATTACCAGGGATCAGGCAATTGCCTATGCCATCAATCGGGAGCGGATGGAAAAACTCCTCCAGACGATATAATCATGTCCCGGCTGCCAGAGTGGTTGCTCAAAAAAGCGCCAAAAATCCCCCAACTCCGTCAACTGCGGACCCTTTTGCAAGATAGTTCCCTTAATACTGTTTGTGAAGAGGCCAAGTGCCCCAACCTGGGAGAATGCTTTGCCCAAAAAACCTGCACTTTTATGATCTTGGGAGATATCTGCACACGTTCATGCGCGTTTTGTGGCGTTAAAAAAGGGAGCCCAAAAGCTATTGACCCTAACGAGCCGGCCGCCATTGCCGCAGCAGTTAAAAAATTGGGCCTAGCCTACACAGTCATTACATCAGTGACCAGGGACGATTTGCCTGATGGCGGCGCCGACCATTTTGCCGCAGTCATCAAGGCGGTCAGCCATATCTCGCAGGTTGAGGTTTTAATCCCTGATTTTCTGGAACATCTTGAGGTTGTCTTGGCAGCCAAGCCCTTTACCCTCAACCACAACGTAGAAACCGTCCCCCGCCTTTACCCGACCATCCGGCCACAAGCCAGTTACACGCGCTCCCTGGCCTTGATCTCCCGGGCAAAAAATTCCGGCCAGGTCGTTTACACTAAAAGCGGTTTTATGGTAGGATTAGGAGAGAGTCGGGCAGAAATTGAAACCGTTTTACAAGATCTTAAAGCCGCCGGCTGCGATCTGGTGACCATCGGACAATATTTACCCCCGTCTCGGGCGCACCTGCCGCCGGTCAGGTTTGTCCCTCCGGAAGAATTTGAGCAATATCGTGATTTTGGCCTGGCACTTGGCTTACAAGATGTTTTTGCCGGGCCATTTGTCAGAAGCTCATATCACGCGGCTAGAATATTAAAATGAAAAATTTTCAACAAGCTGATAGATTATTAAAATTACCGATTTATGTCTTTGCCCAACTGGACAAGGTCAAGGCCGACCAGGCGGCCAAAGGGACCGACTTGATTGATCTGGGAATGGGGAATCCCGATATTCCGCCACCGCCAGAAGTCATTGAGGCGCTGGTTGAAGCGGTCAAACACCCGGAAAACCACCGCTATCCTTCTTTTGAGG
>MEUF01000085.1:0-4742 GCA_001771615.1 candidate division WOR-1 bacterium RIFOXYB2_FULL_48_7
TTGATCGCCCTAAATATATCAATTAATTCCAAAGGCTTTCTTCAATTCCTTGATCCGGTCCCTGATCTCGGCCGCGGCTTCAAAGTTTAGCTCTGTGGCCGCCTGCTGCATCTGCTCCTCAAGCGAGCGGACCAAGTCGGGCAATTCTTCTTTTGGCAAAAATTCCTTCAGCCGTTTGATCTCTTCCAACTTACTCTCTCTGATCCGATCAGAAATGTCGGCAATTTCTTTGACAATTGTCTGCGGGACAATGCCATGTTTTTTGTTGTAGGCTATTTGGATTTGGCGGCGGCGCGTGGTTTCCCTAAGCGCCCGCCGCATCGAGTCGGTCTCTTTTTCGGCATAAAGGATGACCAATCCGTTGATATTTCTGGCTGCCCGGCCAAAGGTCTGGATAAGAGATGTCTCCCCGCGCAGAAAACCTTCTTTATCGGCATCAAGGATCGCCACCAACGAGACCTCGGGCAGGTCCAACCCCTCCCTTAACAGATTAATGCCGACCAACACATCAAATTCACCCAACCTTAACCCGCGTAATATTTCAATCCGATCAAGCGTTTCCACATCAGAGTGCAAATAACGGACCTTTATCCCTGCCGCATTAATGTATTCCGATAAGTCCTCAGCCATCTTTTTGGTTAGCGTTGTTACCAGGACCCGTTCCCGGCGCTCAATCCGTTGCTTGATTTCCTGAAGCAGATCTTCTACCTGCCCTTTTGCCGGGCGCACCTCAACCGCCGGGTCGATTAACCCGGTGGGACGGATGATCTGTTCAACAACTTGCTTTGAATTCTCTTTTTCATAAACTGCCGGCGTGGCCGAAACAAAAACCACCTGGTTAAGCCGTTGTTCAAATTCCTCAAATTTCAACGGCCGGTTATCTTTGGCCGAAGGGAGCCGGAAGCCAAAATCAATCAGCGTCTCTTTGCGTGAACGGTCACCAGCATACATTCCCCTGACTTGCGGAATGGCAATATGCGACTCATCCAGGAAAAGCAGAAAATCCTTCGGAAAATAGTCCAACAAGGTATAGGGAGGTTCACCGGGCTGGCGCCCATCAAAATGGCTGGAGTAGTTTTCTATGCCGTTGCAATACCCCATCTCACGGATCATTTCCAGATCATATTTTGTCCGCTGTTCCAGGCGCTGCGCCTCAACCAGCTTATTCTGCCGCCGCAATTCCACCAGACGGATTTGTAACTCTTCTTTAATGGAGGCCAGAGCCTTGTCCATTTTCTCTTCAAAAGTCAGATAGTGCGTGCCGGGAAAAATAAATAATTGTTCCTTACTTGCCAGCCTGGCCTGCGAAACAGGCTCCAGTTCAGATATTTTTGTAATTGTGTCCTCATCCAATTCCAACCTGATCAGATTTTTTTCATAAGCCGGCATTATTTCTATGACATCCCCCCTCACCCTGAATCTGCCCCGTTTAAGCTCAACATCATTGCGCTCATATTTGACCGACACCAGGTGGCGCATTATTTCCTCCCGGGAGATTTTCTGGCCAACCTGCAGAGACAAGGCCGCCCTGGTGTAATCTTCAGGTTTTCCCAAACTGTAAATACTGGAGACAGAGGCCACAACAATCACATCCCGACGGGTCAGCAGCGACATGGTCGCTTCATGCCGCAGGCGGTCCAGCTCATCGTTGATGGCTGAATCTTTCTCAATATAGGTGTCGGTTTGGGGGATATAGGCTTCCGGCTGGTAATAATCGTAATAAGAGACAAAAAACTCAACAGCATTATTGGGGAAAAACGTGCGGAACTCCTGACAAAGTTGCGCCGCCAGGGTCTTGTTGGGAGAAATGATCAGAGTTGGTTTTTGCACCGCTTGGATGACATTGGCCATGGTAAAAGTTTTTCCCGATCCGGTCACCCCTAGTAATGTCTGGAATTTATGTTTTTTTTCCAACCCCTGCACCAATTGTTTTATGGCCGTCGGTTGGTCGCCTGAAGGCTGATAATTAGACACTAATTGTAATTTATTCATGGGCTCTGATTATAGCAAAAAAGGATTGAAATTTCCGAATGGCAAAACCGAAACTAGACTATGAGTTTGATAACCACCAGGTTTACCGGCCGCAAATGCGGGACAGCATTTATTAATGCTCAACTTTGGGCGAAAATGCCTCAAGCTGAACAAGTAAATCTACTTGGAAAAATAGCCGGATCGCCTATCCCGCCCGGTGATATTTCCGGCCGCAATGTCATGATACATTTACGCAGTCCAATTATTGACTGGACCAACGAAGTTTTTTCTCTCCGTCTTAAGGGGATAATCCCTGACGTTCGGCCCGACGGGACAGTTAGTGAACATAGCGGCAATGGCGTTGATCGTCATCCCTTTGTCGTTAATGAAAGTGGCATACTGACCTGTGAGCAAGCGCGGCAAGGGACTCCTGAAGGAGGACATTTTGCCGATATTGCCGAACATGAATATCATTTGGCTGATCAGTTCTGCCCGGAACATGCCGACCATGCACTGGCTTTTGGCTCATACGATGGCATCAGATATCAGTTTAATGGGGTTGATCATAAGCTCGGGTTTGTTGTCTTCGGGGTAGAAACCGCCGATGATTTTAGATTATCATCAATTTTCAAATCCCACCTGATTGGCATGTTAGATAATTCAGATTTCCCACAAATTGGTCAGTCATTTGGCCAAGCGTTAGCTCGCTTTCACGGGGTTCGCGATGCCTATCGCGGAGGATATATCCACCGCTACTTGCATTGGGGAAATATCGGACTGATTGCCAGTGGCCTTGGAGGCAATTCAGGAACCAGGGTTATCCTCCGCGATTTTGAATCAACCCTTTCCTTAAATGAGTTGTCGCCCCGACAACGAATTGGCTATCTTTTCATTGATATAGCCCAATCAATCCTTCTTTGCCAGGGAATGGCCCTAAACATCCCGGACTATTTTGGAAAGACCGAACTTGAATTATATTTTATGCAAACATATTTTGGCTCAGAAGGGATTGAGGCCTGGTCTAAAATGCCAGACAGAAACAATTTCCCCGCCATGCTTAAACAGCTTAAAACAGATTGCATTGCCGGCCAGGCCGTTGATATCGTCAATTTTCTTAATACTCATCCACAGCCATTTTTCCGTTTCCTGGGTGACTATTTAGGCCAGCATGTTCTTTAACAACTTTCTGGATTGTTCTTTTAGCACAAGCAGCGAGCCTGAATTCCTGATAATTATATCTGCCTGGCGAGAAAACTGTGATTGGCGAACCTGACTATTAATAATATTATTCGCCTGCAACAAAGTTAAACCTTTTTTTCTCAATCGGCGAAGGCGGTGGCGTTGTGGGGCCAGCACCACCCAAACCATATCAACTTTTTTCACCAACCCGAGCTCGTTTAATATAGCGGCGTTGACCACAACAACCCGTTTATGGCTCGCCCGCTTGATCCTTTCTGATACAGCGGCTTTCAATTGAGGATGAACTAATTTATTAAGGAGTTTTAATTTTCTTTTGTCGGCAAAGACAATCTGTCCAAGCTTCTGCCGATTAATCTTGTCCCCTTCACCAATTATCGCTTGTCCAAAAGTCAGGACCAGTTTGCGCCACAGGGCGGTCCTGGGCCGGTAGAGCTGATGGGCCAATTTATCTACATTAATAATATAGACCCCAAGGCTTTTCAGGCTTTTTGCCACCTCATCTTTTCCGGCGGCGGCCGGGCCGGTCAAGCCGATAAGCCAGGTTTTGTTTTTATGCATAAGCAGGGCCATTATAGCAACTATTTTCCCTTGACAAAAGGAGCCGGCTCACATAAAATGCAAACAATGTTAAGGAAATTAATTGCAGCATTGGCAGTAATGTCCATCATCTCTTCTGCTGCTTTCGCCGCCATTGATTTGCGTTTTCCTTACGCTAACGCCACCCTTCGACTCCCCCCGGCCTCTGATCCCTTTCCCGGTCTGGGGACATATTACACAGCCCTCTCGCAGGGGATGAGCAGCGCCCTCTGGAACCCGGCGTCTCTGGGTAGGCTAAAATTAAGTGAGGTCTCGCTTGGTTGGGCAACCTCGGCCGGTTTGACTGAAGTCAATAAAGAGACCAAGGTCAATGAGTTAAGCGGGACCATGGAGGTCGGCGGCGGTGGAACAGCCGATATCAAATCCCCAATCAATTATGCCGTCTTTTTTCGCTATCCAGCTGATTTGATCGGCGTCGGCACGACCACCAGAGAAATAACCATCAATACGAACGCCAAATACGTCACTAATTCCTCGGGACTCAATTTTTCCGCCGCCCAGAAAGTTAATGACTGGCTAGTCGTTGGTTTTGGTTCATACAATCCGGTGGCGGCCGATTTTGACATTGCCGGAGATTTCCCCCTGACCGGCCGGATGGCCATGAGCCTGTATGGGAAATCTTTTGGCGATATGCAATTCACTAATGATGGTAAATTAAGATATACCTTCAACTCGGACGGGACAGTCTCAACGCTGGAAACAACCCAACCGGTCTGGTCTGGCTACTTATCGCAAGAGGCGACCATTCCCTTCACCAGCTTGACCGAATTAAGGAACAATCTGCGGGTTGAATCTCCCTATATGGCTACCCTGGCCAGCAAATACCAGAATGTCTATTTCGGCCTCAATATTATTCCCATGTCGGCCAGTGGACAGATTGAAAATGATGTACGGGCAGTCTGCAGTTCGACCACGAATGATCAGCTGATCTATGTCCCCAACTTTGATCCGAACGACCAGACCCAAGCCGGAAA
>MEUF01000085.1:4787-5016 GCA_001771615.1 candidate division WOR-1 bacterium RIFOXYB2_FULL_48_7
GCGCAAAACCATCGACCTGCCAAACGGCGAAATTGTCGGCGATGCCAAATATCGGGGCTATTATGCCGGCAGCGCCTCGCGCATGGATTTTGGTATGCAATATGATGTTGGCGAATGGCTCACCCTGGGGCTGGCGCTGGAAAACTTTGGCGGCGCAGTTATGAACCTCAAAGGAGACGGCCAGGCCGCCTACGTAAACTATCGCGATGTCAGTACAGCCGAAATTGAC
>MEUF01000086.1 GCA_001771615.1 candidate division WOR-1 bacterium RIFOXYB2_FULL_48_7
GAACAGGTTACCGCCGCCCGCCGTCAAGCAGCCGCTTCTGCCAGGACCTCTTTTAATGCAGAGCGGGCACAATTAACCGAGCGGGCAATAGCCGCTGAACGTGATATAGCCTCGGCCAATCAGCGGGCGCAAGTCGCCGAACAGGCCGCAGGGCGGGCCGAAGCGGCCAGAACAGCAGATCTGGCGGCTAAAGTCATATCAGATGGGAGAGCCTCTGAAGCCGAAGACGCTCTGGCTGCCGCCCGTGCTGAATTAGCTGCTGCCACCCATAATTCGATTGATAAGCTTACTGACCAACTGCAAGCTATGCGGACCAGGGCTGAACAAATAAAAGCGGAAATGGCCCAGGCAACCGCCGATTGGGAGGCCGCCAAGTTAGAAGCCAAGGAGCTGGGACGAAGGGCAGGTAATTATAATAGGGAAGAGGTACGGGTCAGAACTGTAGAAATTCCTGAAAAAGAAAAGCTTAGAGATGACACAGCTGAACGGGGAAGACAGCTTAGTGCAGCGATAAGAGCGGCGCAAGACCCCAATGTTACGCTCGGTTTTGACCAGTCAACGGTTCTTACCCGCGAGGAGATCAAAGCGATTAACGACATCAAGGCTATTATCAGCGCTTTGGCTTCTCAAGGAGGGGATAATTCTCTCCAAATTGAGATATTGAAAATGCAGATCAACAACCTGCTTAAACGGATTTTTGATGAGGTAGTCGTCGTCCTCGGCCGACAAGTCGAGACAGCGAGGGATGTTGAAGCCTTAAAAAGATATTTGAGTGAGACTCAAAGAAATCTGGAACAGGCCAACGCAGAGCTGGCTCAAGCCTCTCAAAAAGCTATCGACCATTATGTTAGATTGAAGCAACTGGAAGACGAAAAAGACCAGATGTGGGCAGATTTAGGCCGGCTTGGTGAAGAGCGTAAAACGGCCCAAACTACCCTTACAGCGCAAAACCACACAATACGGTTAATAACCAATACGCTTGATGAGATCCCGCAAGTCCCACAACCGCAATCACCTGAAATTTCGCCCGAACCTTAACGATATATACATAGTAGGAGGTAATCATTATGGCTGGAGCTGATGCAGTAACTGGAATTGGTGGTCCACGGTGGGTTGTCGAAATAGTAAAACAGGCTAAACCTGAAGATAAACCTGTTTTTATCGCCCCCGCCGATGTTGATCAGGTTATAACCAGGATGGGCCAATGGCCCGATATGATTTCACCCGAGCTATTAGCCAACGATGCTTTTTATCTTGGTTTAGCCGAAGAAATATTACAAAGGTATCCCGAATATTACAGTTTAGGGAAAAATACCGCGGCGGCAAGAACAGAGCTGGCTGCGCTAATAAAGCAAAATTTACCAATCGCAGAAATCATCACCCAAGCCGAGTTTGATAGCAATACCGCGGCCCGCACTGGCGAGAGAGTTGGTGGCATGTTTGATGAACAGACAACCGCCCTCCCCTATTGCATGGCCAGGAAAGATATCAACACCGGAATAACAGAAGCCAAAGTATTGTCGATTATTTCCCGTTATTCATCTGCCGCTCCTACCTGCGCCGGTGAAGGCGAGGCCGCCTTGCGTGCCAGGGTAGAGGCCCAGGACGCAGAAATCATCCGCTTAAGACAAGAGTTGGCGGGACAAAGAGCGGCGGCCGGGGTAGCGGCTGGCGAAGCCGAATATGCCCAGGCTACAGCCACACTACCATTGACCCTCCAGGAAATTCCATTTGTCGGCGGCGACCTCTATGATTGCCGCTATCAGGTTTGTACTACTGACCTGGAAGCTTATTTGGCCACCACTTGTGAGCAGCCCAAAGAAGAGCCAGCAAAAGAACCCCCTAAAAAACGTGTGGTCGCGGCTAAAGAACGAGAAGTAGTTAAAGTAAAAAAAGATCCTGGCAAGCCTGCCTGTTGTGAATTTGCCGCCCCTGTCCAGAAGGGTATGGCAGCTAAGGGAGCTTGCGATCCAAAGAAAACCTGTGATTAAGGAGCATATTTAAATGACGATTAATCCAATATTTTCTACACCAGCCAGCCGTCAGCGAGTCGTCGACGCTCTTGTGATTGACGATGTGGCCGGTTATACAGATAAAAGGGCTAATTTTATCGCAGGTTATGCTACCGCCAGCTGGAATAAAGAATTAATGGAGTTATCTACCCTTGGCTTGAGCCAAACAACTGAAGAATTAATTTCGCAGCCCAAAGCAGATGTGACCAGAATTCAGCAGCAGCTCTTTGATTCACTTTCAAGTAATGCTAAAAGATTTTATGAAGAGCTGAGGGAAAGATTAACCGACACCGAACAAAAAACTGATCTAATAGGCATTATGCCGGAAATTGGCGCCAACAGAACATTGGACGCAAGAGAACGGCAAGCGATTATTGACCTGTTAATCATTGATGATGTGGCTGGTTACACGAATAAATCCGATCAATACGTTCCAGGCTATGCCAACGTCAGCTGGAATGCCCATTTATTTGAAATACAAACTCGTGCTGCATTAAGTCAAGATGTTGAAGATGCAGTTTCACAACCAAAAGCCAATCTTATTGCGATCCAGGAGCAAGTGCTTGGGGGGTTGTCTGCGGCAGAATTAGCAGAATATGAAAGGATCCGCGATGAATATCTGACAGATCCCGAAGGGCGCTGTGATTTATTTGCCGCCTTGGCCCAAGTTGACAGTGACTCGCCTCTCTGCGAAGTCGCCGCCGCCCCGGTGGAGATTATCGAAATCCAGGGCTACAATCCCCCGACTCTGCAATCCGGCCAAACACTGGAAAGCGGTTTGACTATTTATGGTAAGGGGTTAAAAGGGCTTAGGATTATTTCCATCACCAGCCCTATCTTCCCAGGCTCAGGCGTTATGCCAGCTGTCGCCAGTGATGATTGCGGCGAAGCCCCAGGCATGACCGATGACACCCGTTGTACAGACGATTTTATTACTACCAACCCGTTTGTGGTTGCTGATTTAACGGCTGGTTATTATCAAATCACTGTGAAACACGATGGCGGAGAGTTATCTTTCCCAATCCAAGTTGCCAATCCCGCCTCAAAACCTGTTGACACCACCTGGGATGTTGATCCGCTCATGTATACAATTCGTCCCGACCTGGCGCTTACTCTTGGCCTCCCAATCGATGTGGGGGGCGAGATGAATCCAATTGCCGCCGCTGTTGGCGAGCGGACCCCCGTTGTCACCCTGGAAGCCGGGGTGGAGCCAGAAATAGTTGGCAGGCACGGGATAGTTGAAACAGATATTATTGATCTCGACCTCCACTTGAGGGGTGGTTATAGCTATGCCGATCCCGATATGCACCGTGGACATCTCACCGCCGGCATGGCCGTCACTGCGCCAGTCCTGCAAAGTATAATCAGGCCGGAAGTTTCATTTGATTTTACCCGGGTTTGGGATGATCAGAATCACCCCAATCGTTTCTTTACCGGCGAAGATTACAACCAGTACGACTTTAGATTATCTATGAGCTCTGATTTTGATCAGCCTGTGTTCGATACCCAGGTCTATTTCCAGCTGCACCATGAAAGCCGTGACCACGCCCAAAGTGATTACCGAATGGGAGCTGAACTTCATTTCCTTAGGGATGAAGCGGCAGGTTTTCTGCCAGCCTTTACTCTCGACGGTTATGGGCTTTGGGGCAACCTTGACGTTCCGGAACGGATCTCTGAAACCAAATTTGTTGATCAGATCCTTGGGGAAGAAGGCGGAGGGTTAAAGTTAAGAGCGCAGTGGTCAGCCCCGACCAAAATGTTCCTTGAAGCCGGTTGGGAGAGACGGGAACTGGAAACTTATGGACCGACCGATTCCGGCTATGTCAGGTGGGGCGGGCAATTTGGCGCCGCCGGCCGATATGGGGTTGAATATATTTACAATGAATTTGATCCTTTTTATGAATCAACCGCCCACGGGTTTGGCTTCAGCTATTCCCCAACCCAGGCCCGCTGGAACGCCTTCGACGTTGAACTAAATTATCTTAACTTCAGCGCCCCGCGCGTCCCGAATGGGCGCGGCGGCACAGATGGCGAATTGTTTGTCGGCCTCAAGCTTGAACCGATCAAACTCTTCATCCCTGGTTACGACAAAAACGATCAGCGATAATAAAAGAAGGCCCTTAAAGGCCCACGACGGCCCATAACGGCATACGAGGATTATGAAGGCGGAGAGGGCTTGCGAGGGCGAGTTAAAGTTTTCTTCTTAAAGCATTAATCAGGCGATTTTCCAAATATAAAGTTCTAATCATCAAGTCATCTGTAAAATCATACAATTCTTGATCAATGTATTGCTCATAAAAGATCCTCCTGATCCAATCCTGCAGTTCAGCCAGCGACCTTTTTGAATATCCTAAAAAACGCAAATACTCCTTAAGCGAGCCACTATAATAGCCTTCGATAAAATTTGCCATAATTGAACTGCTCGCTCGATCAATTTGATCACGAAGGTTAAATTTATTCTTCGGGATTTTTGTCATTATATTAATTCTGACAACTCTCTCAATTTCATCAAGATTTTTCCAAACCACCATCTTTCGATGACCATACATTTTTTCATTGCCACTAAAACATTCATCCCGATCACCTTTCATTCCCCTCATCCCCCTCTCTCTTTCATTGCCTTCACGCGCCTTCCCCAGCCTTCATGGGCCTTCACGGGCCCTCAATGCCTTCATGTGCCCTCCCGGGCCCTCCCGGGCCTTCCCCGGCCCTCAATGCCCTCATGAGCCCTCATAGGCCTTCCCGGGCCTTCATGGGCCTTTTCCCCTCCCCCCAAATAGGGTGAAATTATCCCCAAGAATTAACGATAACTATCTGGAAGGTAATAGTGTGCTTGTTGGTACACTAACAGGAGGAAAATGATGAGCGGATTTGACTGCGTAACCTTAAACAATGGCGACGTGAAATGTTATAAACAAGGCAGACTGTCAGCCGAATGCAGCGAGCGAACTCAAACCTGCCGCGACCTGACACCCAGACGGGAAACTGTTGTTGTCC
>MEUF01000087.1:0-2545 GCA_001771615.1 candidate division WOR-1 bacterium RIFOXYB2_FULL_48_7
AAAAACAATTGGCGGCGTACAAGGGAAATGTCTTCCCAATGATAATAAGACCTCTCCAGAAGGAGTGTTAACAACCTTATTTGGCATTAATTCCCCTGATCGGTTTGGCGGAGCCGTTTGGCCGAATGGTTTCCATAAAAGGGTGCGCAACGTTCCCGTTCCCTATCTGGTTGAAGTTTTTTATGGCGGCGCAACTTTTCGTCGTGAAGCAATCTTGGCCACACCGTTTGATGCAATTAATTTCCCTGGATATACCAAAGGAGAAGACACCGAACAATCTTATCGGCTCGCTCATTCTTGCAAACTGGCTTATACTCCTCTGGCAGAGTATTTTGATCAACCCAGCCAACATGGCCGCCCTCATCCGATAAAAATGACTATTCAGGAAACTTATGCTGCTTATAAATTGATTGCCTTGAACGATCAGCTTGGTCTGCTTAATTACCTTTTGGTTGGTTGGGGGCTACTGGGAAAACAACTCTTTTCAATCAAGCACCTAATTAGTGATAAAGGGCAGCGGCAAAAATATTTATCAGATCTAATTGGCCAGGGAATTGGCGCAATCACCCTCCCCTTCGCCATTCCCACCCGTTCTGCCGTCGCCAAGTTTTGGGTACAATGGTTGGCAAAAGTTGATTGATAAGTTTATAATTTTATAATGAAAACAATTATCCTCTTGGGCCCTACCGCTGTCGGTAAAACCGTCCTCTCAATAGAACTGGCCAGGAATATTGGCGCGGAAATAATTTCTGCCGATTCAATGCAGGTTTATCGCGGCCTGGATATCGGCACCGCCAAGCCGACGCTGGAAGAACGCCAAGGAATCCCCCATCATCTAATCGACATCCGCTACCCTGATGAGGAGTGGACCGTATCCGACTTCATCAAGGGAACTAACAACCTAACCACCCAACCACCAATAAAAATTATTGTCGGCGGCACCGGCCTCTATCTCTGGTCCCTGTTGGAGGGGTTTTCGTTCCCAATCAGCCCGGCTGACCATGAATTGCGCACCAAACTGGAAAAGCTTGACCTCAATACCTTGAACCTTGAGCTTAGAACTATTGATCCCCAATCAGCAGACAAAATCCATCCGCACGACAAAAAACGCCTCATCCGCGCCCTAGAGGTTTTCAAGCTAACTGGAAAAAAAATCTCGGAGCTGCAAAAACATAGAACCTCGAACATAGAACTTCGAACCCAGAATTATCTAATCATCGGCCTCGATCTGCCTCGGGTTGACTTATATGAAAGGATTAACCAGCGGGTTGATCACATGTTCGCCAGAGGGCTGGTCAACGAGGTTAAAGGATTGCTGGATAAAGGGTACAGCCCAAATCTCCCCTCTCTCCAGGCATTAGGCTATAAAGAGGTTATAGCTCATAACCCAGAAAATAGTGTCTCGAACAATTTAGTCGAAGAAATAAAAAAGAAAACCAGGAATTTTGCTCGCCGCCAGATGACTTGGTTCCGGCGCTTTCCCGAAGTCCACTGGTTCTCCCCATTTGACAAGGATAAGATCTTCGAGTTAGTATCTAAACATGGGTAGAACACGGGAACAAGAAATCCGCCGCCGGCGCAAACGGAAAAAAGAGGCCAAAAGAAAAAAGGGCTTACTGAAAAAGAGCTCCCAATAGGCTTGATTTTTTCTTGACATTTATTAGGCGATCTGGCAAAATTAGCCTATGAAAAATAAATATTTGGCCACACTAATATTGTCCCTGTCTCTTGTTGCCGCGAGCTTCCTGTTTGTTGGTTGTTCAGCCAGCTCTGCTGATACGACAACAACCACTACAACCACTACTACTTCAACAACGACAACTACTACTACTTCAACAACAACAACAACTACTACTACTACTTCAACAACAACAACAACTACTACTACTACTTCAACAACAACAACCACAATTCCTCCGACCTACAGCGTTTCCGGGACAGTTTCACTTGGCGACGCCCCGGCAGGAGTAACGATTGCGGTGGGGATTTTCCCGATCGGCACAAATTGGACCGCACCACAACCTTTAAGTGATGAAGCAGTAACCTTCACCGGCTCAACCGTTAACTTTGAATTATTTACGACTGAGGCAGGCAGATATTATGTTGTTGGCAGATATCCTGACCAAGGGGAACCCACTCACCTTGCCAATATCGGGTTTACCCACAGCGGCACCTTAACGGAATTCCAGACCACCGTTGCATCAATAGAAATTACCGGGGAAGTAACCGGTCATAATATCACGCTTTATCAACTGACCGGCCCATAAGCAGCAATGAATATACATAAAGCTGGTTTTCTTTTCGTCTCCCTGGTCTTAATCGGTATTTCACTCTCTTTTGCCGGCTGCGGCGGTGGAGCCACCGAAGAAACAACCACAACCACCACAACAACCACAACCACCATAACCACCATAACCACGACTACCACAACTACCATGACAACCACAACATCAACAACAACGACAACAACCTTTGATGGGCTTTATCGCCTTAATCTGACAATTGGGGCCGGTTCACTGGCCAGCAATGCACAAGCCCAATTGGT
>MEUF01000087.1:2605-6627 GCA_001771615.1 candidate division WOR-1 bacterium RIFOXYB2_FULL_48_7
GAAGCTGGGTCCTATAATTATCTCTTTGCTACGCCCGAAAGCGGGCCTTATATGGCAGTAGTTGTATATCCTCCTTACACACAACCAGCTAGTTTGACGCAAATCGGCGGGACCGGGGCGACTCAAGAAGGCACCTTTGCAGAGGTTCTGGCCCAAATAACCGCCCTAGCGTTAGACCTGGCCAATGCCAGCCGGTCGGCCAGCTTCACTTTACAAAATGTAGTGACTACTACGACCACAACTACCACAACGACGACCACAACGACGACCACAACTACCACAACATTAGCAATTTTTACTGGCAAGCTTAATCGGGGGACTCTCACCGCAGGCGAACAACAGGTTATGGTCGCTTTATTTGCATCAAGGCCGGGGCCAGGAGCTACGTCTTCTTCCCAGGAAATTTATACCCTTGGAGTTGGGGTTAATCAGCTCGATTACACCATTGTAACTACTGAAGCCAGAAAGTATTATGTGGTCGCGACTTATCCCGTCGACAATGAACCCACCTTCGCCGCAAACCAGGGGATTACCCAAGATGATTCACTGACTAATTTGATTGCTGCCATGATCTCAACAGAAGCCGGGGCACAAACCGATATCACCTTTTACGCAGTCACCGGACCTTAGCGGGTTAATCTAGCCACGACTTCAACATGTTCGGTTTGCGGGAACATATCGAGAGGTTGAAGAAAGTCTGCTTTAAAGCCATAATCCATTAATATCTTTATATCTCTCGCCAGCGTTTGTGGATTGCAGGAAACATAAATGATCTTTCCAGGCTTGGCCCGAACCACCGCTTTTATCGCCTTGTCGCTGCAACCGGCCCTCGGCGGGTCCAAAACGATAACATCAGCATTTTTTGGCAGGCTGTCCTCTACCCTGCCTAAAAGCATCTCCACGTTGGCCAGCTTGTTAAGCCGGATATTCTCTTTGGCATCTTTGACCGCCGCGGCAACCGGCTCGATCCCAATCACCTTGTCTGCCTTTTTAGCCAGCCAAATAGCAATCGGTCCGATCCCGGCATAAGCATCGACTACCAGCTCGCTGTCATGCAAATCAGCCAGCTTAACAATTAAATTGTAGAGCCTGATAGCCTGCGAGGGGTTGACCTGATAAAAGGATTGCAGATGAACCTTGAACTGATAGTTTCCCAAGCGGTCTTTCATGAAGGCAGAACCAAATAGTTTAGTGTCAAACTCACCCAGGATCACATTGTCCCGTCGGATGTTGGAATTTTGAATAATCCCGGCAATCCTTGGCTTTTCCGGAAATTCCGGATAGTCGGCATGCCGGGTGACCTGGCGATGCATTAACCGCTCCTGCTTCTTTATTTCATTGGCAACTGTAAAGCCGGCTGGAAGCCCCTTGGCATTGACCACAATTCCCAGCAGCAGCTCATTACTCTGAAAGCCGCTGCGGCCAATGAAATGCCGGAGCAACCCCTTGCCAGTCTGTTCATCATAGGCGGTTAGTTCGCGCTCCTCAAAAATCTTGCAGGCAATCTGGGCAATTTCCGTCAAAAAAGGGTTTTGAATATAACACTCTTTGATATTGACCACTTCGTGGGTCTGCTTTTTAAAGTACCCCATCTGCAGCTGTCCATTCTGGCTTCTGATGGGAAATTGAATCTTATTGCGGTAAAACCACGGCTCCTTCATCCCTAACGTTGGGTATATCTCAACCCCTGTTACTCCCTGCTTCTCCATATTATCCCTGACATCCATCCGCTTCATCTCCAACTGTTCCCCATATGGGATATGCTGCAGGGAACAACCTCCACAGGTGCCAAAATAAGGACAACGCGGTTCAATTAATTGCGGCATGACTATTGTCTATGATACCATAATCTTATGGACTTAGGCTCACGGGTTGAATTCCACTCCCATACCGTTAACAGCGATGGGCACCTTTTACCGGAAGCGCTAATTCGGGAGGCCGAGGTGCGCGGCCACTCGGCCATCGCCATAACTGACCACGTTGACCATTCCAACCTGGAACGAGTGCTTAAAATATTAGTCGATTTTGGCAAAAAAACCCGGGGCCGCCTGCCAATAAAATACCTGCCCGGGGCCGAAATCAGCTATCTCCTGCCTCCCTATATTGCCGAAGCCTGCCAAAAAGCCCGACGGCTGGGAGCAAAAATAATTGTCGTCCATGGCGAATCCCCGGTTGAAAATGTCCCTCCCGGGACCAATCACGCGGCGGTAAAAAATAAAGGGTTGGTTGATATACTGGCCCACCCCGGCAACATCAGCGTTGAAGATGCCATCTTAGCCGCTCATAACGGGGTCTATCTTGAGCTGACTGCCCGTCGTGGGCACAAGGAAGGGAACCGTCATGTGGCCGAAATGGCCCGGCAATATGGCGCCAAATTAATTGTCGACACTGACGCACATAGAGAAGACGACCTGATCACCCAGGAACAGGCCTTTAATCTCTGCAAAGAGGCCGGGTTAAATGATCAGGAAGCTTTAGCGGTGATTAAAGATAATGCGCAGGAGCTGCTTAAGAAAAGCGAACATCGATAGACCGGGCATGGGCATCAAGCCCTTCTACCTCAGCCAGGGTTTTAATATCTTTCCAGACACTTTTTAGCGCCGGCTTGGTATAGCCAATGATGCTCTGATGTTTTACAAAATCATACACGCCCAGTGGCGAGGCAAAACGGGCGGTGCCGCCGGTTGGCAAAACATGGTTTGGGCCGGCGATATAATCGCCAACGGCCACAGGCGAATGGGGGCCCAGGAAAACCGCTCCGGCATTTTTGACCATTTCTAAAATGCGTTGTGGTGAGCCAATTTCCAGCTCCAAATGTTCCGGTCCAAGTTGGTTGGCAATTTCAACCGCCTGTTTAATTGATGCCACTTCTAATAAATATATCCTGGCCTTCTCAATTATTCCCTGGCGGCCCAATTTTTTACTTTGGGACTCCAGCTCCTTTTGTACCTCGGATAATATTTCTGCTGAATTGGTACAGAGTATCGCCGTGGCTTCGGGATCATGTTCAACTTGGGCCAGCAGGTCGGCAGCAATAAACTCGGCTTCAGCGTCACCATCAGCAATAATCAGCACATCAGACGGCCCGGCCAGGCTCTCAATTCCCACTACCCCAAAAAGAAGCTTTTTGGCCAGGGCAACATAGATATTTCCCGGTCCGACAATCTTATCAACCCTAGGGATACTCTCTGTCCCGTAAGCCAGGGCGGCAATCGCCTGGGCGCCGCCGACCTGAAATATTTGCTTTATGCCCAGCTCGCTGGCCGCGACCAAAACATGCGGGTTAATTACCGGGGGCGAAACCAAAATTATTTCTTTGACACCGGCAACCTGGGCGGGGATGGCATTCATTACCACAGAAGAAGGATAGACCGCCCGCCCGCCGGGGACATATAGCCCCACCTTCTCAATGGGAATTACCCGCTGCCCCAAAAGAACATCCAGCGGCAAGGTCTCAAACCATTCATCAACCTTTTGTTTCCGGTGATAGGCGGTAATATTTTGGATTGCCTTGGTCAGCGAAGTAATAAATTCCGGGCTGACCTTCTTATAGGCCGCATCGATCTCGGCCTGGGAAATCTTCAATTCCCCAGCCGTCATTTTTATTTGGTCAAATTGCTGGGCATAATTAAGCAGCGCCGCGTCGCCGTGCTTTCTCACCTGGCTGATGATTTCACGGACAGCTTTTTCCTGTGGCAAGTCATCAACCAGCGATTTGCCGGCAATTATTTCGTCGACAACCGCCTGGACTTCGTCCTGCCGGCATATTTTAAGCATTAATCAATGTCCCCCGGCGGATCACACTATTGTCCGCAAGAGCAATATTACCATTAATCGTAACGTTATCTTCGATTAAACAATTAAAACCAACTATACAGCCATTAAGGCTGACATGGTTGCCAATCAATGTCCCCTGCCAAACAATACACCTTTCTAAAGAACAATCGCGCCCCACCCGGACACTATTTCCCAAAACCGTATAATCCTTGATTTTTGTCTCCGGACCGAC
The DNA here is from genome assembly GCA_001771615.1 of candidate division WOR-1 bacterium RIFOXYB2_FULL_48_7. Lineage (GTDB taxonomy): Bacteria > Margulisbacteria > WOR-1 > O2-12-FULL-45-9 > XYB2-FULL-48-7 > OXYB2-FULL-48-7-A. Next base: position 6,615 of record MEUF01000087.1, read on the forward strand.
CTGGACCTGTTGG
>MEUF01000087.1:6688-7526 GCA_001771615.1 candidate division WOR-1 bacterium RIFOXYB2_FULL_48_7
AGAGCCGATTGTCCACCCGCGAGCCATAGACCTTGACAGCCACTTCGTTATGCATGATTGCCTCGTGCGCCTGGCGATATTGCGATTGCTGGCCAATATCCATCCAATAGCGGTCAGAAATAAAACCATACATTGGCCAGCCCTTCTCGAGTATGGCCGGAAAAAGCTGGCGCTCGAACGAATAGACCGTGTTAGCCGGGACATCGCGAAAAATCTTGGGGTCCACGACATAAATACCGGCATTGATTGTGTCAGTTGGGCCAAGCGAAGCAAAGTTTGCCAATTGTTCCCAGCTCGGCTTTTCCACAAAGTGGGTTACCTGGCCATCCTGATTAGTTAAGATCAGCCCGTACGCGGTTGGGTCTTCGACCCTGGTCAAAGTAAGTGTTACTGTCGCCTTCTTTTTTTTATGCCAGTCAATTACCTGGCTGATATTGATATCGGTCAAAATATCACCATTAAAAATTACCAGCGGTTCGTCGTCAAACAAGGCCTCCGCCTGCTTGACCGCCCCGGCTGTCCCCATAGGGGTCTCTTCCAATGAATAACGGATTTTGATTCCGAGGCTTTTGCCGTCGCCTAAAAGTTGTTTAATTTCCTCTGACAAATAATGCAGGTTGAGGATTATCTCCTTGATGCCATGACGCCTGAGCAATTCAATCTGGTGCAGGACAAAGGGGACATTGGCAACCGGCACGATTGGCTTTGGGGTGTTATAAGTCAGCGGGCGCAAACGCGTCCCCAACCCCCCCGCAATAATAACGGCCTTCATCGGGAGATTTCCTTTTTGAGGCGGGTGATTGCCTCGACTGGCGTGGGATCGATCCCACGCCAGTCG
>MEUF01000088.1:0-1918 GCA_001771615.1 candidate division WOR-1 bacterium RIFOXYB2_FULL_48_7
ATCAGGTCCTCGCTCAAAAAGGGAGTAATACCAAAAGCGCCCAAACCATGAATATCAACCATTTAATTCTCCGGTGGCAGGATCGTGACCAGCTCTTCGATCCGCGCATGACTAAAAAAATAACCGACCAGCCGCTTGAATTGTTTAATATCTTCCTTGGCGCCAGGTTTTTTGTCGACCGTAATCTTTTTGTCGTGCAGGTTATATTCAAAAACCACAAAGGGGGCGCCCGGTGATTGCTGGTGTATCAACACCCAATGGCCGTCGTCCATGCCCAGCGCGGCCTTGCTGCCGTCCGGCAGTGCCAGCTCTTCGTTGCGTAAGGCAATTGTCCCGATAAAATCTTTTTGCTGGAAATCTATCCCGGCCAGGTACCCTTGAATTGTCGGCATGAGCAAATTATACACCGCGCAGAAAATAAAGTGAAATTATTTGCCGATCCTGGCGAAATCACAATGAGATAGCACATTCAGAAAGGATACTATAACATGGCTGCTGCATTAGCCCCGGCTCGTCGAAATCAATTTTTTGCTCGTTTGGATAATTGGTCAAGAGCTGCCCGAGGCCGGGTGGCGGCCTATTTTTGCATGGAATATGCCTTGCAAAGGAACCTGCCGATTTATGGCGGCGGGTTGGGGGTCTTGGCCGGTGATACGGTCAAATCTGCCGCCAACTTGGGCGATCCAACTATTGCCGTGGGATTGCTTTATCGCAACGGATATTTTACGCAGGAGATTAAGTACGGGCGACAGCACGCCCAAGCCCATGCCTGGGATCCTTCCCGGCACCAGCAATTAATCGATCTGGACAGGGCGGTGGAGATGGATATCGCCGGCCGCCGGGCGGCTTTTCGTTTATGGGGTTTTGCCGTCGAAGGGGGAGACGATCGCTTTGTTCCCCTGATCATGTTGGATTCATGCGGGCTGCCTAATCCAGCCGGGATAGACGATATAACTCTACAGCTCTATAATGCCGACCCGCAGATGCGTTTACGGCAGGAGATGGCCCTGGGCATTGGCGGGATGCGGGCGTTGCATGATTTGGGCGTGCCTGTTTCATATTTTCACCTTAATGAGGGACATGCCGCCTTTGCCCCCGCAGAATATCTCCGGATGTTAGGTAAGCCATTGACAGAAATAACTCAAGCCGACCTGCAAGCCGCCCTTGACCGTTTTTCTTTTACAACCCATACCCCTGTCCCAGCCGGATTTGATAAATTTTTGAAAGCTCTGGTCAGGGGAAATGTGACCGAGCCTTTCTTGCGCGACGCCATTTTATTTTATGGCAATGATCCGGCCAACCAGGACTATATCAACATGGCCCTGCTGGCTATGCGGCTGTGCGGTGTCAGAAATGGCGTTTCACAACTGCACGCCGAAGTCTCTGAAGGGATGTTCCCCGATTTTACCCCAATTTTCGGTATTACCAATGGAATCCATCCGCTCACCTGGGTTAGTCCGGCTATGGCGGCGCTCTATGACAAATTTTGCCCCGAGTGGTCAAGCGATCCGACCAAACTGGCTGAACTGGCCGCCGTGACAAGCGATCCAGCTTTTCGCTCTGAACTCTGGTCGGCCCATCAGCAAGCAAAAACCGAATTGGTCGAATTAGTTAACCGTAAACACCAAGCAGGTTTTGATCCCGAGATTTTCACAATCGGTTTTGCCCGACGTTTTGCCGGATACAAACGCGGGAATTTGTTGTTAAACGATCAGCAAGCCTTGCTGCGGCTGGCCGATGAAAAAGGGGGACTGCAGATAGTTTTTGCCGGCAAAGCTCACCCGAATGATGGGATAGGCCAGGGGATTATTCAAGATGTTATCAAAAAAGGGGAGGAGTTAACGACCAGCTCAAAGGGCAAAATCAAAGTCGTTTTTCTGGCAGATTATGACTTGGAAAGTGCCAAAATACTTGTGGC
>MEUF01000088.1:1954-23836 GCA_001771615.1 candidate division WOR-1 bacterium RIFOXYB2_FULL_48_7
GCAAGAAGCCTCCGGAACGTCGGGCATGAAAGCGGCCATCAACGGGGTTCCCCATGTGAGTACCTGGGACGGCTGGTGGGTTGAAGGGGCTCATGATGATGCGACCGGGTGGACAATTGGTGAACGGCGGGTGGTCACGCCGCCGGCTGATGACGACATGTTATATCGGGCCCACTTAGGCTCATTGCTCCAGCAATTGCGGGCTGTGATGACCGCTTATTATGGCCGCTCGACCGACCCGACATTTGTGGACAAAATGGCGGCTTCAATTACCTTCAACGGGGCCTTTTTTAATACTCACAGAATGTGGCAGGAATATCGTGCCAGGGTTTTTTCCCCAACCAGGTTAATTGACCATCCGGCTGTTAGCCCGGTAACCGCGGCTCCAAAGGAAGATAAGCTCATAGCCCTGGCGGGCATAGGGTATAGGTTGGCGCGGGCGGCTGATTTACTCGAAGCTGACGGCGTGGTAGCGGAAGCCATGTTGAGCAACCTATCCAGGGCAGTGCGTGTCACCAGATATGAGGTGCATAATCAGGCGGTCCATATTTCCAGGCGCTGGTCCCTGACCAGTGTTGGCCGACAAATTGTCGAGGACCAGAAAACCTTGTTAGCTAACTCTGGCTTTGTGGACTGGCGGCAAATCGATGATTTCCAGGGAGAGGTAATGGCCGATGTTCTGCGCACCGGCCAGGCGCAAATGGTTGTATCGCCTGAAAAAGACCCGCGTTGCTTTCGTGACGGGAAAGTAGTCTCTAAACTCCCCTTTGTGCTGGTGCCGGAAATTGTCAATGGAGTGGTGATGGGGGTTTATAAGCTTGATTTTGAAGCTCATGCTAGACCGGGCGGAGCTTATGAAGAAGAATTTATTGCTCAAGTTATGTCTGTTGCCGGGTTGGCAAAATCCTTACTAATCGGCCAGAAATTAGCCTTGGACCTTTCCCGATTTACCGAACAAGAGGCGCTGATTAATTGGGCGTTAACTCTTATGACCGCGGGCGGCTTTGTCCATATGCCCCGTTATGCGGTTGAGGCTAACCGGGTCGCTTTTTTCCGCCTGGTTAACGGAGAATTAAGCGGTGCGCTGGCCATTGGTGAAGCGGGAACGGATGAATGGCAAAGGAAACTTGGAGAGCTGGGACGGCTAACATTTGCCGAAGGGATGGAAACGTTTTTCCGCGCCCTGAACCCGGCAGGGACGCCGCTTGATCAACGGATCAGGGCCAGCCAGCTTGGCCCAAATGCCATCTTTGCGCCAATCGCTTATCGCTTTGGCACGCCGGAATATGATCGAGCAGAAATTAACGGTCATTTTGATGCCAGGAAACTATCAGAATTCAGGGCTAAAATCGAGCAACTATTTTCCGTTGATGGCAGGGTAGTTGATGAATTCGTCTTGTTGCCAGTTAGAGATGGGCAAGGGAATGTTTTAGGTTTAATTTATGCCGATAATGCATTTTCTGGAAAACCCATGAGCGCCAGCCAATATCAGTCACTTGTTGAAGTTTTTGGCCGATCTTTAGGAAATTTAGCCAGCCCTAAATAATGAAATTCCCGGCCATTTTTACCGATATATAGGTAAGATGGCAGGCATGGAAATAACTCGATGGCGGCCGGGGGGTTCCCCTGGCGGCAGCAAACTGGCAAACCCGGTCAAAGCACTACAAAGGCTTGGCGTTGCCGTAACTTCTCCTTTTGGGGTCCAACGGGCCCTGCAGCAAATCACCTCCCTAACGCCCGGCCTGGTTGCCCTAACACAACAAATTGATGGGGCGATTCTTGATTTGCATGTTGATGTGGCCTTAAGCTGTGAAACCCTTGAGCTGGCCTTAACCCATTGGCAAAAAGTCTTGGCCACGCACGGCGAGGACTTGCGCGCCCTGGTTGTTGAGAAATCACTTGATGGCAGGAAGGTCAGTTTTTCTCCCGCACTATATTCACAAGAAAGGCATCAGCAGGTCGTTGCTGAAAGGTTTCGCAGTGCCGCCCTGGCCCACCGGGCTTTGGCCTGCCGTTTGACAACAGCAGAAACGCGCGACCAGGCGGAAGAGGCTGTGGCTGAAGTAGTTTTGAATTATTTTGGCGCCTCCAGAGTTGCTGTCTACGATGTGACAGAAGATGGTTATGTGCGCATCTCGCACGCCTACCTTGGACGAGGGGCCGCCCAAAGGTACAACCCGGAGTCACATTTTTTCCAATGGCTTTCCCCGACAGAATACTCCGGAGAAGCGATGGAGCTGGTGGTAAAAAAACAGGAGCCCTATGTTTTAGTCGATAACCCGGCCGCCGATCCACTGTGCGGGAAAATACAACCCGATGGCGGGCGGTTGGCATTTGAAAGCCATCCTTTTGTTATAATTTCTGAACAGGATAACGCCGGCAATGTTTGGCGGGTTTATAAGGTTGATTGGGAAAAGCCGTCAGATGTCAATATTTTTGGCCGATCGATCCAGGGGCTTTTTCATGACCTGGGTGAAGTCAAGCGGCGCCTGGTCCTGCAGGAGCAACGGGCGATGCTTGACGCCGTCACGCAAATTGTCAGCGGGGCTGATGCGCTTGATAGTATCTTGAGCAATATTTATCCGCAACTGGCTACTTTCTTTATGGGGCAAACAGAAGGGACCCTGCCTGACAGTATTACCATCATGATGTTTGATCGTGAGGCCAATGCCCTGGTGACCCGTTCCAGCTGGACCCCTCTAGGGATCAGTCAGCGAGAATATTTTAGCGGGCCCGGGGATAACAGTATCGGCTGGTCGATCTTTGATTTAGGGGAGTCGATATATATGAGGGATTTGCCCGGTTTGCCGCCGGGAAAAATTGCCTGGCTGCGAGGGCAAAAGGGCTCTTTGATTGGCACGCCGATTATTATTGACGGCCAAAGGCTGGGGGTAATAGTGGTCAGCAGCCAGCAGCAAAATGCCTTTACCATGGGGCAGGTTAGGATCATGGAGGGCTTAGCCAATAGGCTGGGTCCTTCTTTTCTCCGGATAAATCAGCAATTAGAAAGGGCCAATTTGGACACAAAGTTTGGCGACGTAAAATTTGGCTTAAAAGTCTATCATGCCGGCTATCTCCTCAAAAGGCTGCAGCGCGAAATTGCCTGGCGGGAACGCAGTCCCAATGAAGCGCAGCCAATGGCCCTGATCTATGGCGACGTGGACTGGTTTAAGCATCTTAATGAAGCCTGGCTGCACGCTGATGTCGATTATGTGCTGGCGGAGGTTTTTCGAAGATTGTTGCTGAATATCCGTGAAAGAAATCATGTCCGTGAAGGTGAAATATACCGGCATGGGGGAGAAGAAATTGCCGCCAGATTGAACGTCTCCGCAGCTGAAGCCAAGTTGATCGCCGAACGTATGCGGGCAGAAATCGAAAGGCCAATTACCGTTGTTATCCCTTACAATGATGAGGAGGCAGCGGAATCGGTGGCCGAAAAAATCCGTGAAGGGATAAAAAAATACGATAAAGCGGGCATTGAATTGGAAAGCATCGAAGTCGTTAGGCGGCGTGGCGGGCAGATATTCCTTAAAGTCACTGTCAGAAAAACTATCAGCCTTGGTGTGGCGATCTATCGTCCTGGAGACACCGCCGACTCATTGCTCCATCGGGCAGAGGCCCTGGCCAGTTTAGCTAAATCGCGGGGTCGTAATCAGGTTGTGACCGAAGATAGTTTGCCCTGACCCGGCCTGAATGATATAATTTCCCCAAATGCTCGGTTTTTTAACGGCCGGTGAATCACATGGTCAAGCGCTGGTGGCAATCCTGGAAGGTTGCCCCGCCGACTTACCGCTGACCGAAAAAGAGATTGCCCTTGACCTGGCCCGTCGCCAGGGTGGACATGGCCGTGGCGGACGAATGAAAATTGAAAGCGATCATGCTACTTTGCTTTCCGGCGTGCGACACGGTAAAACTATTGGCAGTCCCATTGCGCTGCTCATCCCCAATAAAAGCACAACTTTTTTTGAAAAAGCCTTTACCCAGCTCCGTCCCGGCCATGCCGACATGGCTGGTTCACTTAAATATGGGCTCAAAGATGCCCGCAATATTTTAGAACGGGCCTCGGCCAGGGAAACGGCTGCCAGAGTGGCTGTGGGGGCTGTTGCCAGAAAACTTTTATCCGAATTAGGGATAAAAATTAGTAGCCGGATTGTTTCAATTGGTGGCGCGGCCAAACAAGCGGACTGGCAGGAGCTAATCGATGAGACTGGCCTCCAGGGCGATACGTTGGGGGGGGTATTTGAGGTTGAGGCGGTAAATGTTCCGGCCGGACTAGGCAGCCACGTCCATTGGGACCGGCGGCTTGATGGAAACCTCGCCAGAGGAGTTATGGCTATCCCTGCGATCAAGGGGGTTGAGTTGGGGTTAGGCTTTATTCAAGCCGAACTATTGGGTTCCCAGGTCCATGATGAAATAATGTATAAAAAGGGAAAGGGTTTCTCCCATAAGACAAATCATGCTGGTGGCTTGGAGGGGGGGATGACCAATGGGGAGCCGGTGATTATCCGGGCGGCCATGAAACCGATCTCCACCCTGGCAAAACCGTTAAATTCTGTTGATCTAGCCAGTAAAAAACCGGTAAAAGCCTTTGTCGAACGATCCGATGTCTGTGCAGTTGAAGCGGCTGCGGTTGTGGGGGAAGCAGTTGTGGCGCTGGAGATAGCTCAGGCAGTCTTGGAGAAATTCGGTGGGGACACCCTTAAAGAGTTATCTGGCCGTTTCACCTCTTACAAAAAATCCCTCGCTGTGTTATAATAATAAATCGTCTGACCTTGAGTTTTTAACTATTAAATTGAGTAAGGGGAGTATTATGTCAGCTAAGATTAAATTAAAGAGAATCGGAACAAAAAATCGGCCGCAATACCGGGTAGTGGTTCAAGACGAATCATCTTCTCCGGTCAGTGATGTTGTCGATATTTTGGGGATCTACCAGCCGCTTAAAGGATCGAATGTTTTGGATGTCAAAGCCGATAAAGTCGCCGCCTGGCTGAAAAAAGGCGCCAAGCCGACTGAAAAAGTCCGGATCCTTTTTGGTAAGGCCGGATTAATGCCGCCGATTGATTTAGCTGCGCTCCCAAAACGTAAAGCCAAGGGAGAAGCGGCTGCCCCTGCCGAAAGTGCTGCTGCCGAAGCTCCTGCCAAGGAGGCATAGCCATGAAAGAGCTGGTTGAGTATATTGTTAAATCACTGGTTGATAAGCCAGAAGCTGTCAGCGTCAAGGAGACCCAGGGAGATTCCATCACCATAATTGAGGTTCGCACCGCACCGGAAGATGCCGGCAAGGTTATCGGCCGTGAAGGGCGTATCGCCAACTCCATCAGAACCATTGTCAAGGCCTCGGCGGCAAAACAACAGAAAAAAGTCACGGTTGAAATCCTGACCGAAGAAAAGAAAGAAGGAGTCATATAATGTCAGAAGCAAAACTTGAACTTAAGCGGATTGTCATGGTTAAAGCGATTGTGACCGAAGCTTTTAAAGGTAATTTAGTCAAGGAACTGGAGAGGGCAATTGCCAACATCGATGGCCAGCTCGCCCAGATTGAAGGCAATGCCAAAAATTATCTAGAAGACCTGAAGAAAAAGGGGCTTATGCAGAAAGCCGCCGCCTTTAAGCATCAATATGATGAGGAAAAAAATCGCCAATCCGCCGCCAAGGCCGACTTGGTAATGAAAATTGAAGAAGCCAAGCGCCTCCAGATCGGCTCTGAATTTGTCCAAGGCCCGCTCGAAGGCCCGGTCCACGTGGGAGTTGGCGACAATCTTTATAAAAAGGTTGGAGGGGCGGAAATCATTGTCAAGGATGGAGTCATTCAAGAAATTCGCGGCATCTAGCGCTCTTTTGCTGGCTGTCTCACTGTTAACCTGGGGTTGTGGCGTCTCTTCTTCGGAAACTCCTGCCACTACCACGACAACTTCTGCAAGCAGCACAACCTCGACATCAGTAACTTCTACCACCAATGCTAGCATCTACTTTCAATCTGCTCGTAGCCCCTGGGCGCTATATAAAATTAGCCAAGATGGGATAACCAGTGAAATTGTGGTCGCTTCAACTGGCGGAGTGAGTCTGGAAGAGCCGGCTGTTTCTCCTGATGGACAAAAAATTGCTTATAGCCGGTTGATAAGTGGCGTCAGGCAGGTTTGTCTGGCGAATATTGATGGTACATCTGAAGAGGTGATGACAACATCAGGCTCTGCCCATGCCAACCATGACCCGGCCTGGTGGCCAGATGGTTCAAAGCTGATCATCTGCCGGACAAATGCCTATGGTGCCGGCGATGCCATTATTACGGTGAACGTCAATAATATTGATGACATAATTTATCGAAAAACCGAGCTCCAGGGGTTGGGCTATGCCAGTTACTTTGACGCTGTTTATCTTACTTACTTTGCAAGCAACGGGAATAAGATGAGGATTTATAAAGTAAACAATGAAAATTCCGACAATGTGACTGACCTGGGCTCAATCGAGGCGGATCCGGCCGGCAATTATGATTTTTACACTCCCAGAGTTTCACCTGATGGGACAAAAATTGCTTTTGCCTCGACCGTCAGTTCAGAGAGTTTACCACTCCGTGAAATTATGGTTATGAACAGTGATGGTACGGGAGTGCGGCGCTTGACCAGCCGGACCGCCGGCCATTATGACAACTACCGTCCGAGCTGGTCGCCCGATGGGGCTTGGGTGGCCTTTTATTCCAACCTCCAGGGGGATGTGACCGGGGAAACCTATGACATTTATAAGGTCCATATTAACGGGACCGGTGAAACCAATGTGACAAACAATAGTTTTCCGGACATAAATCCCAACTGGGACTAAGAATTCCTCTAAACCAAAAATCGACCCACATCAATACCCAAATCTTTAGGCCCAAAAGGGAGGGGCAATAGCTGGTCAATGGTGGTTTGCCAGACCAAATGATTGCGAGGATTCATTAATAAAACAACGAGCGATCTTTCTCTCCCGCAGATTTGCGCGGCTTCATAGACTTTTTGTAGGCAGCGGCCGCACGGCATATAGGGGAGCCCGTATTCCCCAGAACCAACCAAACAAATTTCTTTGATATCACGTTCCCTAAGTACCTCGCTTTGGACGAGAACCGCTTCCAAGGCATGGATATTGTGGTAGGCGGCATCTTCTCTTGGCGAGCCGACAATCAGTAAGCCGTTAGCTGTCATAATTGCCGCCCCCTTGGCCTCTCCCGAATATGGGATATACGCGCCAGCCATAATTGCCTTTGCTGCTAAAAGTAATTCTTGTTGCTGATGGGGGAGATCAGCCAAATTATGGGTATTCGGTAAAGCCTTTGGCAAAAGAACATGAAGCGGTTGCCAGACAGTCTGCTCCTCGCGCTTGGTGACCAGGACCTCGGCCCGATCGGTTGCCCAGCTACTCAACAGCTCACGGCAGTTCCCGCAGGGGGTTAGTGGTTCACCATTCTGGCCAACAACAGTCACCAATTCCAAACGATCTCCCGGTCGCAGCTTGGAAGTCAGGCTTTCTTCGGCATGGGTTGAATCGTTATTTACGTATTCTGTGTTATACCCACTAATAATATAGCGATGATTGGCGGCGTCCCTGATTAATGCCGCTGCTCCGACTTTAAAGGCAGATTTTATCGGCTGGGCCAATTGCATGGCGCTGACGGCCCGGGCATAGAGCAACTCTTCATTTAACCGGCGCGGCAGCATAGCGCTGATGGCTTCGCGGGCTTCGGTCGACCGGCTCAAATGACAAAAATCCCGATTAATTAGCGGCCTGGCATGGGCATTTATCCGGCAATCAAGTTGTCTTAGCATATTACTAAATGTTGTCGCAGTTTAAGGAGTAAAATTTCAGCAAAAGTGTTAAAATCTATATATGGAGATCAATATTTTAACCCTTTTCCCCGAAATGTTTTCCGGCTTTCTTAACGAAAGCCTGCTGAAAAAAGCTCAAGATAAAGGGTTATTAAAAATTAATATTATCAATCTGAGAGATTTTACGGCTGACAAACACAAAACCGTCGATGATTCTCCCTATGGTGGGGGAGCGGGGATGGTCATGAAGGCAGAGGTAATCCAGGAGGCAATCAATAGCGGGAGGCTGTCAGGGAGTAGAAAGATATTTATGTGCCCGTCGGGGGAGGTCTTAAATAATCAAAAGGTATTAGACTTGGTGCAATATAAAAGTTTGACAATTTTGTGCGGGCATTATGAGGGGATCGATGAACGGGCCCGGAGCTGGTTTGATGAAGAAATCTCTATTGGCGATTATGTCCTAACCGGAGGGGAACTCCCCGCCGCTGTCTTGATCGACGCGATTGCCAGGCATATCCCCGGCATAGTGAAGGAGGCCGGTTCGGTCCAAAACGATTCATTTTACGATGGTTTGCTGGATTATCCCAGTTATACCCGCCCGGAAGAGCTGTCGGGGGAGAGGGTCCCGGAGGTTTTGCTTTCGGGCAATCATGCGGAGATCGCCCGCTGGCGCCGCAAAGAGGCCATTCGCCGGACCTTGGAACGCCGCCCCGACCTGCTGGCCAAAGCCAACCTGACCGAATTAGACAAGGAGCTGCTGGAAGAGTTGTGGCAAACGTCTACATAGCGCTGCTCCATCATCCTGTCTATAACAAACATCAGGAAGTGGTGACGACCAGTATCACCGGTTTTGATTTGCATGATATTGCCCGTTCCGCGGTAACTTTTGGCGTTAAACAATATTATGTGATCAATCCCATGCCGGCCCAGCAGGAATTTGCCAAAAGGATTTTTCAATTTTGGATGGACGGGACCAGCCTGGAATTTAATTGGACAAGGGCCGAGGCTTTTAAGTTGATTTCCATTCAGGCGGAGCTGGAAAACGCACTGGCAGATATCATTTCCAAAGAGGGAATTTCCCCAAAAGTGATAGCAACATCAGCCAAGCCACGGACGACTATTTCTTTTGAGGCCCTGCGCCAGGAGATCGAGCAAGGGACAAAACCGGTCCTGATTTTGTTTGGTACCGGCTGGGGGATGACCGATGAGCTGCTAGGCAGGGCAGACGCCATTCTCCCGCCGATCGAGGGAAAGGGCGAGTACAACCATTTGTCAGTTCGCTCGGCAACTGCTATAATATTATATAAACTGTTAGGGAAATAGGCCTATGGAAAGTGGGCCTTTTTTAATGATAAGGAGCTATTCATGAAGGTTTTAAAAGAGATTGAAGAAGGACAAAAGAAAAAAAGCGTCGGCAATTTTAAGGTTGGCGACACTGTTAAGGTCTTTTCCAAAATACTTGAGGGGGGCAAAGAACGCCTCCAGGGCTTTGAAGGCATTATCATTAAGCGCTCCGGCCACGGCGCCCGCGAAAACTTTACTGTCCGAAAACTTGTCCAGGGCATTGGCGTAGAGAGAACTTTCCCGATCCATTCACCCCGCGTTGACAGGGTAGAACTGATTAAGAGCGGCAAGGTCAACCGGGCCAAACTATATTATCTGCGAAAAAGGATCGGCAGCCGGGCCATCAAAGTTGATGATGCCGTAGTTAATGAAAGCGCCGCGGCTTAACCATCCCATTTTCGATTGGGCTGAAACGATTGTCGTTGCCCTGGTTTTGGCTCTGATTATCAGGGCCTTTTTTTTACAGGTATTTTGGATCCCCTCCCCGTCGATGGTCCCCACGCTGGAGATTGGCGACCGGGTTGTGGCGGACAAAATCACCTATCATTTCCGCCAACCCCAGCGGCAGGAAGTGGTTATTTTCCGCGAGGTCAAACCACCGGAACTGCCGGCGCTGCTGCAAGCAAATAAAATTGAAAAAAGAGATTTAATTAAGCGCCTGGTAGCTTTGCCGGGGGATAAATTGCAGATCATTGAGGGAGAGATATTTGTCAACGGCCGGCAACAGATAGAAAAACACCCGATGAATAAAGACGATGCCGACTATGGGCCGATAATTATTCCGGAAGATGCTTATTTTGTCATGGGTGACAATCGAGGCGAGTCTTATGATAGCCGCTACTGGGGGTTTCTGCCCAAAAAAAACTTGATAGGCCGCGCACTATTCGTCATCTGGCCGCTCAATAAATTTGGTATAATCCCCTAATCGGGGACTATGCCGTCATTAATTTACGAAAGAAAACTTTCCCAACAAGGTTATACTGCGGTTGCCGGTGTTGATGAGGCGGGAAGGGGCCCGTTGGCCGGCCCGCTGGTTGCTGCGGCGGTAATTTTGCCGATTGACCAGGCTATTCCTGGCTTAGATGACTCCAAACAGTTATCAGCCAAACAAAGAAACGCACTTTATAAAAAAATTGTTAATATTGCTATTGCCTTTAATTCTGTGGTAATTGGCCACCAGCTGATTGACGAACTTAAGGTTGGGCAGGTAAATCGCCTGGCGATGCAGCAGGCGATTGCCGGGTTAAAAAGAAAACCTGATTATATTTTAATTGATGGCCGGATCAAGCTGGCGCTGAATATCCCGCAGCGGACAATTATCGGCGGCGATGGCAAGGCTTCTTGTATTGCCGCCGCCTCGATAGTGGCAAAAGTCACGCGCGATCGCCTGATGGACGAATACCACCAGCTCTACCCCCAGTACAGGTTTGACCGGCACCGCGGTTACGGCACACCAGAACATTTGGCTTTGATCAGGAAATATGGACTTTCACCAATCCACCGGCGGAGCTTTAAAACTTCTTGACTCACGTCGGAAGCATTGCTAGAATGCTTGAACATCAACCGAAAGCGAGGTGAAAAAAATAAATGAATAAGCAAGAGCTCTGCAACATGATTTCAAAAAATACCAATATGTCCAAATCCAAAGTAATGGGTATGCTCGACCAGACTTTTGGGGCCATCAGTTCCTCGCTCAAAAAAGGTCAGGAGGTCCGCCTGGTCGGCTTTGGCACTTGGAAAAAGGTAAAACGTAAAGCCCGCCCGGGACGCAACCCGCAAACCGGCAAAAAGCTGACTATCCCAGCCCGCAATGTAGTTAAGTTTTCCACTTCTCAGAACCTTTTCGACTTGATCAATTAATTCCTCACCCCGGCGCAAACCTAACGGTTTGCACCACCCCTCTCCATCCTCGATGGAGAGGGGAATAAAAGGGGTCAGATGGCAATAATCTTGCTGCTACCTCTGCATGGGACTAAGCAGTTATAAGATAGGGCAGGCAGGGGAAGAATTTGCCGCCGAATATTTAAACAACCACGGTTATACCATCCTGGAGCGCAATTTTCATTCCCAACAGGGTGAAATAGACCTGATTGCCAGACAGGACGATTTTCTCGTCTTTATCGAGGTCAAAAACTACTCTTTTCGCAGCTATGGTTCTCCGGCTGGAGCGGTGCGCCAGGCCAAGCGGCAAAGCCTTATCCACGCGGCCCGCACTTATCTATATAAAAATAATATCAAGGGGACAAATTGTCGTTTTGATGTCCTGACGATTTATCGCCGCCCTGACGGTTCTCGGGCGCTAGAGCTTTTTAAGAACGCCTTCCATGTTAGTTAAAATTAATTCAGCCGCCCTCCAGGGCTTGGATGGTTATCTGATCGAAATTGAGATTGACGCTCAAAGGGGGTTGCCCGGGCAATCGATCGTCGGGTTGCCTGATGCGGCGGTCAAGGAGTCGCGTGATCGGGTGAGGGCGGCGTTGGAAAATTCCGGATATGAACACCCAGCCGGTTATTTCACTATTAATCTAGCCCCAGCCGATACCAAAAAAGAAGGGCCACTTTTTGATCTGCCTATCGCCATAGGCATGTTAGCAGTTTCAGAGCAAATTAAAATTCAACAGGAGCATGATTATTTTGCCCTGGGAGAACTTTCGCTCGATGGCGGGGTGCGGAATGTCACCGGTGTGTTGCCGATTTGCATCTCACTGTGGCAAAAAGGTTTTAAGGCGGTACTGGTCCCACGGGCCAATGCTGATGAAGCGGCCCTGGTTGAGGGGTTAAAAGTGTTTCCCATTAATTCGCTAAAAGAAGCGGTGGAGTTTCTTGGTGCAAAACGGGAAATCATGCCGCATCGGATAGACATTGCCAAACTCTTTCAGCAGGAGCAAGAATTTGGCTGCGACTTTGCCGATGTCAAGGGCCAGGGGCAGGTTAAGCGGGGGTTGGAAGTAGCGGCGGCAGGCGGACATAATGTGCTCCTGGTCGGCTCACCCGGTTCAGGGAAGACGATGCTTGCCCGGCGCCTGCCGACAATTTTACCCCCGCTTTCATTAGCTGAAGCCCTGGAGGTTACAAAGCTTTACTCCATTAACGGAATGTTAAGCGGCAGAAAAGCGCTAGTAACCAAACGGCCTTTCCGCTCTCCCCATCATACGACTTCTGACGTGGGCATCATTGGGGGAGGGCGAATCCCTCGACCGGGAGAGGTTTCCCTGGCTCATCTCGGCGTCCTTTTTCTTGACGAATTCCCTGAATTCGAGCGTAAGGTCCTGGAGGTTTTACGTCAGCCATTGGAGGATGGCCACGTAACTATTTCCCGAGCCCATTCTACACTGACTTATCCGGCACAATTTATGCTTGTGGCAGCCATGAACCCCTGTCCTTGCGGTAATTATTTGGATCCAGTTAAAACCTGTGGCTGTTCTCCAGCCCTGGTCCAGCGTTATTGGGGAAAAATGTCCGGCCCCCTATTGGATCGGATCGACTTGCATATTGAAGTGCCCCGCTTGAAACAAGATGAGCTGACCAATCAGGCAGAGGGAGAAGCGTCAGCCAAAATCAAAGAGCGGGTGATGGCCGCGCGAAGAGTGCAGCAGCGGCGCTTTGCCGGCAGCGGGGTCTATTGCAATGCCCAAATGAGGCCGCGACAGGTCAGGGAATATTGTATTTTAGAAAACGAGGCGCAAAAATTATTGAAAGCGGCCATCTTACACCTCCAACTAAGCGGCCGCTCATATGATCGCATCCTCAAGCTTGCCCGAACAATTGCCGACCTTGATAGTTCCGAGATAATAAAAGCCCATCATGTTGCCGAAGCGACGCAATATCGGAACTTGGACAGGGAAAGGAGGTGATCAAATATGTATCGCGTTGTTTATTGTTTGCCGCGCAACTGTTTACGGGAAATAATTATGACTTCCAGGGAGCTAAAATCGTGGTTGAGATGGAATTGGCTGAAGGAGAGAATTGTTTCTTATGAAAAGGTCAATTGATTAAGGGGGGGAGAAGATGAAGGCCCTGTTGCCGACAGAGTTTAGCGCCAGCAAGATCTATTACATTAGAGAGCAAAAGGTAATGCTTGATAAAGACTTGGCCGAGTTGTATGGGGTGATGACAAGTCAATTAAAAAGGCAAGTAAAGCGAAACGCTGAGAGATTCCCCAAAGAATTTATGTTCATATTGAATCAAGCAGAAATCGCCCAGCTGGTGTGCCATTTTGGCATACCATCAAAGTCATTGTTTGGGGGCGCCGCCCCTTTTGTCTTTACCGAACAAGGTGTGGCCATGCTATCAAGTGTTTTGAAAAGCCAGCGGGCGGTCCAGGTCAATATTGCGATTATGAAGACCTTCGTTAAGCTGCGCGAATTAATTGCTTCACATAAGGACATAATCAGGAAGATTGAGGAAATGGAAAGCAAATATGACCAGCAGTTTAAGATTGTGTTCGATGCCATCAAAGCTCTGATTGCTCACCCGGAGCCAGAAAGGAAGGAGATCGGGTTCAGAGGGGGCCGACAGAGTTGAGACGCTTCTTCAGTTTCAGGGTTGGCAATCCCACCACGTTATCGTAATCCCCTTTAATCTTATCGACAAAAAGCGCCTCAATCTCTTGGATCCCATATGCCCCCGCCTTATCGAGCGGCTTTCCGGAATCAACGTAAAATTGGATGTCGGCTTGGGAGAGGGCCTTCATCGAAACATAGGTCGTTTCATGAAAAACGAGCCTCTTTTTGCCGATGACAATGGCGAGGCCAGTTATCACTTTATGGGTTTTATTGGAAAGGGAGCGCAGCATAGCGGCTGCTTCTTTTTTATGGCGGGGTTTACCCAGGATTTTGTTCCCCAACACGACAATCGTGTCTGCTCCGATAATTGTCGCTTGCGGGTGGCTGGCGGCGACATCCAGCGCTTTGGCTAGAGCGAGTTTTTCGGCCAACCGGGCCGGCGTAGCGGCCTTGATGCTGCTTTCCTCAACTTGGCTGATGACAACGCGGAATTTCTTGACTATTTTTTTCAATAATTGCCGGCGTCGTGGTGAGGCAGAGGCCAAGATGATCATTGGACCATCCCAACCAGATCGTAGGCGGTTGCCCTGATAATTTTGGCCCGGACAAAAGTACCGGGAACAAGTCTTTTTGGGCTGTGTAAAATAACTTTACCATCAATTTCCGGCGCGTCGCGATAGCTCCGGCCGGAATGGGGGGTCTCGACCAGAACTTTTAGCGTTCGGCCAATAAAAGTGCGATTTTTTCTCAGCGAAATCTTTTGCTGCAGAGACATAATCGTTTGCAGCCGGGACTGTTTGATTGCTGAAGAGAGCTGTCCCGGCAGTTTGGCCGCTGGGGTCCCCGCCTCACGGAAGTAGGGAAAAACACCGAGACGATCAAAATGTCCCGCGGCTATTAGGGCCTGTAACTCGACAAAGTCCGCTTTTGTCTCTCCGGGAAAGCCGACAATTATCGAAGTCCTGAGGCAGAGATCAGGAATTAACGTCCTAAGGCTTGTGATCGTTTCCAATAGGTGCTTTTTATCGTAATGACGGTTCATTTTCCTAAGAATATGTGACGAAGCATGCTGAACTGGCAGGTCAAGATATTTAACTATCTTCGGCTCACCGGCGATCGTCTTGATCAGCTCTTTGGTCAGATGGGCGGGATGCGCATACATCAGGCGGATCCAGGCAACCCCCTTGATCCGGGCGGTAGCCTTTAATAGCTTGGGCAGGTTAGGGTAGGCGGTCGTGTCCTGTGCAATATAGATGATTTCTTTGGTCCCGTGCTTAACCAGGAGTTTAACCTCATTCAAGACGTCGGACATAGGCCGGGTCTTGAGCCGGCCGCGAATGGTCGGGATCAGGCAATAGGCGCAATGGTTGTCGCAGCCGTCGGCGATTTTGACGTAAGCGGTCCAGGGGGGCGTCGCCTTGATCCGGGGGATGTGATAACTGTGCAGTCCGGTTGAATCAATGATCCCATCAATATATTTGTTAGTTGTCAGTTGGTGGTTGTTAGATAATTTGGGTAGGCATCCTGCGACGAACAGTTGCTGGCATTTCCCTTTCTTTTTCCACTGGGCCAGTTCTTTGATGACAGCCTGAGCTTCATCCCGCGCTGACTTTAGAAAAGCGCAAGTATTAACGATAATGACGTCGGCCTGGGCCGGTTGGGTGGTGATGGTATACCCAAGTGAAGCGACTTTCCCCATCAGCACTTCTGTGTCAGTTAGGTTTTTAGGGCAGCCGAGCGAGACAAAATAGGCTTTCATTAACGGTAGTTGGCAAATTGTAGCGGGATAGAAAACTCGAACCCTTTCAATTTTTGGATGAGGGCCTGCAGGTCATCGATTTTTTTGGCCGTGACCCTGATTTGGTCTCCCTGAATTTGTGATTGGACCTTAAGGCCGGTCTCTTTTATATACTTGTTTAGCTCTTTGCCTTTCTCGTGGTCAATCCCCTGTTTGATGGCCAGGGTTTGCTTGACCTGGCCGCCTAGTGATTGTTCCACTTTTCCCGGCTCAAAAAATTTGAGCGACAAACCGCGCTTGGCGAATTTGTCCTGGAGAATGCCGACAACATTTTTAAGCTTAAATTCATCATCGGAGACAATGACCAATTTGTCCTCTTCTTTGGTGATTTTGCTGACGCTTCCTTTGAAATCAAAGCGGGTGGCCAGCTCCTTGGCCGCCATTTGGATGGCGTTGTCGAGCTCCTGGAGGTTGGGTTTGCTTGTGATATCGAACGAATGATCCTGTGCCATGCTGGATAAATCATAACATAATTTTATGTTATAATGAACGGCACAACCTATGGAAACGATCCTCAAAAGCAAGTATCGGATCGCCGAAAAGATCGCCGAAAACCCTTTTAGCTTAACCTATAAGGGTTTTTTTGTCGGCGGCGAGAAATCTGCCGCCGCCGGCAAGCCGGTAATAATCAAAATATACAAACGCGGGACCTTGAGCTCCCCATTAATCAAAAGCATGCGGCAAAAGGTCCGGGAGCTGGCGCTGATCAACCATCATGGCTTGGCAAAGTTGTATGACGGGGATTATGGCTGGCAGGGATTCTATTTTGTCAGAGAATATATTGAAGGTGAAAGCCTCAAAGAGTTATTGGCTAAGGGGGGCGGGATAGGGATTGAACGCGCGGCCGAGGTGGTTGAACAGGCGCTGGAGACCTTAACTGTTGTGCATGAAAAAGGGATTGTCCATGCCGCCCTAAAGCCGACGAATATTTTTATTGACAACCAGGGCTTGGTCCGACTAACTGATTTTATTATTGAAGGGGAAATCAAAGAGTCAATCCCGCAAAAGGTTATTGATATGATTTTCAATGCCAAATATGCCTCTCCGGAGGAGTTGGAAGGGCGGCCCCTCAAGCCGGCTGCCGATGTTTATTCTCTTGGCCTGGTCCTTTATGAGCTGGCGACTGGCCGGTCGTTGATGAATGTCCAGGGGGTTGCGGCCAACCTACAAAAATTACGCGAACCTTCCATTATCAATAAGGCAATTAGCGACTCTTTACCAAAATACGCTATCGAAATACTGGCCAAAGCCCTGCAAAAAGACCCCTTGCTCCGTTTTAGGTCGGCAGAGGAATTTCGGCAAAGCCTGCTCAACCGGCAGGTCGCGCCGACCGGGCAACGCAACGAAGAGCTGGCCAAATTATTTGAAAAGGTGGTGACCCAATTTGGCGGTGAAGAGCTGGCCAAAGTTGAGGAGCCCCCGCATGAGGTCGGCAAGCTGCGCTGGCGCAAGGAAAAAGACCGCAATTGGATTTTGGCGGTCATCGTTGGCGGGGCGGTCTTGCTCGGCCTGCTTTATGCGTTTCTTTTTGGGCATTGATAATGATTACTAATTACCTGATCATATATTTTGCTTTTATAATTGTGGCCAGTATTTTGGTCAGCCTACTGGTCCTCCGCCTGCGCCTGCCTTCACCGCGGATCATTACCGGTTTTATTATTTTATTCATTATTTCTCCCTTGCTTGTCGGGTATTTGTACCTGATCTACTTTGATTCCCTGCCAGAAGTCGAGGTCCCGGCAGTTACCGGGATGATTTATGAATTGGCAGAACAAAAACTGGCTGATATTGATTTGCAGGCTCGCAATACCGGGAGTGTTTATGACCGTAAACATCCTGAAGGGACAGTGATTTCCCAGCGGCCGGAGCCGGGCCGGATTGTCAAAGCGGGCCGGACCATCAACCTGGTTGTCAGTTCAGGTAAAAGAAAAATTATCGCTCCAAATCTGTTGGGTAGAAATGTGACGCAGGCGATCGCTTTGCTGGAGGCCGAAGGGATTGCCCTGGGCGAAACCCGTTATGAAAGAAATCCCGGAGTAATGGAGGGGACCGTCCTGGCGCAGGAGCCATTGCCAGGTGAGCAGGTAGAGGTAGCTGGCAGTGTTGACTTGCTGGTTTCAACGACCCTGGAAGTTGTAATAGAAGAAAAGGAGACAAACTAATGATTAAGGTTGCCCCCTCAATATTATCGGCCAATTTTGCCAATCTGGAGGCGGAAATTAAAAAGGTTGAACAAGGGGGAGCGGATTATATCCATATCGATGTCATGGATGGGCACTTTGTCCCCAATATTACTATTGGTCCGCTGATTGTAAAAGCCTGCCGCAAAATTACCAGGCTGCCGCTCGATGTCCATTTAATGATTGAAAATCCGGATCGCTATATCCCCGATTTTGCCAAGGCCCTCTACGGCGGGCCGGTTGGGGGAGATATTATAACAATCCACGTTGAGGCGTCTAAAGATTTGGCGACCGATATCGAATTGATCCGGCAGCATGGGGCTAAACCGGGGGTAGTCATTAACCCGAGTACAACGGTTGATAAAGTTCTCCAGGTATTAGATAAAGTTGACCTGGTCTTGGTCATGTCGGTCAATCCTGGCTTTGAAGGGCAGAAATTTATCCCCTCCGTCTTGCCAAAAATTAAAGAGTTAAGACGGGCTGTAAATGACAGACGCCTCGCGACCGAAATAGAGGTTGACGGCGGGATCAACCTGGAAACCTATCGGCAGGTAATCGAGGCTGGGGCCAATGTCTTGGTTGCCGGTTCAGCGATCTTTTATGCTGATGATTACGCCAAGGTTATTGCCGCACTGAAGCGGTAGCCAACTCGACTTCCAGGACGGCAATTCCCGCAAATTTATTGAAATTCCCTGCTTTTATCCCCGATAACAACTTGATATGGTTGATAAACCGACAAGAGTAGGGCATTCACCAACCCCCCCGACAATCGGACAAGGGATGAGTTTACGCGGCCTGGTCCGGGACCAGCGGGCCTTTCTGGCAAAAGCGGTTCGGGGCGAAACATTGACCTTTGGGCGAGCCATAGAATGTGATTTGGCTGCGCCTGGCTATGGATTTCTTTCCCGTCACCAATTCAGCCTCCGTTTTTTGGCAGCGGAAAAACGCTGGGAAATATTGGGGGTGGGCAAAACCAATTTGACCTATTTAAATCGTCAGCCCCTCTCATTGAATGGCTGGACCCCAATAAATTATGGCGACACCCTTGAGGTCGTGGCCAACAAATTTGTTTTTGATTTTCCCAATATTACAGTGAGGCCGGTTATTCCAGCCACTCAACCCGAATTGCCCTCTTTGGCTTTGGGGCAGGAGATAATTATTGGACGAACTCAAAAATCTCCGACAGATTTTATTATTTCTGATCAGACAGTTTCTGGCCAGCATGCCCGTTGGCGTAATCGCGGTGGGGTTTTTGAGGTCATGGATTTGGGGAGCACAAACGGGACCAAATTGGTTAATGCCCAATTCCCGTCTGGGGCCCCCTTGCCACCCCGCCAATGGACCGACCTTGACCCGGGAGATATTTTAATTTTTGGGCGGGTCAGGATGACAGTCCCTCGCGGAGGGAAGAAATGAGAGCTGGTCGAACTACAGTCCCGATGCACGTGACCAATGCCCAGGCCAACCTGCTCGGGGCTTGTCAAATGAAACAACCAGATAGGGCCCTGAAATATTTGGGGATATTAGAAAAGGCCCGCCGTTTTGTTGATTCCGTAACCATGGCCACAAATTATGGAATGGTGGCCAGGATATGTATGGGAGATGGGCGATGCTTGCCGGCCCTACAATTGGCCATCCGAGGTTATAACCTCAATGCCGACGCTGCAACCAGGGAGCATACGGAACAGACCCTGCTTGGACTGACGGAGATGATGCTGCGCCACCAGCCGACAAGGGATAAGCTAACCAAGCCATTGGCTGACTTTCTGCGCCGCTCTTTGCACCCCAACATCCCCGTCATGTCCCCACAGCAAGCAAAATATTGGCATACAGTTGTAAACGTAGTCGATCAAAATGACTTTTATACCGAACAAAAAATGTTAATTGAAAAATATCTTGACGGGATGGCGCCGGGGATTGAAAGAGCGGAGGCTGCTAACAGGTATCTGGAGGTTTGCTGGAAGACCGGGCTATTGCTGGCAGAAGCCAGCGAGCTCGGTAGGATTGCCGACAGCGCCAGAATCTTATTGGCCGAAGGTGAGACAATTATCCGGGACCGCTTATCGGAAGATTCATTTTTCGACCTGATTGTGACCCTTGAGTTTTATGATCTATTTGAGGCCCTGGAACGGGCTGTGGCCATGCGCCGGAGAGAACCAACCGGAGCCTTAAAATATTATCTGGAGTTAGCCAGGGGCTTGCGCCATGATTTGGCCGCGACATACGAAGGAATCCATAACAGCTCCGAACGCTACCGGGGGTTTTCAATTGGCCAGGTGGTAGATATCAAGTATATTCAGGCGAAAATTGTCCGTTGTTACCTTGAGGGGCATTTGCGCGAGCAGGCAACCGCCCGGGAGGCAAAAAGCCGGTTAGAAATATTGCTACTCAAGCCGTGGAGTGTTGATCCGGCATTAAAACGTGAATTGATTGCTCACCTGAAATTAGTGCTTAAGTTGTTTGAGCAGCCGTTGATGTCTGTTGAGCCGTTTTGGTATTACCTCAGGAACCCCGAAGGATCCTCATTTGCCGCCCGCGAAGCTTATGTTGTCCATCAGCCGGGCACAAACCAGCTGGCGGTTTACCTTGGCTCCCGCGAAGAAGGCAATTGGGTCAGGGTTATTATTCCAACCAGGCGGGTGGAAGGGCGCTGGCAAGCGGTGGCTGACCCACAAGTATTATTCCAAGAGACTCAATCAGAGCCGTGGGTAACTACGGCGATGCAGGCAACCAGTTATTTAGCCAATGCTGCACGAAAAGGAGATAAGCCGCCTGAGCGGTCCATGGTTGAGCAAACCAGAAGGGTGCTTGCCGAAACAAGCCGGGCGGCTGGCCGGCTCTTTATGGCAGAAAATGGTTTGCTTGGCCGACAGATTTTTGGTCAAGTGGCCGGGAATCAGGAAATCCAGGAGCGGCGGCTGGAATTGCACAACCGCTTATTGCTGGCCAGGACAATCTTTGAGACATACTTGAAGCGGGTTGAAGAGGCAGAATACCAACTGGAAGCGGACGACCTGCTTTATCCCTACATAGTTGGCGTGAATTTTCTTGGCCGGGATTTTGCCTCAACCTTTCTAGCGCAAATTGCCCTGGGCGAGCTGTTGCCGGGCCAATCGGGAAAATATCCCTTTATGGTGGCGCTGCATCCCCGCGCCGGCGGCCAGCCATTGATAGCTATTGCCCACTCTCCAAAAAAGATCGTCATTCCCGGGCATGGGGCACTGTCAGAGCAAGAAGCCGAATATCTTTTTGACTTAATTTATGAAGCCGCAGTCAAGCTGGCGGTAAAAAGCGCAGTCGACAGCTTGCAACAGACCGGCTACCTTTTCCAACCTCCTGATGATGATGAGGCCGGCTTAGGAAAGTTAAGGCAAATTTACGCTCAATTTTTCCACCAGCAGTTGACTAGCGGCGGATTAATGGCGCTCCCCTGGTTTACTTTTGAGCCGATGGGGGATGGCGATGGCCTTTATCGACCGATAAATGACCAATCGCCTCAAGCCAAAGAAGCCCTGGCCAGAGAGGGGAAAACAGACGAGATTTATGTTCAGGTTGAACCGGCTGGCTTGATCACTTTACTGCCGGTCAGGATCAAGAAAATTGCCGGGACAAACACCCTGGCCCCCTGGGAGAGGCAGCCGCTTAGGGAGCGACAACAAGCTCTCTTAAATGATCCACGGGTTCTGCCTATTTATTATGGAATATATATTCTGACCTGGTTTTCTGACGGTCGGGCGCATGCTTTCCGTTATCTGCTCAAGCCGACAGAGGCAGAGATAATGGCCGATGAGTTGCTGGCCGATGTTGACCAAAAAATGAGGACTGGATTTTTTCGCGATCCCAAGGTATTCCTAAGAGGTACCGCTAGAAAGGTCCGGGCGCCGATTGAAAGCGGGTTGGCGGCCGGTACGCTGACTATTGACCGACAAGAAGAACAGACTTTCGCGCTAAATACAACTTTTAAGCGCCCTCGCATGGTCAGGCTCTCAACCCTCCTTGCAGAAGGCTATACCCTATAATACAATCTTCTTATGACCTTTAATCCGGACGATCTCCGTTTTATGCGGGAAGCGCTTGACCTGGCCAGATCTGCCGAAGGGCGAACAACCCCCGACCCCATGGTTGGGGCGGTGCTGGTCAAGCAAGGGCGCATCCTCTCGGTCGGTTACCATGGTGAAGTGGCTACTCCCCATGCCGAAGCCTGGGCGATTCAAAAAGCGGGGGATGGGGCCCGCGGCGGGACCCTCTATGTCACGCTT
>MEUF01000089.1:0-4459 GCA_001771615.1 candidate division WOR-1 bacterium RIFOXYB2_FULL_48_7
CAAAAGTTACCTCACCAAGCGGGTCAAGCATTTTACCCAATGGCCCCATTGAACCACAGACAAAACCTTTGTCCCCCAGGGCTTGCCTGGCTAATTGGGCGGCGGCGCGGTTGATCTCGTTCACCTTGGATTGCAGCCCATAATCGGCCAGTTTAAGGCTGTTCGCCCCAAATGTATTGGTCTCAATGATATCCGCGCCTGCCTGGGCATAAGCTTGATGGACAGAAAGAACCACGGCCGGCTGTTGAATATTTTGGGCATCAAAACAGGCTTCCGGACGAATTCCCCTTTCCATCAGTTGTGTCCCCATGGCCCCATCGATCACCAGCACCTTTTTTTCTAAAGCTTGCTTGAAATCAATCACCTGGCAGCCTCCTCATGACGAAAGCATCTTCACCATCGGCATAATAACCCTTTCTGGTATTGATCACCTTAAAACCATAGCGTTCATAGACTTTTTTGGCATTTTCGTTGGAGATACGCACTTCCAGAAAAAAAACTTCCTCCTCATTTAGAACATGCTGCATCAAGCGTTTCCCGATCCCCTGACCGCGATAATCGGGATGGACTGCCATATTGATGATGTGGACCTCATCCAACACCTTTTCAATGCCAATATAACCGACAATTTGATTTTCTTCTTTGGCAACCAAATATTTATGTTCATCCTCGCGAAAAACCGATTCCGGTTTGGGGAATTTAAACGATAAGCGTTCGATTTCTACCACTTGAGGAATGTCCCGCTCTTTCATCGGTGCGATCATAATCATAATAATATTATAGCTTATATTCCCTAATCTGCGGCTGATGAGAGTATTCCGGCACCAGGGTCAGCGGATCGGCCAATCGGCCATGCTGGATTTCTGACCAACCCAGCCTGGCAACATTAACGCCTGTTGGCGGCGCCTGTTCAAGCTCGACATAATGGAAGTTCGGCCTCTCGAGCTGGTATTCTTTTAATTTACCGATCAGATACATTTCCCCGGTAATTGTTTTTAACCGGCTGATTAATTTTTCGGCCGGCAAAACAAGGTCGTTCGTTAAGCGTTTGAACCTGCCTTTTTCGGCGCCGAAAAATGCAAAACTATATTCATCGTGGCGTGCCGGCAGAATTACCGCAATCGTCCCTTGGACAAGGGCCAGGTTATAAGCCATCGCAGCCAAAGTCGAGACTGCGGCTATCGGGATGTTAAGTGCCTGGGCAAGAGTTTTGGCCGCCGCAACCCCTCCCCGCAAACCGGCATAAGAACCCGGGCCGATTGCAACCGCCACCCCAGCCAACTCTTCCGGTTTAATGCCGGCTGCCTGGACATAAAAAATGAGTTGTTCGGAGCGCATATCGGTCAGGGTTGTGTCGGCCAAAATTAACGCCCCATCGATCAAGCCCAAACTAATTATTTTAGTTGCGCTGCTAAGCCCGAGGATACGCATATTGTCCTTTCATTTTCGTCAACAATTTGTAGGTCTATTGTTTGGGCCCGTTCCGGCAACAGTTGCCCCAAACGTTCGGCCCATTCGATCAGACAAACCCCACCCCTGTCAAAATACTCTTCCAGCCCCAGCTCGATAATGGCGGCCGGGTCTTCTAACCGATAAAGGTCAACATGATAGAGCGGCAGCCGCCCTTGATATTCATTAATGATGATAAAGGTTGGGGAGGTGACATAATCTGCCACCCCTAATCCCCTGGCTATCCCTTGAATAAAGGTTGTTTTACCGGCCCCGAGCGGTCCGGACAGGGCGATAAGCTGATTAGGCAACAAAAAAGCGCCGATTTTTTCACCCAGAGCAACAGTTTCATCGGCGCTTTTAGTAGTAAATTTACCAGCGTTCGTAGTCGTCGTAACCTCCACCCTTAATCTCGCGAAAGCCCGGCAGTTCGTCGTCATATTTATCTCCAGCCTCGGCCTTACGATCGTCATACAGGGAACTGATCTCTTTTTCCAGGATCGGGTGCAAGGCATGCGGGGCAATTTCCCTTAATGGCTTCAAGACAAAAGCCCGCTCGTGCAAGAGGGGATGCGGGATTTGCAATCTATCTTCGGATACCACCTGATCGCCATAAAGCAATATATCAATATCAATTGTGCGCGGCCCCCATTCCATCTCTCTCTCCCTGCCCAAAGCAGTTTCAATTTCCTGGCAAACATCAAGCAGTTTTTGAGGTGACAGCTTGGTCCTGATTTCAATCGCCGCATTGATGAAGGGCGGCTGCTCAACCCCACCCTCCGGTTCCGTTTCGTAATTTGATGAACGCTTGGCCACTTCGATATTAGGATTTTTTTCCAACAAAAATACCGCCTGTTCAATGTACTCTTCCCTATCTCCAACATTTGAACCAAGTCCAAGATAAGCAGTAAGATAACCCTTTATTTTACTCTTAGCCCCTTTTTTGGCTTTGGACTTTGGGCCAGCTTTTTTAACTTTGCTCTTAGCTGGGCTTTTCTTCTTAGCCATTTTTCCTCCTCCTCACTGTTGCGTCCGCCATTTGCGCGGCACGCTTAACTTGTTTTACATCATGGACCCGGACAATGTCTGCTCCGTTGGCAATAGCCAGCGCGATCAAGGCTAGCGTCCCTTCCAAGCGCTCTTCAGGCGGCAAGCCTAAGGTCTGGCCAACCACTGACTTGCGTGATGGGCCAATTAAAATCGGCCGGCCAAGGGCTTTTAATTCCGCCAACCGCCGAACGATAACCAGGCTCTGTTCAGCTGTTTTTCCGAAGCCAATTCCCGGATCAACAATAATTTTCCCCTGTAGTATACCAGCATTTTCCGCAATTGCAAGACTCCCCTGTAACTCATTAATCAGCTCCCCCAGCAAGTCAGAATAAGCCGTGTTTTTCTGCATGGTCGCTGGCGTCCCCCGCATATGCATCAGGCAGACCGGACATCCGGCCTTGGCTATCACCGCCGCCATTTTGTGGTCATATTTCAAGCCGCTGACATCATTGATCATATCAGCCCCGGCAGCCAGGGCCGCTTGGGCAACTGGCGCTTTTCTGGTATCGACTGAAATGATGGCCCGCCGCTGGCGCCGTAAAGCGGCAATGACTGGCACTATCCGCTCGATCTCTTGTTGTGCTGAGACCCTGGCCGCCCCTGGCCTGGTTGATTCCCCGCCAATATCAATTATGTCGGCCCCTTCAGAAAGCAACTGTTCGGCATGCTTGACTGCGCTGTCGAGCGAAAAATACCTGCCGCCATCAGAAAACGAATCAGGAGTAATATTGAGGATCCCCATAATATATGTCCGCCGACCAAAACTCAGGGTTCGTCGTCTGAACTTTAGGGGTGTGGGGATATTGCGGTAATTAGATATACTGGCCCGGAGCTGCTTTGCCAACTGCGGCAAGCCAAACTGGTGCTGCGCTAATTTTTTCATTAGGTCGGTCAACTGCCTGATGGTGGCTAATATTATTACCGGGGTTGTTTTCACCGAGTGGTTGATTGAACCATAGGCGGTGGCGGCTTCCCCTCCAATGGCCAATATTTCCTGTTTTAAAATATTGGCAGCCGTCGGCCGGAGGGCCTCGATTTTAATGGCCAGAAATTCCCCTTTGGGGACCATGATTTTTATGCCGGCCGGATCAACGCCAATCCTGTTCAGCTCCTGGCGAATGTCAGATTCAATGATCCGGGGAATCATTGCATTTCCAGCCGGACAATTCGCTTGGTACCAGGCTGGACCTTGGCCCGTTCATCAACCCGGTGGCCGGCTACCCAGACAATTTTACCGGCACTCTCCACAATCGGCACAGTTTCCCGCTCGGCGAGGGGGATCTTGGCGTCGACAAAATAATCCTGCAGTTTTTTGGAGCCCCGGACCCCCAAAGGTGAAAACCTGTCACCCGGCTGTTTATTGCGCACTATCAACTCTTTACCCAGGGTGGCGTAATCGATAAAGGCCACTCCCTCACCCTGGTTTTTTTCAATTGTCTCGACAAAGGTGCCGCGGATTGTTTTCCCCAGTTCAGCGATTTTAATTTCACCTGGCAGGGGCAGGACATAGCGGAACGGTTTGATGGCTTTTATCACCTGTTTCTGCCTGGTGACTTTCAAGGAGTTTTTATCGCCCAGGGCATAAATCCCATCGGGCAGGTGCAGTTCCCAGCGGCCCCCATCTTCTAATTTATTCAGGACATCATAAATATGCCCAAAAGAAATTTGCGTCAAATCACCTTTGACCTGCTCAACCGCCTGCCTGATCACAAAGCGTTGAATAGTCGGCTCCAGCGAGCGAAGTTTTCCCAACTCCATCTCGACAGTCTGCGAATCTTGCCGGCTGACCACTTTATTAAAAGCCTCGGCCGCCTGGTTTTCCAAATATAAATTATCTTCCGTCAGCAGAAGGATCGTTTGCAGAATAATTTCCTTGATATTCAGGTTGTATATTTTTAGTTGAGGGATCAATTTCAGACGGACGGAATTACGCATATACCGGGACTCATAATTTGTATGG
>MEUF01000089.1:4469-9255 GCA_001771615.1 candidate division WOR-1 bacterium RIFOXYB2_FULL_48_7
GGTTTCGATATTATCATCGGCTGTATGGCCAACTGCGATTTTTTTGGCCTCAAGCCGCTCGGCCAGCCGGTTAAAAAATTCATAACGGGCATTCCTGGCCGCCTCTTCTAGCCCCAAGCCCTCATTATTGGCCAGAGCGGCCACATCCACGGCTTCAACTGTCACCGGCAGGCCCAGCCGCAAGGCCATATTTTCCACATATTTAGCGTCAAGTTCAGCATCACCCTTACGCAACTGATGGTTAAGATGGGCGACATGCAGCGTTATCCCCAAGGCTTCCTGGTGGGAATGGAGCAGGTGCAGCAAGGCAACTGAATCCGGCCCGCCGGAGACAGCCACCAGGACAGTTTCCCCGGGAGAAAACATCTTGTATTCTTTTATAGTCGTTAAAAACCTGTTTTTTATCATAACTGGCCGTTCACTTAATGAGGGATTTGAAAATCAGTTTTCTGATACGCCCGGTAACCGCAATAGGCAGCATATATCCATAAACCAAGCCCCAGGAGAAATTCGGTATATTCAGAATAAGGAATATAGAATATTGTCCAAAGCAGGTTGAGCAGCCAGCGGTAACCAAAAAAAATGACAAAAATCCAGGACCAGAGCTTGAGGGCCTGGCAGCCATGCCAGCCGACATAGTCCTGCCTGCGCCTATCTGTCAGAACAATATATAGCGAAGGGACCCAAGTGACGTATGATAACGCTGCCAGTAATTTGTCGTTCATGATTTATCTGCCGGGGGCCAGGATTGAACTGGCGACCTAGGGCTTATGAGTCCCTCGCTCTAGCCAACTGAGCTACCCCGGCACTTCCGAATATTTAGAATATCATAGCCAAAATTGTATTGCAATCAGGACGGGTGAATGATAAAATGGCTTCAGTAAAACACGGGAGGTTATCACTTTGGCAGACAATGTAAGAATTATGGTCATCGACGACGAACCCTCGGTCCTCGAGTCATTTAAAATGATTCTCAAGATTAAGGATTATGACGTCACCACTTTCCCTGATGGGCCGACTGCCCTGGGACAGTTGGAAAAAGACAAATTCGATATCGCTTTTGTCGACTACAAACTCCCTAATATGGACGGGCTGGAAGTCCTGAAAAGAATAAAAGAGCTGGACCCAAACGTAGAAGTAATCATTGTCACCGCTTATGCCAGCGAATCGTCACATGCCAACGCCATCACACTGGGCGCCCTGGAATATCTGCGCAAACCGTTCCTGATGGAAGAAATATACGAACTGGTTGAACGGGGACTCCGCCGCAAACGGAGTAAAGCCGCCAGCCGCAGTGGCGGGGATTCCGGGCCCAGTATAGCCAACATCCACTGAAATTTTCCTTATAAAATAGCGATATATATGCAGGATGGCCAGTCTTGCATTACAAAGAGCCACAAGATTCCCATTTAAAAGTTATGCCTTTCCTAAAAGGTGGGCATTACCCGGTTTTACCCAACCCCAGCCTTCTGCCCAGGCTTTAAACGGTTGTCGCGCCAATATCGTTCACGCACTTACTTATTATGGGCTGCCGCCCCAAATCGATGAGAAAATTGAGCAGCTCCCCCCAGGCACGGTTTTAAGAAATTTGGGACCCGCCAAGCAAGAATTCCTGTCCTTTAGTGTGTATAGCTTGAAACAAATGACCGCGGCCAGGACCATTTCGCCCGAAACCGCCTGGTCACTATTCAACTGGAGCTATCATCAGCTGCCATCGGTCACGACTGACAGTTTTGCGGTTTGCCAAGAAGCCTTTATCCGCCAAGCGGCTGAAGCAGCCGGATTAACAGTCAACGGGCCAGATTTATTGGAAATTGAGTTCTGGCTTAGAGCTGGGGAGGACGGGCTGTCCCAGTTTGAGCAATTCCACCAGTGGTCGGAACAGCTCGTCATGAAGCGCGTTCCCGACCACTTGAAAGACTCATACCGCAAAGCCCTCTGGTTGGAGATGAGGATCATTGAAGCCCAGGCTGGTTTGGGGAAAATGAACGATGACATAAAGGTTTTTACTCTCTCCGATGAGGGACAATACTTTGGCTCGACCAATGAGGTTCGTTCGGCAATTACACTCTTCAATCCGGCTATTTCGTCCCAATTTGCTGACGCCATTGACTCATCGATAAAAGCGGAGGTTGGCCATTGGTACTTTGACTGTTTTTGCGTCTTAACAAATTTTATGTCAGAAGTGGCTGACCGCACAAACATTGCTGGATACACGCCAGATATTGCTCTGTCCACCTATATGGCAAAAGAAGAAATGTCTCCAATGATGCGAGCGTTCAGGGAGGGGGGATATTATTTAACAAGCAGTAGACAGCCCTTCCCTTCCTTTCCTGAACAATTTTTTACCCAAACAGCTGCCAATATTGAAGGCAGGAGTTTGTTTTATGTAGAAAAACATATTATCGCAGAGTATCTAGAATGGCGTCTCCGTCAATTACTGGCAGCAAAAAAGATTAAATCCGATGATGTTTACTCCACCTATCGCCAGTTTACACTCTACATCAATATTTTATACCTGGAAAACTTGGGGAATAAGAATCTTGAAGAGATAATTCGGGCAGCTTTTCAGGAAATAAATCCCGCAATTGTTAAACAATATTGCCAAGAATGGCGGGAAAGGACAATTGCCGCTTACCACAAAATAATCGCTCAAAGATTGTGTCATGCCGGTGGCAGAGTCAATGCTGTCAGAAACATTTATAAATTGGCTGGCGCCGGTTCTCTCCCTACTTTGCAGCTTGCCCTTAAAGATCCTAATTATGATGTCAGGTTGGTTGCCGCTGATGCCAGCCTGAAGATCCGGTCATTTGCTGCCGATTTGGATGAGGAAAAGACATTGGCCGCGTACCGACTTGTTTGCGGAGCTGAATGGGAAAGGCTTGCGGCAATGGGAAGAGCCGCCCTACCGGCTTTAAGAGCAGCCTTAGCCGATGAAGAGGACTATATCAGGGATAACGCAAAAAGAGTTCTTCAGGCCATTGAAGCATCTTCTGCCGCTTAATCTTGCCGGCCAACCGCCAGCATCCGTTCAATAGCCATTTTAGCCTTTTGCGCAATGGCCGGTGGGACAGTCACCAGATGTTCCAACTCTTCCAACGACCAAAGGACCTTATCGATGGTAGTCATTTTCATGTTTGGGCAAACCACCAGGTCGCTTACCTTATAAAAGCGCTTATCGGGATTTTCTTTCTGCAGGCGATAGAGCATGCCAACTTCTGTCCCGACGATAAACTCCTCAACCTTGGATTCCTTGACGAATTTGAGCATCCCGTCGGTCGAAAGGGCCTTGTGCGCCGCTTTGATCGTCTCGGGCCGACATTCGGGATGGACTATGACTAAAGCAAACGGGTGCGCCCTTTTGGCTTTTTCGATATGTTCCGGCAGGATTTTGGCGTGGGTGGGACAATAGCCCTCATAAATAATCATTTTCTTATCCGGAACATGCTCCTGCACATATGCGCCCAGGAATTTGTCAGGGATAAAAATAATTTCCTTGTCCGGCAAAGATTTAACAACCTTGATGGCATTGGCCGAAGTACAACAAATATCTGATTCGGCTTTGACTTCTGCCGAAGAATTGACGTAACAAACAACTGGACGGCCGGGAAACTCTTCTTTCAACCCGCGCAAACGCTCCGCGGTGATCATATCGGCCATCGGACAACCGGCTTTGGGATCCGGCACAAAGACCTGTTTTTCAGGAGAAATAATGGCCGCTGTTTCAGCCATAAAGTTGACTCCGCAGAAGATAATGGTTTTAGCTGGCGTGCGGGAAGCCTGGATCGACAAGCCTAAAGAATCCCCTACATAATCAGCAATATCTTGGATATCGGGGTTTTGATAATTGTGGGCCAAAATAACCGCCTGGCGACGGCTTTTAAACTCGTTAATCCTCTCGGCTAATGATCCCACCACCAAGCACCTCCTCGTCGTTGTAGAACACAACTGACTGTCCGGGTGTCACGGCCCGCTGCGGTCTGGCAAATTTGACCTGCGCTTGAAGCCCTTCAGCCGGGCTATAGACTTCCAGGAGAGCTTCAACAGCAGAAGTATTATATCTTATTTTAGCTTGTATTTTCAAAGGCTTTTCTGGCGGGTGTCCGCAAACGAAGGATAAATCATCGGCAATTAATTCATTTTTCAGCGTTTCGCTGTCACTGCCGATAACAACTTCATTCCGTTTGACATCAATTTTAACCACATATCTGGCCCCCCCCAGATGGGCCCCAAGCCCTTTTCTCTGGCCAATGGTATAAAAGGCAATCCCTTGGTGTTCGCCGACTACTTGCCCAGATGTATCAACAATTTTTCCTGGCCTGACCAGCTCTGGAGCATTGGTTTTAATAAAATCACTATAGTCATCATTTTCGACAAAACATATTTCCTGGCTCTCCGGCTTGGCTGCGACCGGCAGCTTATACTGTTTTGCCAATTGTCGAACCGCCTCTTTGGTCATCTCTCCCAAAGGAAAAAGCGTGTGCGCCAGTTGCTCCTGGTTTATTCTGTAGAGAAAATATGACTGGTCCTTTTTCTGGTCCTGACCTTTTATTAAGTGGTACATATTTTTGGAGTTTGAATTTTGAGGTTTGAGGTTATAAACCCTAGCGTAGTGCCCTGTCGCCACATAATCACAACCCAATTCCCTGGCCTTACTAAGCAACAGATCAAACTTGATAAACTGATTGCAGCGAACGCAGGGGTTGGGGGTCCGCCCCTGCCGGTATTCCGAGATAAAATCGTCAATGACCAAACGGCGGAATTCTGCCTTAAAATTTAGAGTGTA
>MEUF01000090.1:0-20737 GCA_001771615.1 candidate division WOR-1 bacterium RIFOXYB2_FULL_48_7
AAGCAGTTGACCGAGCTTGTCGGGCTGACGCAGCCGGCCGAAAGAGAGCTAATGCTTAAATTACTTAGCTTCCCTGAGCTGGTGACAAGTGCGGCCCGTCTTCGCCAGCCGCAGCGGCTGACCGAGTATGCCAGGGAGCTGGCGACAACCTTTCATTACTTCTATGAAAAGTGCCGTGTCTTGGGCCATCCGGCTCGATTATATCTGGTTGAGGCGACTCGAATAACCTTGCATAATGTGTTAAAATTACTAGGTGTATCGACGCCAGAAACCATGTAGTTAGGAGTGTTGATTATGCGTTACGCTTTTTTTCAGGGTAATATTGTCCCCTTTAACGACGCCAAGATCTCTATCATGAACCACGCTTTTAATTATGGCACGGGTGTCTTCGAAGGGATCCGGGCTTATTGGAATGAAACACAAAACCAGTTGTTTTTGCTCAAGGCCAGGGAGCATTTTGAGCGGCTGCAGCGCTCGGCCTGGTCTTTGAAGATGAATTTAAAATATTCGGTGCCCGAAATGATCGAGCTCACTCTCCAATTATTGAAAAAAAATGATTACAAGCAAGATGTCTATATCCGACCTCTGGCCTACAAATCGGCCGACAAGATCGGCCTGGGTTTAGTCGGCATACCTGATGATTTTTGTATTTTTGTTGCCCCTTTTGGAGTTTATCTGGATATTTCCAAAGGGATTAAGGTTTGTGTTTCCTCGTGGTGCCGAATTGGCGCCAGCTCGGCGCCGCTTGGCTCCAAAATAACCGGGGCATATTTTAATTCCTCACTGGCCAAATCAGAGGCCCTGGAGAAGGGTTTTGATGAGGCAATTTTGCTCTCGCCGGACGGCAGTGTGGCCGAAGGTTCGGGGGAAAATTTATTCATTATCAAACATGGGAAGTTGATTACCCCGCCGTTAACTGAAATTATTTTGCCAGGCATTACCCGTGAAACAATCATCAATTTGGCAAAAAATGAGCTAGGCATGGTAGTTGAGGAGCGTTTTGTGAGACGAGATGAACTGTGTCAGGCCGATGAGCTTTTCTTTTGTGGTACGGGGGCAGAAATCACGCCGATTATTCAAATTGACGAGACAATCATCAATGAAGGCCAATTGGGTACGGTGACAAAAAAACTGCAAGCTGTTTATTTTCAAGCCGCCCACGGCGACAATCCCAAATATGCCGACTGGGTCATACCGGTATTCTGATGCCGCTGGGGATTGGGATCGATATAATAGAAATCAGTCGGATCAGTCAGGCGGTCAAAAAATACGGCCAGAGTTTTTTACAGCGGGTTTTTACCGATCAGGAAATCGCTTATTGCCGGACGGCCAAGGCTTTTAGATATCCGGAATTGGCTGTGCGTTTCGCCGCCAAAGAGGCCTACGCCAAAGCGGTTGGCACAGGGATCAATGGCCGGCTGGGTTGGAAGGATATTGAAGTAACCAACAATCGGCAGGGGCAACCGTTCCTTGTCATAAAGAAAAAGTTGCGTCGCCATGTTCTGCTAAGCCTGTCGCACAGTCGTGAATATGCCGTAGCGTCCGTTTATGTCACAAAATAAAAAACCTGATATAAAGAGTTTATTTCCCAAGCGGCCGGCAGCCGCTCACAAAGGTGATTTCGGGCGGGTTGTGATATTAGCCGGCTCTGCTGGTATGTTAGGGGCGGGGATCCTGAGCAGTCGGGCCGCGTTGCGTACCGGGGCTGGGTTGGTTTACCTGGCTGTCCCAAAAGAGCTGCAAGACATCACTAACGTGGCTACTCCGGAGGGTATTGTCCAGGGTTATCGACAGATCAACGATCTTTTCCCGTTAATCAATGAATGCAGCGCCTTGGCCATTGGCCCGGGGCTGGGAAGTGAACGTAGGATTGCCAAGGAACTATTGCTCTATCTTAATGAAACCAGTTTTTCTGCCCCGATCGTTGTTGATGCTGATGGTTTGACCGCCTTTAATGATGATCGTCAATTGTTAAGCAAGCTTAACCTGAAAATGGTTCTCACTCCGCATCCAGGAGAACTGTCTCGCCTTATTGGGTTAAAAGTGGCAGAGATCCAGGCCGCGCGGGAAAAGGTTGCTATTTCTACGGCTAAACTGCTCAAGAAAACCATCGTGCTAAAGGGGCGGGGGACTGTAATTGCCTCCCCAGTCGGAGAGTATTATATCAATAACACCGGCAACCCCGGCATGGCCACAGCCGGCTCCGGTGATGTTTTAACCGGAATGATGGTGGCGATGCTGGCCCAAAGAGCAGACTTGTTCCAGGCGGCTGCGGCCGCTGTCTATTTACATGGTTTGGCCGGAGATTTGGCTGCCAAAGAAACGGGTGAGTATAGCTTAGTTGCTTCTGATATAATCAAATTGATCCCGGAAGCGCTAAAGAAGGGCATATGATTAACCAAACAATTCACGATATTTTTGAACAGCTTGGGCTGGGGGCCCATCTGGCCTGGGATACACTGACCTCGATTCTGAAAGGTAAAACAAAAATCTCGCTCACCCTGGAGCAGATGCTTAAAATTGGCTATGAATCATTACCGCTCTCCTTAACTTCGGCGGCTTTTGTCGGGATGGTCTTTGCTGTACAAGTAGCAACAGAATTTGTAAAATTCGGGGCCGGCAAATATGTCGGTGGAGTTATGGCCATTGCCATGGCCAGGGAATTGGGGCCGGCGCTGGTTGGGGTGGTGATTGCTGCCCGCGTTGCCGCGGCGATTACGGCCGAGATCGGGACAATGAAGGTTACGGAGCAAATTGATGCCCTGCAGGCCTTGGGAAGCAATCCGATCCGTTATCTGGTGATCCCGCGTTTTATTGCTTGTGCCACCATGCTTCCTTTGTTGACAATCAGTTCCGATATAATTGGTTTTTTGGGAGGCTATTTTGTTGGAACATCTGTAGTGCGCATTAATCCGGTGGAATATATGGATAATGCCCAAAGTCTGTTAGTTTTATGGGATGTCTGGGGTGGCTTGATAAAAACCATCTTTTTTGGCATGGTGATTGCCATCATTGCCAGTTATAAGGGGCTGAATACCAAGGGTGGGGCCAAGGGGGTGGGTGAGGCGACAACCTCATCGGTTGTAACCTCGCTGATCAGTTTGTTTGTGATAAATTATTTTCTCTCGATTGCTTTTTTTAAATGATAGACATAAAAAACTTAACTAAATATTTTGGGAATAACAAAATACTTGAAAACGTAAATTTGCTTATCCCCGATGGCGAGTTTTTGGCCATCATCGGGCCTTCTGGCTGCGGTAAAAGCACTTTATTGAAACTCCTGCTCCGTTTAGAAGAACCGACTAAAGGGAAGATATTGGTAAATAACCAGGATATCAGCCGCTTATCAGAAGAGGGCTTAATCAAAATGCGCGGCCGTATCGGCATGGTTTTCCAATTTGGCGCGCTATTTGATTCATTGAATATATTTGAAAACATTGCTTTTCCGTTACGTGAGCATACCAAATTGAGTGAAAAAGAAATTAGCCATAAAGTTAGGGAAAAGCTGGAGATGGTTGAATTGAACGGTGTGGAAAAATCATTTCCGGCCGAATTATCCGGTGGCATGCAAAAGCGCGTCGGCATTGCCCGGGCGCTGGTTTCTGACCCGTCAATTATCCTTTATGACGAGCCAACTACCGGGTTGGATCCGATTACCTCTGTTATTATCGAAAATTTGATGATAAAATTGGCGCGTGAATTGAAATCGACTTGTATTGTCGTAACGCATGTTATTCAGACGGTTAATCGCACAGCCAGTCGGGTTGTGATGGTGCATGAGGCGAATATAATTGAGACCGGGACGCCAGTTCAGACCATGAACAGTAAGAATCCGATAGTGAAAAAATTTATCAGCGGAGGGAGAGAGTAACCATGGAATTATCCACAAAAGCAAAAGTCGGTTTATTTACCATGATCGGTTTTGTTCTGATCGGCATGGTTATTGTCTGGAAATCCGAATTACTCTTGCTCAATCGCGGTTATCAGGTCATTGCCACTTTTGAGAATGTCGAGGGGCTGACTGTCGGTTCGGAGCTCCGTTTCCGCGGTTTAAAAGTCGGAAAGGTTCTACGAATTGATCCGGGGGTTTATGATATTAAGGTCTTTTCGGTTGTTGATCCCAGTATCAAAATTCCCAGTGATTCGACCTTACGGGTGGCCTATGACGGCATTGTTGGCATGAAATACCTTGAGGTCAAGCCGGGGACCTCTGAAGTGCTTTATCGAGCTGGAAAAGAATTAAAGGGGATCAGGACGGCGGCGATTGTTGATTTTGTTGATATTGCCGCTAAGAACCTGCAAGAAACAAAGGCCATCCTGGAAATAGTTCGAAAAATCATCGATAATCCCGAGCTGCAAAGGGCATTTATCAATGCAGTTTACGTGACAGAAAATACCGCTATTGAAGCGGAAAAGCTGGTCAAAGAATTAAATAAGGCGACAACCGGGATAGCTAAAATCACCGCTGACCCAAATTTTCAGGCCAACGTCAAAGATACTGTTGGCGGCACGGCTAAGACGCTTAATTCGGCTAATAAATTCTTCGAAGGAGTTGCCAACCTTAATTTGCGTGCCTCTGGAGGGGTTGATATCGGCACCAAAGCTAATGCGGTCCGTGGGGATGTTGATGTGATTGCCAATGACAAGACCTATTATCGTCTTGGTTTTGGTGAGGGGCCATCAAGGCAGTTAAGTGTCTTGGATTTCCTTTTTACCAATAAGATGGCCAATGATCTTGGCTTCAGGCTGGGGGTAATTAACAGCCAGCTGGGGGGCGGGGTCTTTCGTAATTTAGCTAATAAAAATGTGGTGATTGCCGATATTTATGATATTAATAACCCCAGGCCGAATAATCCCAAAATCAGGTTAAGCTACGAGCAGGAAATGCAGTCATATATGGATATGCTGCTGCAAGCCGACGATGTCCTCAATAGCGGCTCACGCAACATTATGCTTGGCATCAGGGTAAAACCAACCGGCGATAACCTCTATTAATTGAAATTTGCCCCTTATTTGGCTGATATAGAAGTGCTATGATAGCACTTGCTATATCAGGGGTTTCTTCACCGCGCGTATCTGATAAACCAATCATCGCCAGAGCGCTCAGAATGCAGGCTAACGGCGAAGTTATTATTCATGATCGCCTAATATCGATCAGGCAAAGATTTAATCGGCAAAATAAATATTATGATCTAATTGCCAGCGGCCAATTACAATATCGCAGATTTGTCGACCGGTTAGAGATTGCTATCGTTGGGATGGGCACAGAGACGGTCCTTGACTGTGTTGGTTTGGGATCAGATGGCATGGTCAGGGACGTTAGAACCAAGCAAATAATGGCCATCAGGCGACAGGGATATCCCCGCCAAAAACTCAGATTGGATTTTGGACAAAGGGGATACTATGTTCTTGGCGATATATTTGCGCATTTAGGTACACAAATAAAAACCGTTACACCGGCAACAGCTAATCATCAGCCTGGCGTAATGATAAATGGTAAGGTATTTAGCTTTCCTGAAGGGCCCACCGCCTTAATTACTGCTGATATTGAAGCCGGCAATGTTATTTGCGAAGCAAACCGGAGTGGTTTGAGATTCTTCCGTCGCAGGGTCAACGGGGTTATGTCTTATCAATTGATTGGCGAGGTGAGTATTTCTGCCAGTGGACGAGTTCACAAGAGCTCATATAATATTTTTGATGAAGCTAATTGGGTATTGGCCGTAGCCGAATTGCTGCCAGAATTTGGTTTACGTGATTTGCCAGTTGGCATATATGCTGAACGAGATAAAAAGGGTTTTCGGGCGGCAAGGCGTTATCAAGGGATAATATTCAGTTTCCCTTCCCATTTAAGGTCAACGCTGTCCCCTTTATTGGCCGATGGAGAAATATATTTGAGAGTCGGACTGCCCGGAAAAGTACAGGTCGTCAGAAAAAACCAACAAACTACCGATATTTTAGGTGAATTTAATTTTGACACCGACAGCGGTCAGGTTTATAGCTGTGATGGAGAGGCGGTTGTATTTCAAGGGAGTAATTTGACATTTTGCCGGTCAAGAGAAAAACCGGTGATTGTGGGCATCGATGTCATATTGCCAGACTTAAGAGAAATTGTCGGGAAGGTCCAATATGAACAAGGTGTGGACGGTCTTCATAGCCGGGCAATATTTCGATATAATAATGTCACATATACGGTCCCTTGCCATGCTTCAAGATTGTGCTTTGAGGCTCTAAATGAAGGACGCATGATTTATAAGGTTAGCCCAAGGCGGATTGCACTGGTAGAGGTTAAGGGCGACCATGAAGAAATAATCGGCAGCTTTAAACTTAATCAAGACGGTTTCCCGATTAAACCAGATGGTGAGCCGTATTTTACCGGTGGCAGGCCACCCCAGAAGAGTTCCTATTGTTATTTAGGGACGCTTATTCCAAAAACCCTCCATCGGCAGGCAACTGTCAATTTTGCCCAGGATCGGGGCCGCTGGACAATGCAGGTTTCCCCAAGGCAAAGGGTTTATCTAGATTGGCCGGCTCGCCAACAATGGTTAGCGGCCGCTATTGCCGCCAAAGCGCTGCTTGTTGAACGAAATGACCGGGAAATATGGCTTTTATATTCTTCCGCTCGTTGGGGTAGGGTAATGATCGGCAAGGTCTCGATTGATGAGTTGATTAGCCAGAATACTGGGTTGAGGACGTTGTACGATATATTGAAGGTGGAAGACGATGAAGTTGCCGAAAAAATTGATCAGCTCAAGATCGAAATATCGCAATTATTGTTTAAGGGTGAATTATCCGAAGCAATCCGGTTAATAAATGTTGCCTTGGCGCTGACAATGACAAATCCCCAATTGTGGATAGATTCCTTTAGTCAGTTAATATCGGATCTTCAAACTAACAAAACTAAAATAAGCAGGCGATTATTTGTGCCGGAATTGGCCGATATGTTAATTGCTGATATTGTGCCTCAATTATCTCAAGCGGCTTATCTGCAGAATTTAGAGCACGAAAGGCAGGATATTATCAATATATTTTATCTTGCGGCTCTAATGACGGTATGTAATTCAATTGAGTTTCAGCCGGAACAGAGAAAATTTGCCTATTTATATCTGGGCGTAATTGGCGCAAGATTGGCCAATTATCATGCATTGGCCCTGACAACTGAGCAAAAAATTGAGATATTAGGGGCCATTACATCTTTTCTTGATCAGCAAATGAGCTATAATAACAGCGATTATCACTGTTATATAGAGATTTCCAGAGAAAATTGCCTGCAAGCGATGACGAAAATATTGAATTTAGAGAGAAAGGGTAACAAAGAACCTACAGATGAGGCTGGGGATGAAGGCTAGAAACCTGCTTGAATTGGGGTTTATTCAATGTCGCATAATATATCTTATGGGAAGTTGCCTGCAGGTGATGAATGGTCGATATTTGTTATATTAAGGCTAAAATAAACACCACCTAACCTGTTATCCACAAGAGTAATAAACAGTACTTTCTATCTAGTCTCCAGGATCAACGGTTTTTCTTGCACCAGTATGAGCCCTATTCCGGCACCGCGGAATAATCTTTGGCTGGTAGTTTGTAATCTAGC
Organism: candidate division WOR-1 bacterium RIFOXYB2_FULL_48_7; assembly: GCA_001771615.1. Classification (GTDB taxonomy): domain Bacteria; phylum Margulisbacteria; class WOR-1; order O2-12-FULL-45-9; family XYB2-FULL-48-7; genus OXYB2-FULL-48-7-A. Next base: position 7,592 of record MEUF01000090.1, read on the forward strand.
CGCATCATCGGCTTCGACGGTGTGTTTGATGACTAATGTGCCATCTTGATCGTCTGCCCAGAACCATAATAAGCCACCCAAGCAGCTAAGATCTGGTAGACTTTGCAATAATTGGCGTCCTTCGTCCAGCGTGGGCATTCTGATCCCCTTAAAGCCTTGGGCTGAAAGGTGCGATATAAGGATTTTCGCTTCATCAAAGGAAATATTGCTCACCACACGTCTATTATTGACTGGATGAAAGCCTATTAACCTTAAATAATCATTTTTAACTAAGGGGGGTACGATCATTGCCCTTAATGTTTTACCATAATAGCCAAATTCATGAACAACTGCAGAGATTCTTCGGTTTCCAAGAGTAAAAATTACCTCTGTCGGGGCTGAATGCCGAATGGGTTTAAATATATTTCCAGCACCCTTATTTGGCGTGAAGGCTGACGCAAGATGCCTTAAATAACATGATAACCTGCTCATGCTTATTTATCTTGATTTCTTTGCCAAAATTTCAGTTCTGGCTGAAATATTTTCAAATCGCCATCGATAATTGTTATATGCCGATAATTAAAAGAATTGATCTATTAGATCGGCGATCGGCTCAATTTTGCCGCTCGAACTTTGAACTGGTAAAAGCTCGAGTTGGCGCCTCTGCTGGCCGGGTGACTTGTGCTGTGCATTTTGGCTTTTCCAAAGAGTTACTCTTTGGCGAAGATAGCATCATGGCCCGGGACCGGGTAAGATCTGTTTTGGATATGGATCTTTCAGCCGGCGGCTATGAAAGATATGTCGCAGAAACCAGACGATTCCTGTTGCATAGTGGACAACCAGTGTTTAACTTTGTTGATCCCCAAGACAATTTACCGATTGTCAGCGGTGATGATGTTGATGAAGCGGTTATTGTTCAGGTTAGGTGCCCTACTCCAGCTGAACCAAGACCCTTTTTGGAGAGTGCTGAACAATCGATTTGGCGGACTCATTGGTGGGCGATGAGGGCTGTTTTACAGGATTTGGGTGTGGCAGAGGTCGATTTTGTCGGTGAAGCATTTATGCGCCCTTATAATCGCCAAGGAGTTAAGACATATTTTTGTCCCGGGCTGTTGGATTTTGTTTGGCCGCAAGATGATTGGCGGATGCAGTTTTGTGTCGACGGGGCCGCCCTTCATTTATGCACCTTCTCTTTTGGCGCAATCAGTGGCCGGTTTATTTTTCCCTTTACCTTTCCCGGCCTGATTGATACGGAAAGCCGCCAGCGCTTAACAGCCAGTAATTTTGCTGAATATTCAGGTTATGGAGCAAATAATTGAAATAAGGTTTTTCAATTAGTGGGCGATAATTGATTGAAACAGCTTCAGGCCATCGATTGAACCAAGAATATCTTCCGAGGCCCGCTCCGGATGCGGCATCATGCCCAGGACATTTCTTTGCTTGTTAGTAATCCCGGCGATTGACTCAATCGAACCGTTGGGGTTTTCGCCATGATAAGTAAAAACAATCTGCTTATTTTTCTTTAAATCCTTGAGAGTATTACTGTCACAAATATAATTACCTTCACCATGGGCGATGGGAATATTCAAGATTTGACCCTTTTTGTATTGGCTGGTAAAAGGTGTTTTGTTCTGCTCAACCCGCAATTTAACGTGTTTACAGACAAAATGCAGTCCCTTATTGCGGTGCAAAGCCCCCGGCAGCAGACCGGCCTCGGTCAGGATCTGAAAGCCATTGCAGATGCCGATAACCAGCTTTCCCTTGTCCGCATGAGCTTTAACCGCCTCCATGACTGGCGAAAAACGGGCAATGGAGCCGCAGCGAAGATAATCGCCGTAGGAAAATCCGCCCGGGACAATAATGCAATCCAGATGCTCCAGCCTGGTCGCTTGATGCCAGACATATTCAACTGGTTGTTTCAGAACATTTTTTACTGCGTTATAGCAATCTTGATCGCAGTTGGAGCCAGGAAATACCAGGACGCCAAATCTCATGCTTCTTCGACCTCATAACGATAGTCTTCGATGACCGGATTGGCCAAAAGTTTTTTGCACATCTCATCAATCTGCTTGTCTGAACGCTTATCTAACTTTAATTCGATATATTTACCGATCTGCACGCCATGAACATTTTTATAACCAAGTGAATGCAGTGCCGATTCGACGGTCTTGCCCTGTGGATCAAGGACCCCTTTTTTGGCGGTGACGTATACCTTTACTTTTACCATTACAATCCAAACCTCCTGAAGATAATATCAATATTTTTCAAATGGTTCCTGATATCGAATATTTTATCAATTTCTTCCTTAGAAAGATATCTCATGGCATCTCGGCTGGCCAGAATTTCTTCCTTCAAGTTGCCGCCGCTATTGCGGGTTTTCATGGCGGCAGTTTGCACTATCTTATAGCCTTCTTCCCTGGTTAAGCCCTTTTCTGCCAGGGCCAGGAGTAATTTTTGGGAAAAAATCAAGCCTTGCGACTTATCGATATTTTTTCTCATGTTTTGCGGCATAACCACCAGGCCATCGATCACCTTGGCGAACAGATGCAGCATATAATCCAGCAAGAGACAACTATCGGGCAAGATGACCCTTTCTACCGAGCTATGCGTGATGTCACGTTCATGCCAGGTGGCCACATTTTCCAATGCGGCCAGTGAATTTCCTCTGATCACCCGGGCCAGACCGGCTATTCGTTCACAGGTAATAGGGTTTTTCTTGTGCGGCATGGCGGACGAACCTTTTTGCCCTTTACCAAACGGCTCTTCCACTTCCCAAACCTCGGTCCGCTGTAAATTCCTGATTTCCGTGGCAAATTGTTCCAGCGTAGCGGCAATTACCGCCAAGGTAGTGACGAACTGGGCGTGCCGATCTCGTTGGAGAATTTGGGTTGAAGCCGGCGAAGGGGTTAACTTTAATTTTTTACAGACATATTCTTCGACCCTGGGATCGACAGCCGCATAACTTCCGACGGCGCCGGAAACCTTTCCTACAGCGATTACTTCGCGGGCCTGTTTGAGTCGTTCAACATTGCGTTCCATTTCCGCTATCCAAACCAGCAGTTTCAAGCCAAAAGTGATTGGTTCGGCATGGACGCCATGGGTGCGGCCCATCATGACGGTGTGTTTTTCTTCTTTTGCCCGTCTTTTTAATATTTTTATGGCATCATCAAGGTCTTTGATTAACAGGTCAGCCGCTTCGCATAGCTGCATGGAGCGGGCGGTATCCTCCACATCATAAGAGGTCAATCCCAGGTGGATAAAGCGGGATTCCCGTCCGACTTTTTCAGCTACCGAAGTCAAAAAGGCAATTAAATCATGATTGGTCTCTTTTTCGATTTCATTGATCCGTTTGACGTCAAATGCAGCCTTGCGTTTGATTTTGTGCAGGGCTTCCCGGGGAATTTTTCCCAGGCTAGACCAGGCTTCACAAGCGGCTAATTCTACTTCCAGCCATTTACGGAATTTGTTCTCTTCTGACCAAATTTCTCTCATTTTCGGCATGGTGTATCTGTCTATCATGATTTGCTCCTTATTATTTTATCGCCATTGATTCAATTTCATCAACCAGTGCATCAACCATTTCAGTTTCTTCGACTTGCCTGACAACCTTTCCTTCGCGAAAAATCAAGCCCATCCCATTCCCTCCGGCCAGGCCGATATCAGCATCAGCGGCCTCTCCCGGGCCATTGACCTCACAGCCCATGATCGCGACCTTCAGCGGTTGTTTTATCCGCCTGGTCCGGGTTTCCACTTCACGGGCGATGCTGGCAACATCAATGTCTGTCCGCCCGCAGGTGGGACAAGAGATGATGGTGATACCGTGAAAAGTGAGTTCCAGCGCTTTTAGGATCTCATACCCTACCCTGACCTCTTCCACCGGGTCGCCGGTAAGAGACACGCGCAATGTGTCCCCCAGTCCGGCATTGAGAATTGCTCCCAATCCGACGGCTGAACGGATTGAGCCGGTGCCTGGGATTCCGGCTTCAGTAATCCCAATATGCAGTGGATGGTAAACCTTTCTGGCCAATAAATCATAAGCGGCAATCGTCATTGGAATAGAAGTCGCCTTGATCGAAATGACAATGTCGTTAAAATCCAGTTTTTCCAGGATCTCGATATTTTTTAGCGCACTTTTTACCAAACCTTCGGCGGTAACATGCCCGCCGCTGGCCTTGAGAATCTCTTTTTCCAGGGAGCCGGAATTTACCCCAATTCTGATCGGGATGCCATGTTCCTTGGCGGCGGCCACCACAGATTTGACCTTTTCCAGTGAACCGATATTGCCCGGGTTAATGCGGAGTTTATCGACCCCGGCCTCAGCGGCGATGACGGCATGTTCGGCATTAAAATGAATATCGGCGACCAAGGGGATGTTGATCTGTTGTTTTATCTCTTTAAGAGCCAGGGCTGACGCTTTGTCCGGGACGGCGCACCGGACTATCTGGCAGCCGGCAGCCTCCAGTTCATGGATTTGCCTGACCGTGGCAGCGACATCAGCTGTTTTTGTTTTGGTCATGGACTGGACAGCAATCGGGCTTCCCCCGCCAATAGTGAGTTTGCCGATTTTAACTTTGCGAGTTTTATTCCTGGTTGTAAGCATTAGAGTGCCTGGCGTCCAGTCAGCCGGGTAAAGGCTTCAAGGTATTTTTCCCTGGTTTTGGCGACTACCTCTGGCGGCAAAACCGGTGCCGGCGGTTCCTTGTCCCAATTAATTGATTCCAGATAATCACGGACGAACTGTTTATCATAGCTGGGTTGGGCTTGCCCGATTTTATAAAGATCTTTTGGCCAGAAGCGGGAAGAGTCTGGCGTGAGTATTTCATCAATAAGAATGATTTCTCCGTCATCAAAACCAAATTCAAATTTGGTATCGGCAAGAATGATACCCCGCTTGTCGGCAAAATCAGCACAAGCCTGGTAAACTGCCAACGTTTTATCCTTGATGAAATCAGCCGTGCTTTTACCGACCAGGTCAATGACTTCTGCAAAAGTGATATTCTGGTCGTGGCCTGTTTCGGCTTTGGTGGTGGGGGTAAAAATCGCTTCCGGCAGCTTGGCCGATTCCTTGAGCCCTGCCGGCAGCTTAAGCCCGCAAATCGACTGATTCTTTTGATACTCTTTCCAGCCCGAACCGGAGAGATAGCCGCGCACAACGCATTCTACAGGAATCAGGCGGGCTTTTTTACCGATAACAGAACGCTTATTTAATTGTTTTTTGAAGGGCTGAAGTTGAGGCGGATAATTATCGACATTGGATTCGATAATATGATTGCGTACAATTTGTTTGGTAAAATCAAACCAAAAAAGTGAAATTTGGGTTAAAATGGCCCCTTTATCCGGGATTCCGTTAGGCATTATGTAATCAAAGGCAGAAATTCGGTCGCTGGCGACTATAAGGAGTGAATCATCAAGGTCAAAAACGTTACGGACTTTACCTTTTTTAAAAGGCTTAATACCCGGTAAATCGATTTCCAGCAGCACATCACTCATTAAGCGAATTATAGCACATGAATTATTGCCGGATAAAGTCTGAAAATTAGCCCCGTTTGGTAATCAGGGTCAGCCATAAAAAGATGGGAAGCGCCAGCTGTCTCTTCCAGCGTTGAGGTTCTGTTACCAAACGATAGAGCCATTCGATATAGAGCTTTTGTGCCCAGAGGGGGGCTCTTTTTTTGATGCCGGAAATGACATCAAAACTGCCTCCGACCCCTACTCCAACCTTGATCCCCAATTCAGGCAAATGTTCGGTCAGCCATTTCTCCTGCCGACCGGCTCCCAGGCCGACAAATAGCATATCAGGCCGGAGTGCATTGATCTGTCTAATAACATCCGCCTCTTCCTGGCTATTGTCTTTAAAATAACCATGATGTGTCCCTACGACCTGTAACCCAAAGTTGATCATTCTTAGATTAGTTGCCGCTTTTTCAGCTACCCCCGGAGCGCTGCCCAGCAGAAATATCTTCCAGCCGGACTTGGCTCCCTGCCGGCAAACGGCCTGCAAAAAATCTATGCCCGTGACCCGTTGGCGGAGAGGCCGACCAAGCAGGTGGCTGACAACAATCATGGAAATCCCGTCAGGCAGCCGAAGTGCCGCCCGTTCATTGATTATTTCCCTGAGAAGCTGATCTTTTTGCGCGGCCACAATCATTTCTGGATTGGGGGTGACGACCAAATGCGGGGTATCAGCACGAACCAATTGCTCTGTTTGTTGAAGCGCTTCTTCAAGGGTGACATTGTCAATATTAATATCAGCGAGATTTATTGTGTTCATTTTTTAAGACCTTGTGTAATTGGCTCTTTTGTACTGCCCGTTGGCGGAGTTTGTCTTTGGTTGAGGGAATCGTCATGGTCATGACCTTGCGGGCCGGCTTGGCCCAGGCGCGTAATTTGGGATATTTTGTCCGAGGCAGTTGTCCCTTTGGCATCATATTAGTATAGCAAACATCGAATGAAATTTGTCCAGTTATACCTCGAAATATATCTGTAAATATGAATATTAACCTGTCGCTCGTTGCCCTGCGTTGCCGGGCTAAAATAGCCTGGTTTGATGCCAAAGCCGCCGTGACGCGACAGTACTACCCAAGGGCCGCTTACCAGGCCGGATACTCCCCCGATACGGAATACCTGCCGATTATTGGGGCTGACCACGTTGTTACTGACCATGTACTAAGGCGGACCGCCCACGAACAGGGCCTGCTCCACCCAACTGTTCATTTAATCATTTTTAATGAAAGAGGCGAAATATTGGTTCAAAAAAGAGGTGGGAGTAAGGACAATAGTGCCGGGAAGTTGGCCCAATCGGTTGGCGGACATCTTTCAGCCTTAAACTGCCCGGTTGGCGAGCCAGTCCACTTGCTGACCAGTTTTCAGGCCGTAAAAATTGAAAGCAGCCAAGAATTGGGGATTAGTTTATCCCAAATATCATTTATCGCTGAATTCAGGCATGTTTCTGCTGGGGGGAAAAATCAAGAGTTTGCCACGTTATTTTTGGGTTGGACGAATGACCAAATTAAAGCCAATAGGACAGAGTTAAGCTGGGCGGAATGGTTTGACCCGTTTCAGGTCAGGGCCCTGTCAATAAGCTCGCCGGGACTGTTTTCTCCCAGTTTTTTGACCGACCTGGCTAAATTGGAATCTGCGGGATTCTTTAATCCTCGACCAAAATAGTATAAAATAATTAAATGACAATCTTGACTGAAAGAGTCCCTGGCCAGCCAGCCCCACCGGAAACGTTAGTTGATATCCCCGCCCTGCTAAAAAGTTACTTTAATCAGCCGGCAACGCCGGTAGAATTCGGCACCTCTGGCCATCGCGGTTCTTCTATAAAAGGCTCCTTTAATGAAGCTCATATCCTGGCGATCAGTCAGGCTATTTGTGAATACCGGTCTGCTCAGGGGATTTCCGGGCCACTGTATATCGGGTTTGATACCCACGCATTATCAAAACCGGCCTTTGAGTCTGCTTTGCGGGTCCTGGCAGCCAATGGAGTCAGGATTATCATCAACAAAGGTGATGAATATACCCCGACCCCGGTCATTTCGCGGCTGATAATTAAACACAACCTGGGCAGGGAAAAGGATTTGGCTGACGGTATTGTGATTACTCCGTCGCATAATGGGCCGCAAGACGGCGGGTTTAAATATAACCCGACCCACGGCGGGCCGGCCGACGCCGAGGTGACAAATGTTATCCAGAACAAGGCCAATGAACTGATAAAACATCATCTGGCAGGTGTTGCCACAATTGATTTCATAGCGGCCAGAGCCAAAGTCCAAGAGTTAGATTTTATCGACTTTTATGTCGGGGAACTGGAAAAGGTAATTGATTTCGCGGCTATCCGCTCGGCTAACCTGCGTCTAGGTGCTGACCCCCTTGGGGGGGCGGGAGTTCATTATTGGCAGCCAATCGCCAGGCGTTACGGATTAAATATAGAAGTGACCAATCCCTCGGTTGACCAAACCTTTCGATTTATGACACTTGATTCTGACTCAACGATCAGAATGGACTGCTCATCCAAAGATGCCATGGCCAGTTTAATATCATTAAAAGATAAATACGATATTGCTTTTGGTAACGATCCTGACTTTGATCGGCATGGCATAGTCACTCCGGATGGGTTGATGAATCCGAACCATTACCTGGCGGTGGCAATCTGGTATCTTTTGCAACATCGGCCCAACTGGCCGAAAAACCTCAAAATCGGCAAAACAGCGGTTAGTAGTTCACTGATCGATCGGATTGTGGCCGGTTTGGGTAGAGAACTCTACGAAGTGCCGGTAGGCTTTAAATGGTTTGTCCCAGGTTTAAGCCGGGGCTGGTTAGCTTTTGGCGGAGAGGAAAGCGCTGGCGCCTCATTCCTTGACCAACAGGGCGCGGTGTGGACTACAGACAAAGATGGCTTTGTCCTTGCCCTCTTAGCTGCCGAAATTATGGCGATCACAAAAATGACCCCGTCACAGATCTACCAGAAGCTAACCGCCCAATACGGCAGCAGTTATTATGGCCGCAAAGATGGACCTATTACCGACGAACAAAAAGTTGCCTTAGTTTCCATCAGGGGCGAGGCATTAGTTGGGCAGTCGATGGCGGGCCATAAAGTCAGTTCGGTCTTGACCAAGGCACCTGGGAACCAGGCAGCCCTTGGCGGCATAAAAGTGATTTTAGATGATGGTTCCTGGTTTGCCATCAGGCCGTCGGGTACCGAGCCGAAAATGAAAATATATGTTGAAAGCCAAAACGGCCAGGCTTTATGGCAGCAGATCATGGCTGAAGCCCCTAAGCTGGTCTTCAAATAAATCAGGAGGAAAAGATGTCAACTGACGAACAGAAAGCAATCAATAAAACATTAGCCTGGGGGTTATTAAAGACAAACGCCTTGGTCCATAAGCTGCATCCGACTAACCTGCGACATTCTTTCGCCGCCAATCCACAGCGGGCCAGCGAATTTTCCGTTAAAACTGAACATCTTTTTTATGACTTTTCCCGGCAGTTGGTCGACCGCGCCACAATGAAGCTCCTCTTCTCCCTGGCAAAAACAGCTGGATTGCCAGAAAAAATCCAGGCAATGTTTTCCGGCTTAAAAATAAATGTCACCGAAGGCCGGGCTGTTTTGCATACGGCCCTGCGTCAACAGGGGAACAATCCGGTCTTTGTCGACGGCCAGGATGTTATCCCTGAGGTCAAGGCTGTTCTGACTAAGGTAAAGCAATTTTCTGATGAAGTTCATTCAGGCCAGCGAACCGGAATGACCGGAAAAAGGTTCAAAAATATTATTTCAATCGGGATTGGTGGTTCATATTTGGGCCCAGAGTATCTGGCCGAGGCCTGTCGAGCCTTTGCCAAAGACGGTCTGATATTACGGTTTGTGGCCAATGTTGACGGGACTGATTTTGCGCAGAAAACCGCTGATCTTGATCCGGCTGAATCGCTATTTGTAATTGTTTCCAAGACCTTTACCACCGCTGAAACCATGAAGAATGCCGCAACGGCCAGGAATTGGCTGAAGGCAAAGCTTGGCGATAATCCGGAGGTAGTTAAAAAACATGTTATTGCGGTTTCTACAGCAGAAAAGTTGGTCAGCGAGTTCGGGATCGATCCGGCCAACATGTTTGGCTTTTGGGATTGGGTTGGCGGTCGTTTTAGCGCTGCTTCGGCTGTAGGCGCGGTCCCCCTCTCCCTTTTTCTGGGGTATGAAAATTTCGAACAGATCCTTAAGGGGGCCGCCTGGCTGGATGAGCATTTTCTTCTAGCCCCGCTGGAAAATAATATCCCGGTGATTGCCGGCTTAATAGATATCTGGAATATAAACTTTTTGGGCTATCATGAAAGAGCGCTCCTCCCCTACGCCCAGGCATTATTAAAATTAGCTCCGCACACACAACAGGTGGAGATGGAAAGCAATGGCAAGCGGGTCGATGTTTATGGCCGGCCGGTTGCTTTTGCCACTGGCGAAGTGGTTTTTGGCGAGCCGGGGACCAACGGGCAACACTCGTTTTACCAGCTTATTCACCAGGGAATGGTAATTCCAGCTGATTTTATTGCCGCGATCAACTCCCAATATCAAGTCGGCACAAATTCCGCAACTGCTGTCGACCATCAGCGTGAGTTATTATGTAATTTTCTGGCCCAACCTGATGCGCTGGCTTTTGGCAAGACAGCCGATGAGGTTAGAGAGGAATTGGTCAGCCAAGGTAAATTAAATGCCGATGAAATTGAGGAGCTGGTCCCGCATAAGGTCTTCCCGGGCAATCGACCATCAAGTTCATTTTTAATCAATCAACTTACCCCCTTCACTGCCGGGCTATTATTGGCCCTCACCGAACATCGGACGGTAGTCAAAGGTTTTGTCTGGGGAATCAACAGCTTTGACCAATGGGGGGTTGAGTTGGGGAAACAATTGGGGGTCAAAGTCAGGGAACAATTTCTCAAACAGCCAAATGACCCGCAAGGTTTTAATCCCTCTACTGGAGCGCTATTCCGATCGATTATCGAAGGGAAATTACTTAATTAATGATAAGGCTTCTGCCCGGGCCTTGGCGTCCTGGCAAAAGACCCCACGGACAGCTGAAGTAACTGCCTTAGTCCCCGGCTTCTTTACGCCACGCATCGACATGCAGAGGTGTTCGGCCTCAATGACCACCAAAACTCCCCGGGGTTTTAGCTTGTTCATCAAGCTGTCAGCTATTTGGCCGGTCAGGCGTTCCTGGACTTGCGGTCGTTTGGCAAAGCCCTCAACTACTCTGATTAATTTGGAGAGGCCGGTAATATTTCCCCTGGTCGGGATATATACGACGTGGGCTTTACCGGCAAACGGGACCAGGTGATGTTCGCAAATCGAAAAAAACGGGATGTCTTTGACCATGACCATCTCTTCGTGCTCTCCCTGTTTAAAGATGGTCAATTCTTTGGCTGGATCATAATGTAACCCGGCAAACAGCTCTTCATACATGTCGGCCACCCGTTGAGGGGTTTCACGCAGCCCAGCCCGATTAACGTCTTCCCCAATCGCGGCCAGGATCTCTTTGATGGCTTTGGCAATTCTTTTTTTGTTTATCATTTCTAAAAAAGCCCGGTAATTTTCCCTGCTTCAGTGATATCCATGTTCTCTGCGGCCGGGTGTTTAGGCAGGCCAGGCATAGTCATAATATCACCCGCATAAGCGACAATAAAGCCTGCGCCTGCAGAAGGTTTTAAGCCCTTGATGGTTATTCGGAAACCGGTCGGCCGGCCGTACAACTTGGAATTATCAGAAAGCGAATATTGTGTTTTTGCAATACAAACCGGGACAGCGGCAAAACCAATATTATTTAACAGCTCCAGGTCAAGTATGGCGTCCTCTGTCCAATTGATCCCATCCGCCCCATAAACCTCACGAGCGATCAGTTCGATTTTTTCTTTGATCGGCAGAGTCAGTTCATAAAGCGGATGATAGCCAGACTTTGTTTCACAGGCGGATATGACTGCTTCGGCCAGCCCCTTCCCCCCCTTGCCCCCCTTTGCCCAGACATCGGACGTTGGACATGGGACATTGAATTGCCGGCACTTATTTTGAATCTCCGCAATTTCAGCGTCGGAGTCAGAGGCTTTGCGATTTATGGCCATGACCGGGTTGACCCCAAAGGCCCTGATATTTTCAATATGCTTCGCGATATTGTCATAACCGTGCCGTTCAATGGCCTGTTTTGTCACCACCAGGACGGCAACCTGGGGTTTAAAATCACCAATTCGGCATTTGATATCAAAAAACTTTTCCGCTCCCAAATCAGAGGCAAATCCGGCTTCGGTCACGACATAATCCGCAAGTTTCAGGGCCAGGCGCGTCGCCACGATCGAGTTACAGCCGTGGGCAATATTGGCAAATGGCCCGCCATGGATAAAAGCCGGCCCGCCTTCCAGGGTTTGGACCAGTGTTGGTTTTAGAGCGTCATACATCAACAAGGCCATCGCCCCATTGGCCTTGAGGTCGCTGGCCCTGACAGGTTTTCCTTCTTTGTTATATGCCACGATAATCCGACCCAGTCGCTCTTTCATATCGGTTAGGTTTTTCGACAGGCAAAGTATCGCCATAACTTCCGAGGAGGCAGTAATATCGAACTGGCCGCGCAGTGAACGATCGTTCATGTCCATGACTCGCCGCCAGACCATGCGTGATTCATCAATCATAAGCTCGTTACCCTGGTAAATATGGTTGTAAACCATGGCGGCTAACAGGTTATGGGCCGAAGTAATCATATGCATATCGGACGTCAGGTGAAGATTAATGTCTTCCATCGGCAAGACCTGGGCATAGCCTCCGCCGGCCGCCCCGCCCTTCATCCCCATGACCGGACCAAGTGATGGTTCGCGGATACAAACAAAGGCTTTTTTCCCAAGAGTATTTAAGGCTTGAGCCAGGCCGATGGTTGTGGTGGTTTTGCCCTCGCCTTGCGGAGTCGGGGTCATAGCGGTAACCAAAATCAATTTGCCGTCCTTCTTTTTGGCATTTTGGGAAATATCTTTTAAATTGATTTTAGCCTTATAGCAACCGTGTAATTCGACGTCACTTAAATTGATCCCGGCCTTTTTAGCGATCTCCACAATATTTTTTAATTTGGCTTTTTGGGCAATTTCAATATCAGTTTTCATAATTGTCCCTTGATGCTGTGATAAATCCCGCCTGCAGATAATCCGTATTTGGCCAAGACCTCGGCTCGCTTCCCATGTTCAATAAATTCAGTTGGCAGCCCCAGCCGGCAGACCTTAGACTTGAAGCCTTCGTTCTGCAGCAGCTCCGTGACCGCTGAACCAAAACCACCTTCCTTGATCCCTTCTTCGACGGTGACGATTAAATCGTAATTTTCAGCAGCTTTGCAGATGGCTTTTTTATCAAGCGGTTTAACAAATCTGGCATTGATCACCTTAACCGCGATCCCTTCTTTTTCCAATAGGCTGGCCGCCTCTATGGACGGGATGACCATTGATCCATAAGCCAATAAAGCGACTTTGGACTTTGGGCTTTGTACCCTGGACTTGTGTACCGTTTCCGCCTTACCGATCTCTATTAATTCGAAGTTGCCATCGACCGGTAAGCCGTTCCCTTCTCCGCGGGGATATCTGATGGCCATGGGACCTGGATGGTGCAGCGCCGTGAATAAAAGATTTTGTAATTCCTGTTCGTTTTTCGGTGCC
>MEUF01000090.1:20746-23593 GCA_001771615.1 candidate division WOR-1 bacterium RIFOXYB2_FULL_48_7
ATATTGGGGAGCGTCCGCAAGTAAGCGATATCAAATATCCCATTATGGGTTGCTCCATCTTCGCCGACAATCCCTGCCCGGTCAACCGCAAAGGTCACCGGCAGGTTTTGCAGACAGACATCGTGGATTATTTCATCATAAGCCCGCTGCAAAAAAGTGGAATAGACGGCAACAATCGGGTGGAAACCTCCCTTAGCCAGGGCGCCCGCAAACGTTACGGCATGTTCTTCGGCAATGCCGACGTCAAAAAACCGTTCCGGATGCTGCGCGCAGAACAATTCCAGGCCGGTCCCGTCAAGCATAGCCGCCGTGACAGCCGCCAGTTTGTCATTGTGTTCGCCCAGTTTGGCCACCGTTTGACCAAAAATTGATGTGTAGGTCTGTTTTTGTTCGCCCAAAGATTCGCCCGTTTGCCGATTAAACGGCCCGGTCCCATGGAACCTGGTCGGGTCTACTTCGGCCGGCTTGTACCCCTTCCCTTTTTTAGTCAGGACATGGATCAGCACTGGTCCGGGAATATCTTTGGCATGGGTCAAGGTACTCATAATCAAGGGGATATTATGGCCGGCGATCGGCCCAAAATATTTAAAACCAAGCTCCTCAAAAATAACATCAACCTTAAAGCTGACGACGATATGCTTTGTCCGATCTTTTAGCCTTTTGGCCGCTTCAAAGAGTGACGTGCCGACCCTCGGGACACGTTTGACCAGTTTCTCGATCCGATTGCGCAGGTCGACGTATGCGTTACTGGTGGTGAATTGGGTCAAATAGCTGGAGATTGAGCCGACATTGCGGGAAATCGACATCTCGTTATCGTTGAGGATGACAATCATGTTGGACTTAAGGATGCCGACATTATTTACGCCTTCATATGAAAGTCCGCCGGAGAGCGAGCCATCGCCGATAATTGCGACCACCTGATAATCGTCACCATTTAATTCTCTGGCCTTGGCCAGGCCGAGGGCCTGGGAAATAGAGGTTGAGGCATGACCGACAGTAAAGGGATCATGCTGGCTTTCAGCCGCATTTGGAAAACCGGACAGCCCACCCGACTGGCGCAAAGTATCAAATCTATCCAGGCGGCCTGTCAGGATTTTATGGGCATAGGCCTGGTGGCCGACATCCCAAATGATTTTATCTTTTGGGCTGTCAAAGGTGGCATGGAGGGCCACGGCCAGCTCAACCGCTCCTAAACTGGGAGCCAGATGTCCGCCGGTATTAGCTACTGTCGAGACAATTTTTTCTCTGACTTCGGCGGCGACCTGTTCTAGTTGCTTAGCCGAAAGCTCCTTGAGCGTTTCTGGCAATTTAATTTTATCTAGCAAAGTAGACATAATAAGTGGCCAGGGTAATAATGGTGGCCAGCGTGACGCCGGCAAAGACTTCGATCGGGTCATGCCCCAGGATTTCCCGCAGTTTTTCAATTCTGACCTTACCATTGGCATAGATATCGTCAACTATCTTGTTGAGTATCTCTGCCTGTTTGCCGGCCGCCCGACGTACGCCGGTGGCGTCGTACATAACGATCAGGGCAAAGACCAAGGAAATCGTAAACAGCGGTGATTGCCAGCCCTGGGTCAGGCCAACAGCCAGAGTACAAGCGGTCACAGAGGCGGAATGGGCGGAGGGCATGCCGCCGGCTTCAAAAAAATGCCACAAATTGAATTTACCATCTTCAAACCAGTAGATCAAAACCTTTAATGACTGGGCAACAAACCAGGAGACAAACACCGCCATAAAAGCAAAATTGCTCAAAAGAGCAAAAAAACTGTCAATCAAATAATTACCCATTACTTACTCCTTCTACCAAGAATGACGGACATAATGGCCAGATCTTCCGGGGTAGTAACCTTGAGGTTGAAATATGACCCCATAACCATTTTAACCTTTATCCCCAGTTTTTCAACCAATATACTATCATCAGTCACGTGGCGCTTATTCCCGCTGGCCATTTGCGCGTAAGCTTGACGAATTATCTTGACCAGAAAAGTTTGGGGGGTCTGTGCCTGCCAGAGGACAGAGCGATCAAGCGTTTCCTGGATTACGTGAGCATCAAAGGTGGCCACCCTTTTGACCGTATCCTTGACCGGTACGCCAACAACTGCGGCGCCGGTTTTTTTTGCCTCGGTGATGGAGCGGCTGATGATTTCCGGGGTAATGGCGGGACGGGCGCCGTCATGAATGACCACAAATTGGGCAGAAGGCGGCAGCAAGGCCAGGCCGTTGCTGACCGAATCAAACCGCTCCTCGCCGCCAACAGTCACCGCCAGGATTTTGGGCGATTTGATTTTCATTGCCTGGCGTAATTGCTCTTTACTGACCACCAGGATGATCCCGTTAATAATTTTGGCCCGGTCAAAAGCGGCCACTGTCCAGGCCAGCATGGGGCGTCCCTTAATCGGCAGGAATTGCTTTGGCTGGCCCATTCTTTTCCCCTTGCCCCCGGCGACAATAATAGCAATATTCTTCATCTGGTTAATACCTCACAACCTTTATTTGTGACCAGCACCATATCCTCAATTCTCATCCCACCCCACCCTTTGATATAAATTCCTGGCTCAATAGTGATTACCTGTCCCGCTTTTAAGCGATAATGATTGCGGAGCGAAATTTTCGGCTCCTGGTGGACCTGGCGGCCAATCCCGTGACCGGTAGTGTGGACAAAACAATCTCCGGAGCATTGTTTGTTTGTCAAATGGCAATAGAGGGCACAGTGGTTCTGGATATATTGTCTGGCAACCAGGTCAATTTCCCGGCAGGTAACCCCGGCTTTGACCGCCTTGATCGCTCTTTGTTGGGCTTGCTTGAGCAGGGCATAAATCTGCTTTTGTTTCAGTGACGGCTGGC
>MEUF01000091.1:0-5937 GCA_001771615.1 candidate division WOR-1 bacterium RIFOXYB2_FULL_48_7
TTTGTTCGGTAAAACGATTCCCGAGCAATTGATTGGCTGGGACCATGTGCAAAACCTTTCTGGCGGGCAAATTGCCATCCCAAAAGAAAATATTACTGATCTGCATCCGGCCGATGTTGCCCAAATTATTTCCCAGGTGCGTACCGACCAGCGGACGGCCATATTTGAAAAACTGTCTGATAAAACTGCTTCAGAAGCCTTACATGAGCTTGAACCGATGCTTGGGGCGGTCTTGATTACCACACTGGAAACAAAAAAATCGCTCAATATTCTGGAAAAAATGCCAGTTGACGAAGCGGCCGATATCATCGGTGACTTGCCAGTCGAAAAGGCCGAAGAGTTGCTTCGTCTGATGAAGGTGCGCAAGGCGACCGAGATCCGCAAGCTGCTCAAACATCGCGATGAAACTGCCGGTGGTTTGATGACAACCGAATTTGTGACTTTGCCCAATAATCTGACGGTGGAACAGGTAATCGCGCGCCTGCGCGAACATTCGCCTGACGCAGAAACAATTTATTATCTCTATGTGATTGACGAACAGGAGCGGCTAGTGGGGGTGCTGTCCCTGCGCAGCCTGATTGTGGCTCCACCCGAAAAACTGATTACCGAAATTATGATCAGGGAACCAATTACGGTCACTCCGGAAATGAACCAAAAAGAGCTCTCGGATGTAATCTCCAAATACAATCTCCTGGCTGTTCCCGTTGTTGACCCAGAGGGGAAAATACTGGGTATTGTCACGGTCGATGACGTGATTGACCTTATCCTCCCGCCACATTCGCGGCGGAAAAAGAATATGTTGGGTTAAAGATGACAAATCGTAAATGGTTCTTTGGCCGGGATTGGCACTATTGGCGGATTCGGCTGCTGGTTTTTTTATCGGTGGTCGGGCCGGGGATTATCACGGGAACCGCCGATAATGATGCCGGCGGCGTGGCGACCTATTCGATTGTTGGGGCGCACTTTGGCTACCAGATGCTCTGGATCCTTATCGTTATTACCGGGATGCTTTATGTGACGCAGGAAATGGGGATGCGTTTGGGGGTGGTGACTGGCAAGGGGTTGGGTGATCTGATCAGGGAAAAATTGGGCTTACGTTTTGCCGTGATCCTGATCGCCTTGGTCTTCCTGACAAACTTTTCCAATATTTTAGCCGATGTGGCCGGTATCGCGGCGGTCGCCGACATCTATGCCATTCCTCGGTTGATCTTTGTGCCGATATTTGTCCTATTGATTTGGACGGTTATTTTACGTGGCAGCTTCAATTTTGTCCAAAATATCTTTTTGACTTCCTGTGTGCTTTTTTTCTGTTATCTGATCAATGGTTTTATTGCCAGGCCGGACATTCCAGCTATGCTGCGGGGCAGCTTTATCCCCACGTTGCCGGTGAATAGAGAATATCTTTTTATGGCCACGGCCTTAATCGGAACCACTTTAACGGTCTGGGGACAGTTCTTTGTGCAATCTTATTTTGTCGACAAAGGGGTCGGTAAACGAAACCTGAAAAATGCCAGATTAGATATTATCTTTGGCGCTTTCTGGACCGATCTGGTTGCCTATTTCATTATTATTTCAGCGGCGGCGACTCTTTTTGTCAACGGTGCTAGGGTGGAAACGGCCGTTGATGCAGCCAAGGCCCTGGGCCCGCTGCTGGGAGAATTTGCTAAGCATCTCTTTGCCTGGGGCTTGCTGAACGCTTCATTGCTTGGGGTCTGCGTGATCACCATGGGGACCGCCTATGCCATTACCGAGGTTTTGGGCACGGAGAGAAAAGTAAACGCATCTTTTAAGGAAGCGCCGCTTTTTTACTCAATTATCGGTTTTTGTTTATTGGCCTGCACCATAATGGTTTTGATCCCCAGCATACCAATAATGTTCATCTTAACTGCCTCGCAAGCGTTAAATACGATTGTTTTGCCGGGTATCTTTATTGTGATTTTGAAATTGATTAATGATAAGAAATTAATGGGGCCATATGCCAACGGTCCGCTGACCAATTTTATCTCCTGGGTGACAATTGTCAGCTTTAGCGCTATCTCCCTTGTCATGCTTTACCTGACATTTTTTTAAGAATATGTTAAAATCCGATTCACATGTTTAAAAAGCTGTTAGTTGCCAATCGTGGAGAGATTGCGGTCCGGATCATCCGGGCGGCCAAGGAAATGGGGATCGCCACTGTTGCGGTCTACTCTGAAGTTGATAAGGATTCGCTGCATGTCAAAATTGCCGATGAAGCGTATTGCATCGGGCCAGCTGCTCCGAACCAGAGTTACCTTAATATTCCCAGCATTATCAGTGTGGCTGAGGTTTCCGGCGCCCAGGCTATCCACCCCGGTTATGGTTTTCTGGCGGAAAATGCCAAGTTTGTGGAAATCTGTGATTCGCATAAGATAGTTTTTATCGGACCACCGATCGAAGCCATGGAAAAGATGGGTGACAAGGCCACCGCCCGAAAAACCGTTTCCAAGGCTGGCGTGCCGATCGTTCCCGGGACCGACGGAACCATTGCCGATGAGCAGGAAGCCAAGAAATTTGCCGATAAAATCGGTTATCCGGTGGCAATCAAGGCCACGGCTGGTGGCGGGGGCAAGGGTTTGCGGGTTGCCTGGAAGCCGGAGGAATTTATCCATTTGATGCGGATGGCTCGGACAGAGGCGGGGGCAGCTTTTGGAAATCCGGAAGTATATCTGGAAAAATATATTGAAGATCCCCGTCACATTGAAGTCCAAATTTTGGCTGACCGCCAGGGCAATACCATTTATCTGGGAGAACGAGACTGTTCTATCCAGCGCCGCCATCAAAAATTAATCGAAGAAGCCCTCTCGCCGGTCATTGATGACAAAATCAGGCGTAAACTGGGTGAGGCGGCGGTTAAGGCGGCCAAAGCAGTCAATTATCACAGTGCCGGGACAATTGAATTTCTCTATGATAAGCATGGGCACTTTTATTTTATGGAAATGAATACCCGGGTCCAGGTAGAGCACCCGGTGACAGAAATGATCACCGATACAGATATCATCCGTGAACAAATTGCCGTAGCGGCCGGAGAAAAGCTGCAGCTCAAACAGGCAGATGTGAAATTTAAGGGCCATGCCATTGAATGCCGCATCAATGCGGAAGACTATACCCGTAATTTTATGCCCAGCCCCGGGGAAATAAAGGCCTACCATGCGCCAGGCGGGTTGGGAGTCAGGGTAGATAGCCATGCCTATGCTGGTTATAAGATCCTGCCCAATTATGATTCGCTGATTGCCAAATTAATTGTCTGGGGTCATGACCGCAACGAAGCGATCAACCGGATGGAGCGAGCACTTGATGAGTACGTTATAGTTGGTGTCCATACCACGATCCCTTTCCATCTTAAAGTCTTGCGGAACGAAGCCTTCCGCCGCGGAGTCATCACCACTAAATTTGTTGAAGAATACTTTGGCAGCAAGTAATGGGTAAGCGAAGGACCTCACGCCGCCTGTCCATGCAGGCATTGTACCAAACCGAAGTCAGCGGCACCGATATTGCCGAAGCGATCAATAACCTTTTTGAAGAAGAAGATTTTATCCCCGAGACTAAAAAATTTGCCCGGGAATTGGCCAAGGCGGCCTGGAAGGAACGGGCAGAAACAGATGAAACCATCAAGCAATTGGCCAAAGGTTGGCCCTTAGACAGAATTGGCAAGGTTGATTTAAGTATTTTACGATTGGCCATCTACGAATTAAAGGAGGGGACCACCCCCCAAGCGATCATTATTAATGAAGCCGTCGAACTGGCTAAACGTTATTCCACTGCCGAAGCCGCCAAATTTATCAATGGGATACTTGGCACCTATTTAACCACCGTTCGGCCGGCTTGAGCAATACCGGTTTTCATGATAAAATTTAGCTATGTTTACCGGTATTATTGAGCAGGTTGGGATCGTGGCCTCGCTCATTCGCGGCGCCCAGGCAGCTAAAATCGCTGTTTCAGGCGGGAAATTCTTTGACGATGTCAAGGTTGGAGATAGTATTGCCATCAACGGTGTTTGTCTGACTGTCACCCATGTCCGCCGCGGTTTTGCCGAATTCGATCTCTCCCAAGAAACCATCAAAAAATCAACCTTTAGCGATGTCAAAATCGGCGAAAAAGTCAATATGGAAAAGGCCTTGCCGGTGGCCGGACGGCTGGGAGGCCATCTGGTGACTGGACATATCGATGGAGTCGGGGAAATAAAAAACAAGGTCACCAGCGGCGAAGGCCTTGATTTTTACTTTTCCGTGCCGAGCGATGTTCTACAATACCTGGTCCAAAAAGGTTCTGTGGCGATTGACGGCATTAGCTTGACCGTGGCGGACTTTCGCGATGGTCTGCTCTTTGTGTCGGTCATCCCGCAAACTGTTAAAACAACCACTCTGGGCAAAAAGGGGATTGGCGACAAGGTCAATCTCGAAGTGGATTTGATTTCAAAATATATAGAAAAACACCTCCGGGGTGAACCGCGCGGCATTACCGAAGAGATGATGTCACGTATCGGTATCCTGCCCATGGGTTGGACGGATAACTAATCAATGCCAACCGAAGGGAAGATAAAATTTAACACTATCGAAGAGGCAATCCGGGAAATTCAGAATGGCCGGATGGTTGTAGTGGTGGATGATGCTGACAGGGAAAATGAAGGCGACTTGGTCATTGCGGCTGAAAAAATCACTCCAGATTCAATCAACTTTATGATTTCCCAGGCCAAAGGGCTTGTCTGTATCCCCATCAGCGGGGAACGGCTTGATCAGTTGGAGCTCAGGCAAATGGTTGACGATAACCGTGAACCGCTGAAAACGGCTTTTACCGTTTCTGTCGATGCCAGCCCCAAACAGGGCATTACTACCGGTATTTCGGCCGCTGATCGGGCCAAAACAATTGAGGTGTTGATCAATCCCCGATCAACCAAAGAAGACCTGGTTTCTCCCGGCCATCTTTTCCCCCTGCGGGTAAAAGAAGGCGGGGTGCTCAAGCGGGCTGGGCACACGGAAGCGGCAGTTGATTTAGCCAAATTGGCTGGGCTCTATCCCGCCGCCGTTATCTGTGAAATTATTAATTCCGACGGAACCATGGCCAGGATCCCTCAATTGACCGAATTTGCCAAACAACACAACCTAAAACTTGTGACCATTTCCGACCTGATCTCCTATCGGCTGAAAAATGAAAAACTGGTCCGCCAGGTGTCCAAAATTAATTTGCCAACAAAGCACGGTGATTTTACGGCCTACAGTTATGAAGATCTCTTGACCGGTGAACTGCATTTGGCGCTGGTCAAGGGGAGCGTGCGCGGGAAAAAAGATGTTCTGGTCCGGGTCCATTCGGAATGTTTGACCGGGGATGTGTTTGGTTCCCTGCGCTGTGATTGTGGCGAGCAACTGGACAAATCCCTGGAACGGATAAACTTTACCGGACAGGGGGTCCTGCTTTATATGCGTCAGGAAGGGCGGGGGATCGGGTTAAAAGAAAAGCTGCGCGCCTATGAGCTGCAGGAGCAGGGGATGGATACTGTCCAGGCCAATGAGGCCCTGGGTTTTGCCGCTGACCTGCGTGATTACGGGACCGGAGCGCAGATCTTGGTTGACCTGGGACTTACAACAATCAGATTGTTGACCAATAACCCGACAAAAGTGGTTGGCCTTAAAGGCTACGGCCTGGAAATTGTTGAGCGTCTGCCGATCGAGGTCGCTCCCAATAAATTTAATGAACGCTATTTAAAAACCAAGGTCTGTAAGATGGGGCATATTTTTAAGGAGGATGAGAAGCATGGTTAAAATTATTGAAGGGAATTTGGATGCCAGTAAAATTAAGGTCGCGATAGTCGTTTCCCGGTTTAATGAGCTGGTTTCCAAGGGCTTGTTGGGTGGGGCTGAAGACTGCCTCAAACGACATGGGGCAAAGGAAAGCAATATTACCATTGTTTGGGTCCCCGGA
>MEUF01000091.1:6001-7075 GCA_001771615.1 candidate division WOR-1 bacterium RIFOXYB2_FULL_48_7
GAGCGGTCATTCGCGGAGCCACTCCGCATTTTGAATATGTTGCTTCGGAAGCTGCGAAAGGGATTGCCAAGGTGGCTTTGGACAGTGGCACGCCGGTGATTTTTGGGATTTTAACTACGGATAATCTGGAACAAGCGCTGGAACGGGCCGGCGCCAAGCCCGGCAATAAAGGTTTTGCCGCGGCGCTTTCGGCGATCGAGCTGGCCAACCTTGGTAAGGAGCTATAAAAGTGGCAAGAGTTTTACTGGAAAACGTTTACAAGTTTTTTAATGATGTTGTTGCGGTCAAAGATATAAGTTTAGAAATCAAGGATAAGGAATTTGTGGTTCTGGTCGGGCCCTCTGGTTGCGGCAAGACCACCACGCTAAGAATGGTGGCCGGATTGGAAGAGGTTTCACAAGGCAAAATCTACATTGGCGACCGGCTAATCAACGATGTGCCACCCAAGGACCGCGATATTGCCATGGTCTTTCAATCGTATGCTCTGTATCCGCATATGAAGGTCTACGACAATATGGCCTTTGGCTTGCGACTGCGCGGGATTTCCAAAAAAGACATTGAAATTCGGGTACAAGAAGCCGCCGAAATTTTGGGCTTGAATACTTTGCTTGACCGTTTGCCAAAGCAACTTTCCGGCGGACAGCGGCAGCGAGTCGCCTTGGGCCGGGCAATAGTCCGCAACCCGCAAGTCTTTTTGATGGATGAACCGCTTTCCAATTTGGATGCCAAATTAAGGGTCCAGATGCGGGCTGAATTACAGCGGATCCATAAACGCCTGCAGGCCACCATCATTTACGTTACTCATGATCAGGTTGAGGCGATGACGCTGGGCCAGCGGATGGCTGTTATCCTTAATGGTGAATTGCAACAAGCAGATGTCCCGCTGACAGTTTACGACCGGCCGCGCAGCCGTTTTGTGGCCGGGTTTGTCGGCTCACCGCCGATGAACTTCTTAAAGGGGAAGATCAGCAAAAAAGATCAGACCTATTTTTTTGAATGTGACGGCATCAAGTTTGCTGTCCCAGCTGACCTGGCTACCCATTTATCAGGTTATGAAGATAAAGAGGTGGTTTT
>MEUF01000092.1:0-4333 GCA_001771615.1 candidate division WOR-1 bacterium RIFOXYB2_FULL_48_7
TCAATAGAATCTTTGCCTAAAGACGGGCCAACAACCCTGGTTTCGATCAGATGGACCGGGATGGGGAGCGAGCCAGCTTTTAGCTTGATGATCATGTCCTGAACATCCCCGGCCGAAAAATCACCGGAAATTTGCGCTTTACCAGAGGGGATCGGTTCCCGGACACTGGGAGCGGATATTATTTTTTTATCTAGTACAATGGCGATGGGTTTGTTGACAGAGCGAGCGGTCACTTCGGCAAAGATCCCTGCCCCTTTATCATTGAATTCAATATCAACTACCGGATTACCATATTGATCAAGCCCCGGCCAAGCCCCTTTAAGGTCGGCTCCAGTCAAGACTGTCTTTTTCAAGACAATCGGTGTATCCCTGATGACCCGACCATCCTTTATCTCTTTGACAGATGATAACCGGGCATCCTGGCCAAAAAACTCTTTTATTTTGCTTTCGGAAACATTGGACGAAGCATTAGGCAGCCACTCCGCTTCGACAAATTCCAGGAGGGCCGTATCACCGATTAAGTTAATCGCTCTCTCCGGGTCCTTGATGCCGGGAAGTTCAACAATAACCTGGTCCTTCCCTTTGCGCTGAATAGTTGGCTCAGTCACACCCAAACCGTCAATCCGGTTGCGGATAACGGCCACCACTCCAGCCATGGCATCATCACTAACTTTGACTTTTTCCGTATTCAATCCTTCAAAAACCAGACGGGTCCCGCCCTGCAAATCAAGGCCAAGGGTAATCGGCATTTGCATTAAGACAAAAACAGAGAGGGACACAATGCCCAGTAAAATCAGCACTCTGAATTGGTTAATATTTTTATTCATAACGACAACTTTGGCATTATACAAAAATAAGTCCTAGATAACAAGTGGTCAATCTATTAGGATTTCCTCTCCGTCCCGAGCCGCAACAACCTTACATTTCAATTCCTTGGACAAGTCTGCTGCCACTGTTTCCGGCCCCGCCTCCAGCAGCCAGACGCCAAAATGGGTCAAAATAGTCAGCTTTGGTCTTATCTGATTAACCAGCAATTTCACATTTTCAATATTAAGATGGTCAAAGGGTGTTTGGGTGGTGCTTAAGACACTGATAACCACTATTTCCGCCCTATAATGGCCAGCTAGTTCCGGGAAATATTTTGTATCCGTTATGTAGGCAAGCTTGGTTCTTTTCCCTTCAATCATCAAGCCATAGGTTTCTACCCCATGAATATGTTTGACTGGTGTTGTTATTTTTATCTGTCCGACTTTATAGCTCGCTTTTTCCTGCAAGACTTCTATACCGGCGACATAATTCCGGTTGTATTTGAGTACGACCGGGTCATCACCCCCCAAGGCATCGCCCGGGGCCAAAACCACCCCTCGGCGCTCTTTTCCCCCGATGGTCATGGCTTCCATCATCGTATTGATGTCTGCGGCATGGTCAAGATGTTTGTGGGTAAGAATTATGCCGTCTAAAGTTGTCGGGTCAAGTTTGGGGTGTGAGCTGAAGCAATGGACAAGACAGCCTGGACCGGGATCAATCAACAGGTTTGTCCCGTCAAGTGATAACCAGATGCCGCCAGAGGCCCGCAATTGTTTGGCGACGACAACTCTGGCCCCAGCCGTACCAAGGAATTTAATAAAATCCATGGGCTTATTATAGCAAGCTATTGAGGAGAAGCTAGCCGGCTTTTTTTAACAACAAAGTCCGACCATAAACCATCTTTCTTGCGGCCACGCCATCAGTTAACCCACGAATTTCTGATCGTGAGAACATCTGCTCAAGTTCGCTCCGATAAAGATTTTCTGGTGCGATTTCACAATCAAATATTCTGCCAACCACCCAATCAAGCTCACCCTTGCTTCTGGAAACCTCAGCCAGCGGCATAACACCCATTCTGACCGGCACAAGCTTTAATTTTTTGATGCAGGCAAGCAGATTATCCCAATACATGACATCCAAACGACAACGTTGGCTATACCACCAATCTTTGGCGCCTTTTTTAAATCCGCCGGCAGAACGTTCCAGAGCACCGATAAACTCATCAAAGCTGCGCACGCCAAAATTTGTTTTTAGGATAAATTGCGCGTACTCCCAGGGGGTCATACCAACCGGAGCCAACACGTTCGCCGCAAAATTAGTTATGTTTTTTGTTAAGTTTGGGCGTGACCTTAAGACCTGATCAACCGGTGTTCCGGGTGATATGCCATGCTGGGTTAAAGCCACACTGATCATGATATCCATAATCCAATAAGTGGGACCTGGGCAACAGATAGCAATTCGGCCCTCATCCTTGATAATTCGGCTAGCTTCTTTTAGGGCATCAAATGTTCGTAAATGGGCAAGGGCAAAGACAAATAGATAAAAATCTGCCATCTTATCATCCAGAGACAGATGATGGGCGTCTTCATGGATTACGGATATCCTTGAATTCTGTATTCCGCGAACCGTCCCTTCAAGCAGCGAAACATCGCCTTCGGCGATTTCATTACCAATCCATCTCCCACCCCGCTCGTGAACTGCCCACAGGCTGCCTTCAATCCCGGCACAAGCATCAACTGTCAATGTTCGATGCATATCATGTCGAGTCATCCAGGCGACAACCTGCTGGTTAACTGTTCTTTGCCTCTGCATCAGTTGCAAGGGTTTAGAAGTGTCTTGCTTGGCAGCTTTTTGGCCAACTATTCGCAAGGCAGTGTTTGTGCTACTGGCTCTCATAAGAAGGTATCGATAACTAATGGCAAGAATTTCAAAGCAAGATTGCGCGTTCTAATAAGAATGGGCCCAGAGAGATTTGAACTCTCAACCCTCAGCTTCGGAGGCTGATACTCTATCCAGTTGAGCTATGGGCCCATTCTTATTGGAATCAATTCAACACAACCCTCACCCTTAGTCCCGATGATCATAATTATATTTTATTATGGCATCATCGGGATCCCGACATCCGCCATCTGCGGATCGTCGGGACTTCGGAGGCTAATACTCTATCCAGTTGAGCTACGGGCGCAAGTGATACTTGATTTATTTTACCACAATAACATTTTTGCGGCCGGAATTGATTGTGCGCTTATCGCCCGTCCAATCATGAATAGCGTTATATAATACAGAGTATTTATAACGATATCCCTTACCCCGCCTGGTCCCCGGATCATTGGTAATAAATTCTTTATTAATCGGATCAAACCCAATGATCACCAGGTAATGATAGGCCGGTCCAGGTGGAGTAAAAAAAGGATTATGCAACAGTTTTCCGGCCATGGGAGCAACGATAATATTTCCTTCATCCAAATAGGCGATCAGTTGCGGAAGTTTTACATCCTGCATCAATAATAATTTTTGCCCAGGGAAATATCCATTAGCCAAATCAACCGCTTGTTGGGCGGTCAGATCATAATGGCCGCCAAAATGCCGGCGTTGGTAGGCAACCATTTTGAGAATCTCGGCTTTGCCGGCCTTATTGGTCAAAAGTTTTCCTTGGGTATGATAGGCTGCCATAAGGAGCGCGGCTTCTTCACAGGCATCTTGCCATGGTTGGGCCCAATTTCCATAAGGGGCCTGGCAAAGAAACGGGACACGGCTTTGATTTTTACCCAAGGCCGGCGCGGCTAACAAGCCAGCAAGGCAAAGCAGCCAGGAAATCAGGCAGACAAAGATTCGATTCATGGTAATAATATTACACTATTATATGCAAGTTTAGCCCTTTCATTGACGAAGATACATGTAGAGCAACATCAAGAAAGAAGAAAGGAGAGCCAACAAATGAGTTTAAGCACCGCCGGTGGTTCGTATGTCCCACCCCTCAAGTTTTATCAGGTCCGATTTCCAGAGGAAACCAACCCAGAATATCTGGCTAACAAATTCGGCATCCAAAGAGAAACCCTGCTCAGAGAAAACCCGGAAATAGCGACCAATCAAATAACTATTGGCCAGATGCTGGTCATCCGCAATTTTTAAATGACCTGAAACTGTTTTTTAGCCAACTCTGTCCCATCTGCCGCTTTGATGATGACTGTCCAATTGCCCCGCCCACCATTAGCCAGGCCGACATAACTCCAGGTATCGGCCGGATTACGGGCAATAGTCAATTTTATTTCCGCGATAAGGTTCCCTTTGGGCCCATACCAGCAATGGCTGATTGTCTGCGGCACGACCGTCAGGGCGACCCGGCTATAACAATAGATCATCCCCTGTGCCAGCTCTACCTGGCCAAGGTCATCGATCGGCCGGTGCTGCTCTATACCGCTGGAAATAACCACCTGATTAATTCCAACAGAAATTGTCGGCGGCACAACATTGGCGACTTCTTTTTCTATTTCTACTTCAGCGGTAATATTTGTTAACGGCTTAA
>MEUF01000092.1:4341-8656 GCA_001771615.1 candidate division WOR-1 bacterium RIFOXYB2_FULL_48_7
GCCGGCTACCGCAAAGGCCAGCAATAAATAGACCCACTTTGGTTCCGATTTTTTCTTATATCCAGTTATCTGTACCATTATGCCAGCACCCGATTTTCCAATCTCCCGACCCCTTCGATTTCCACAGCCACCGTATCCCCCGGCCGCATGGGCCCGACTCCAGGGGGTGTCCCCGTAATAATAACATCGCCCGGCTCCAATGTCATAATCGAAGCAATAAAAGCGACTAAATAATTAACCTTAAAAATCATATTCGAAGTCCGAGATTGTTGTTTAACCTGGCCATTCAACAGCAGCTTAATTCCCAGGTCATCCGGATTGATCCCAGTCGCCGGCCGGGAGCCCAAAGGGCAAAAAGTGTCAAAAGATTTTGCCCTGGTCCATTGCCCGTCTTGATTTTGTAAATCTCTGGCCGTGACATCGTTGGCACAAACAAAGCCAGCAATATTTTCGGCCGCCTGCGCCTCGGTGATCCCCTTAATCCTGTTTTTAATCACCACTCCCAATTCCGCCTCATAATGCAGGTTGTTTGTCTGGGCAGGATAAATAATCGCCTGGTTTTCGTGGATAATAGTTGTTGGGGGCTTCATAAAGATGATCGGCGTAACAGGCAGGGGCATTGCCAATTCCGCCGCGTGATCGCGATAATTAAGGCCGACACAAATAATTTTTGAAGGATGATACATTATTTCTGGCAATGAGGACAAAAAGAACCAGTCCTGCCCCCTAACCTTATTTTGGCAACCTGGCCTCGGCACTTAAAGCAATTTTTCCCATACCTTTGATAAACCTTGAGTTTTTTTGTGTAAGCCCCTGCCTCCCCGGCGGCATTAACATAATCACTAATGGAGGTCCCTTCATATTTAATGGCCTCTTTTAAAATTATTTTTGTGCCCCGATATATGGCGGCTATTTCTTTTTCAGTTAAATCACGTAAACGGCGGTCCGGGCGAACCTTAGCATAAAAACAGATTTCATCGCTATAAATATTCCCTATGCCGACTACATTTTTTGGGTCCATTAACCAGGGCTTGAGCTTGGCCTTGGGACGCCTGGCCAGAGCCCTTTTCAACCAGCCAAGAGAAAACTCTTTTTCCAAGGGTTCGGGCCCCAAACCTAAGGAGTCAAGATAGTCTGATAATTGGCGATGGGAATAGAGCCTGATCCAGCCAAATTTCCTGACATCATTAAAAAACAGATGAGTTTTATCGGAAAAAACGAATTCGCCATGGGTAAACCTGTTTTGGGCGCATTGGAACCCTTCCTTGATTGGATGTCCGCCGATAATACATTTATTTCTCCCCTGATAAACCAATTGCCCGGTCATTTTGAGATGGAATAAAAGATTGTTCTCTTGTGATAATTCAAAAATCAGCATTTTTGCCCGCCGACCTACCCGCAGGATTTTTTTCCCGGCGAGTGCCCGGCGATAAAAGGCTTGGGGATGGTTGAGCATTTTGGGCGTATCACTGGCAAAGGCGGCAATCGTTTTACCAACAATATTTTTGCTTAAACCACGACGAATTGTCTCTACTTCTGGCAACTCCGGCATGCTACAATCTTAACATAAGGAGGAACAGCAATGCCAATTATCAGAATTGAAATGTGGAAGGGCCGCGACGAACAGACCAAAGGAAAACTTATTGCCGAGGTCACAAAAACCGTTTGCGAAGTCGCCAAATGTCAGCCGGAAAAAGTTATTGTGGTGATTGAAGACATCCCAAAAGAAAACTGGGGCGAGGCCGGACGCCAGGCCAGCCAGGCTTAAAGAATTTCTTTATAGATTTCAATAACGACATCAAAAATAGTCAGGATAAGCGGACCAATCAAGATCCCCGGCAGCCCAAAGAGCTGGATCCCCCCTAAAATGCCAAACAAGACGATCAGGGGATGGATTTTGGCGTGATCACCAACAATTTTTGGTTTCAACAAATTATCGATAAAACTGATCACGCTTGTCCCATAAATAAACAGCACAATCGCCCGCCAGTATTCTCCGCTGCTTAAAGCCAGGACCAATAAATAAACTGCGATCGGGACCCAAACCATGGCGGCCCCAAGCAAGGGGATCATGGAAATTATCGCGGTCATAAATCCCCAAATTACCGGATTGGGTACGCCCAACAACCAGAAGCCCAGCCAAGCCAGCACCCCTTGAATGGAACCGACAACAATCTGTCCCATCAGCATCCCCCGGCTAAGTTCGTCAAAACGCGAAAGGATCTGTTTGTAGCGGCCATCCGGCAGAGGGATT
The DNA here is from genome assembly GCA_001771615.1 of candidate division WOR-1 bacterium RIFOXYB2_FULL_48_7. GTDB lineage: Bacteria > Margulisbacteria > WOR-1 > O2-12-FULL-45-9 > XYB2-FULL-48-7 > OXYB2-FULL-48-7-A. The sequence continues at coordinate 6,596 of MEUF01000092.1, forward strand.
ACCTCGGAAAAGAAATTATATAGGTCCTTGCCATGCTTGAGGAAATAATAAACCGAAAAGATGGTTATAAAAATGTTTAAGATGACATTGGGGACCCCTTTGACCAATCCCTGTGCCAGAGAAAAGAAATACGCGGTCAATTCCCCAGCAATTTCCTTAAACTGCGGGAGATAGCTTGACCATTGATTAAGCACAGGCGGGAGATTGATTTGTGACCACTCCGTTGGCGGGTTGAAACCTTTAAGAAATTGATAGCCGCTTTTTATTTCCGCAGCCAAAACCGAGGCCATAAACAGCATCGGGATCAAGACCACCAACAAGATTACGGCACAGGTAAAGAAGGCAGCCATAAACTTGCCGGCCGCCCCATCGCTGATCCGCTTAAGCAATAATAAATATAACGGGTAAAATATATAGGCTAAGGCAGCCGCCGACATGATAGCCACAAAAAACGGGCGCAAGATCAGGAATGAAAGCACCAAGATGATGATTGTGAAAAAAATTACGGCAGAGCGGCGGTACCCTTCAGAATAGGCTGGCACTGGTTTTTCCATGACAAAAGGAGTCTATAACAAAGAGATTTGATTTTCAAGCCTGTTAGTTATAAGATATACCCCGTATGTTAAGGCTCAAGCCGCCAATCATCATCGCTCTTAGTTTTTTTCTGGTGATTTTAGTCGGCGGCATATTGTTGTCATTGCCGCTTGCCTCTGCCCATGGGCTGCCAACGAATTTTCTTGATGCCTGCTTTACCGCCAATTCAGCCACCTGCGTAACCGGGCTGGTAACCCTTGATACCGGAGTACATTTTTCGCTTTTTGGCCTGGTGGTCATTATGGGGCTAATGCAGCTTGGCGGTCTTGGTTACATGACCTTTTCCGTCTTTATGGTTTTAGTCTTCCGCCAAAAGCTTTTTATTTCCCAGAAATTGGCCATCAGGGAAGCCTTGAATATTTATTCCACCAAAGACGTGATCATGGTAATGAAAAGGATTTTTACGATTGTTTTCACAATTGAAGGGATCGGCGCCCTGATCCTTTTTCTCCGCTGGTGGCCGGAACTCGGCGTCAAAAAAGGTCTACTATATGCCGTCTTTCACGCTGTCTCGGCCTTTAATAATGCCGGCTTTGCCCTCCCCGCCAAATTTGCCAACCTGACCCCTTACGCTACGGACCTGGTAATCAACCTGACAATCACTTCGTTGATCATTATCGGCGGCATCGGGTTTATGGTCATCGCCGATATTCTTGAACATAAACGGCTAAGCTTGCACTCAAAAATCGTCCTCTTAGTCACAACGCTCCTGATAGCCATCGGGACAATTGTTTTCTTTACCCTGGAGCATAACAATCCCAATACCTTGGGCCATTTCACCCTCCATGAAAAAGTACTGGTCTCCTACTTCCAGGCGGTCACCCCAAGGACGGCCGGTTTCAACACAATAGACATCTCCCTGCTTTTTAATCCGACCTTGCTGATCACGATGTTTTTGATGTTTGTTGGCGCCAGTCCCGGGGGAACCGGCGGCGGAATCAAGACAACCACTTTTGCCTTGATCATTGCCACGATCTGGGCCACCTTGCGGGGAGACAAGAACACGATACTATTTAATCGGCGCATCCCGGCCGAGACAACCCGCCGGGCCTTTGCCATTACTTTTCTCTCCCTGACTGCCGTAGCCATTGCGATCTTTATTCTTAATAATCTTGAAACTTTTGGCTTGATGGAAATCGGGTTTGAAGTCTTTTCTGCCTTTGGCACCGTTGGCCTGTCTATGGGCATTACCCCCTATTTGAGTTCATTAGGCAAAATGATTATCATGCTGGTGATGTTTATCGGCCGGGTTGGCCCGTTGACCCTGATGATGGCCCTAGCCATTGAGCAACGCGAAGCCAGAGCCATCCCGCCAAAAGAAGGAATTTCGATCGGCTGACAGGCAAAGATTAAGGGAGGAAAATAATGAAAAAACAGTTTGCAGTTCTTGGGATCGGTCGGTTCGGGAGCAAAATTGCCCGTGAATTATTTTACAAGGAACAGGAGGTCATTGCCATCGATAAGGAC
>MEUF01000093.1:0-5065 GCA_001771615.1 candidate division WOR-1 bacterium RIFOXYB2_FULL_48_7
AAGAGCAACTCATGGGCCAGGCACTTTATACGAATGAAGAAACAGGCGGGCGTCAGACTCTGGAACGGATGGAGATTACCTTAACACAACTTGACCTGATAAAAGGGAGCTATAAGTTTAAAAGGATAGAAGATCTATATTTGGCCGTTGGGGCAGACCTGATTGATCTGCCGGAAATTCCCGAGCTGATTCATCCGCTACAGATAGTCCTCACCGTCGGCGCTGGGGGACGATGGTTGCAAATAAAATCTCCTGACCGTAAGGGTTTGACAGCAGCAATTTTAGAGAGCCTACCCGATGATTGTCGCGTCTTATCCCTCTCCTCAACTGATTACTATCTCTTTGGCGAAAAGAAGGTGGCGTATCAACTCCGGCTTGGCCAGTCAGAAACAATTCATCAAAAAAGGGTCGAGCTAGTGCTGCAGCAATTCTTAGCAACCTATGTTGAGCGCAGCTTCCCGCCAAATACCGAATCCATCCCCATCATGGTCAAGCCTGACGAACAGGGTTGGATGATAGCCGAACTTTTAAGAACCATAGCTGATCACCGCTTAAATGTAACTTCTATCAACCTGCCGGAAATAGGCCGAGGACAACCGGCAGCCGGGCTGATTGAAGTCGAAGTGCCAGCCGAGGTACTGCAGGATGAGGACTTATTAGGTATTTTACGGGATGCGTTAGCCGAGTCAGGAGGGGTGATGGCCGCTAATTGATAGCCAGCTTATATAGTTGATTGATCTTTTCCCGCTCCTCCGCCGTCAAATTGACCCCTCGCCGCGCCATCATTCTGCCAGCCGCCTTAAAAAAATCATCCAAGCGGTATTTTTTTTCTTTTTCCCAGGTAAAACTGGGGATCACCTTCGGAGTAAGCTCCCCACCCAAAACATTCGCCCCAAAGCCGATTACCGTCCCGGTATTAATTAAGGTCCCAATCCCTAGTTTGGCAAAATCGCCGATCAGGCAGCCCATAAATTGTTGTTTTGTGTCAACCCCCGCCAGCTTCACTGTCCCATAGGTGTTTTTAAGGTTTGAATTAGTTGTCCCCGCCCCCAGGTTAACCCATTCACCAATATAAGCGTGACCTAAAAACCCAAAATGCGCTTTATTGGAATATCCAACAATAATCGTCTGGCTGACCTCGCCTCCGATGCGGCACTCCGGCCCAATCGAGAGGGGCCCGCGTAAATAGGCCTGCGGCCGGACAATAGTATTTTTTCCAATATAAATCGGGCCTGAGCGGGCATCAAGAACGGCCGTCGCCTCGATTTCAGCGCCGCTCTCTATTAGCATATTTTCAGGCGCGTAAAGAACCGCCGAGGGATGGACTTTTCCGCGGCTCCCCGAACCAAGCAGCTTCAGGTCATGCTCCAGGTCTGCTTTTAAGGAAACGATGAGTTCCCAGGCATATTGGGGTTGCCGGCCATGGTCGGCCACGGTCGTTGCCCCGCAGCGCATCAAGTCAGCCTCTTTAAGAAACAGCCCGCTTGGCTCCATTAGTCATTCTTCCTTTTAAATTTGGGGTCTTCAAAAGTATAGGTATGGTGCACATGGTTTTCGTAGCGCCCTTCAAGGATGGCCACAACGTCTTCAACAAAAACCAGCTCTTCATCGGTTGGAATCACATAAACTTTGACTGCCGAATCGTCAGTTGTAATCAAGGTTTCTTTTTCCCGGCTGATCGCCATTTCGTTGCGCTTCTTATCCAGGACAATGCCCAGGCTTTCCAGCCCCTCAAGCACCTTGGCCCGCAATTTCCAGTTCATCTCGCCCGCTCCGGCGGTAAAAACCAGGGCATCCACCTTGCCGAGGGCGGCAACATAAGAACCGATATATTTTCTTAAGCGGTAAGATTCGATCTCAATGGCCAATTGCGACCGTTTGTCTCCATCGCTGGCCGCCTTTTCAATATCCCGGCGATCCATATATTTCCCAGTAATGCCAAAGAGCCCGCTTTTTTTATTGAGGATTGAATCTACCTCTTCAACATAAAAGCCCTCTTTTTCGATCATGAATAAAATGATGGCCGGATCAATATCCCCGCTCCGCGTCCCCATCACCGCCCCTTCCAAAGGGGTCAGCCCCATACTGGTATCAACCGAAATTCCATCTTTAATGGCACAGACACTGACGCCATTACCAATATGCATGGTGATCAAATTAGTTTCAGAGGGCGGCTTACCTAAAATTACCGCCGCCCGCCGGGAAACATATAAATGCGAGGTGCCGTGAAAGCCGTACCGGCGGACACCATACATGCCATACCACTCGTAGGGGACAGCATAAAGATAGGCCTTTTCCGGCATGGTCTGATGGAAGGCCGTATCAAAAACAGCAATGTGCGGCACATTGGGCAGAACCTCCTGGGCGGCTTCAATGCCCATAATATTGGGGGGATTATGCAATGGGGCTAGGTCCTGGACACTTTTTATGGCCTCGACAACTTCCTGGTTGATCAGGACTGAACTCTTAAATTTTTCGCCGCCATGGACCACTCGATGGCCGATCGCGGCAATTTCTGATAAATTTTTTAGCGCGCCGACTTCCTGGTCCAGCAGGGCTTCGACCATCAATTGCAAGGCCGTCCGATGGTCAGGGCAGTCTTTTTCCAGTTTTTTTTCCGTCCCGGAAATTGTGCTGTAAGAGATAAACGAGCCGGTGATGCCAATCCGCTCAATCGTCCCCTTGGTGAGCGTCTTTTTTTGTCCCCATTTAAATAATTTATATTTGACTGAAGAACTACCGCAGTTGAGCGCCAAAATTATCATGTTGTTGTCCGTTTCTTTCGATGATTAAATATTTTGCCCGGTACTTATTGGCTAACCTTATGCCTGGTTGCACCCCCAGAACAAAGATAGCCGTTGAAAGCGCATCAGCTATGGCCGCATCACTGGTCACTATTGTGACAGACAGGCACCTGGCGGCCGCTTGGCCAGTTCTGGGATCAACAATATGCCCAGGCTGCTCATATTGACCGGATGTCGACAGCGCGTCCCCATTCAGTAAGGTTATCACCTGTCGCGCATCCCCTGTCCGAGGGTCAAAAACTGCAATTTTCCAAGGGCCTCCAATTACCGCTACCGACGAATGCATATCAATTATAGCACTTTTGACCCCCTGCTTCAGCAACAGTCCGCGACCATGCTCAACGGCGTAACCTTTAGCTATCCCCCCAAGATCGTAATAGCCTTTATTGCGGATATTGAAAGCGCCGCCAGAATCCCGCTGCATTTGCTTGGCCAGCCGCCATAATTGTACCGTCTCATCAGATAATACCACCTTGTCACCCCGGTTGAGCTTGGCCACCTCGCTCGAAGGCTGGAACTTGCTTAATAACCTTTCCAACCGGAGAAATGTTTGATATACCGCCTTGAGGTCTCCCCCCTGTGCTTTGAGACGAAGCGTAGTCCCCATGACAGGAAAACTATTTTCCTGGTATTTGGGCCAGGCAAAAAAGGCTAGGCCAGCCAAAGCCATAAAACCTATGATTATCAGTCGACGCCACATGGCGGCTTATGATATAATAACCAAGATTGAAATTCAATCTTTATGAATAAGGTCAAAGGCTTAAAATCAAAAGACCTGCTCGGCCTCAAAGACATCTCGGTAGATGAAATCAACCTCATTTTAGAAACCGCCCGGGCAATGAAAGAAATAATTGCCCGACCAGTTCCCAAAGTTCCCACGCTGCTCGGTAAGCACATCATCACTCTCTTTTATGAGCCCTCCACGCGGACCAGGACCTCTTTCAACATGGCAGCCAAAGTCCTTTCGGCTAACATTACCAATGTTGCCCTGAATACCTCTAGCGTCATTAAGGGCGAAACATTAATTGACACGGTCAAGAACCTTGATGTTATGGGCTGTGATTGTATTGTCGTCCGGCATAATATGGGCGGGGCACCGCACCTGATCGCCAAGAATACCCACAATAGCGTCATTAATGCCGGAGATGGTTTTAATGAACATCCGACCCAGGGACTGCTGGACATTTTCACTATGATTGAAAAGAAAAAAAGCGTCAAAGGGAAAAAAGTCCTGATTGTTGGCGATATCGCCCACTCACGGGTCGCCCGTTCCAATATCTGGGGCTTGAACAAGCTGGGGGCAGAGGTGGTAGTTGTCGGCCCCCCCACCCTGATCCCAAAAGGGGTCGAAGAAATGGGTGTCCGGGTCTCTTATAACCTCGATGCGGAAATCAAAGATGCGGATATTATTAACATGCTGCGCATCCAAAGGGAGCGGATGGATAAGGGATTTTTTCCCTCTTTGGAAGAATATGCCGAATTTTTCGGCTTAAACGGTGAAAGGATGAAAAAGGCCAGGCGTGACGTTATTGTCATGCATCCCGGCCCTATCAATCGGGGAATCGAACTGACGTCAGAAGTCGCCGATGGCCCTTATAATGTCATTCTCGACCAGGTAACCAACGGCGTAGCTGTGAGGACCGCCCTGCTCTTTTTGCTCCTGGGCGGAAAAAACGGCAACTAGAGGTTGATCGCTTCAGTCGGGCAGGCACTGGCCACTTCTTCTAAACTACACGAATCACATTCCTGCTTGATGGCCTGAGCTTTGCCGTCAGCGGTCATGACAAACACATCGGGGCACATATCAACACAAACCCCGCAACCGATGCATAATGCTTGATCAACTGCTACCATATTTCTCCCCCCTTTATTGTTTATTTCCGATGGCTTTAAGAATGGCTTGTTTATCAAAGCCAACAATGATGGTCCCGTCGATATCAAAAACCGGCACTCCCATCTGGCCAGATTTGGCAATCATCTCTTGGGCCAATGACTGGCTGCTGGCGACATCTAAATCTTCATATTCGATGTTATTTTGCTGGAGAAAAGTTTTGGCAATTTTACAATATGGGCAGGTTGGCGTGGAATAGACTTTTACACTCATGCCGCATTCAGCTCCTTGAGCAATTCGTCCAGGGGAATCCCATGGACCTCGGCCGCCTGGGCGATTGTCTCTCCCTGGGCAATAACACACCCCAGGCAATGCATCCCTTTGGACATCAGGACGGCGGCTGCCGCCGACTTTGCTTTTAGGACGGCGG
>MEUF01000093.1:5081-21387 GCA_001771615.1 candidate division WOR-1 bacterium RIFOXYB2_FULL_48_7
AGTAATGGTTTTGTTTTCTTCAACCATAAGAATATTATAACATGAAAGATCAACTCTTAGGATTGTGCTTGATGACCTTGCCCTCAACCATATAAACAACATCTTCGGCTATATTCGTGGCGTGGTCACCAATGCGTTCCAGGTACCGGGCAATCAGCATCAGGGGGAGCGCCCGGGTAACTGTCGAAGCATCTTTACGCATAATGTCTTCCAGTTCTTCGGTAATCAGGTCGCGGTATTTATCGACTTTGGCCTCGTCTTCCCACAACGAGCGGGCTAGATAGGCATCCCTTTTTACAAAAGCATCCAGGGCTTTGTGGACCATCTGCTGGGCAAGCTCCGCCATTTTCGGCGTATCAATCAATGGTTTAAGCAGCGGCTGCTTAGCCAGCTCAATCGCCCGTTCGGCGATATCAACCGACAAGTCGCCGATCCGCTCCAAATCAGTCCCAATCCGCATCCCGGTGGTAATAAAGCGCAAATCAATCGCCATCGGCTGCTGGGTCGCCAATAATTCCAGGCACAAGTCATCAATTTCCAGCTCCAGTTGGTCGGCCTCGTCATCAGAGCGGATGATTTCCTGGGCCATTCTGACATCGGCCTGGGCAATTGCCTTGATCGATTTGGCAATGTTCGCCTCGATCATCCCCCCCATTTTGAGGATCAAATCATTTAATTTGGCCAATTCTTTCTGAAAATGCTCTCTACTTTCAATCATTTTAACCAAACCTCCCTGTTATATAATCTTCAGTTTTCTTATTACGCGGCGCGGTAAAAATCTCTTTAGTCGGGCCAAATTCAATCAACTCGCCCAGGAGCATAAACCCACAGTCATCAGAAACCCGGGCCGCCTGCTGCATGTTATGCGTAACAATAATAATAGTATACTGTTTTTTTAATTCGACCATCAACTCTTCGATCTTCATGGTTGAGAGGGGGTCCAAAGTTGAACATGGTTCGTCCATCAGCAATATTTCCGGGGTTACCGCCAGCAGGCGGGCAATGCAAAGGCGCTGCTGTTGCTCCAGCGACAAGGTCAAAGCGTTGGCTGCCAGGCGGTCTTTGAGCTCATTAAACAGCAAAACAGAAGCCAGGCTTTTTTCGACCGTCTCGGCCAGCACGCTTTTCCTTTTTTCTCCGTGGATGCGCAGGCCATAGGCGACATTTTCAAAAATTGAGAGCGGAAACGGGTTGGGCCGCTGAAAAACCATCCCAACCTTTTTGCGCAAAGCGATCAGGTCAACATCTTCGCCCAGGCTTTCCTGGCCGGAAATTTTGACGCTGCCGGTCATCCTGACACCCTCAATAAGGTCATTCATCCGGTTCAGGACCCGCAACAGGGTGGATTTCCCGCAACCCGAGGGGCCAATCAGGGCGGTAATCAAGTTTTGCGCCACCGTCAAATCAACCTCAATCAGGGCCTGAAAATCAGTGTAGAACAAGTTCAACTTATTTGTTTCGATAATTTTTGTCATTAACCAAACCTGCCTGTAATGTAATCTTCGGTCCTTTTATCGCGCGGGACAGTAAAGAGCTCTTTGGTCTCATTTAGTTCGACCAGTTCCCCCATCAAGAAGAAGGCCGTCCGGTCCGACACGCGGGCTGCCTGTTTAACATTATTAGTCACCAGGATTTGGGTATATTTCTTTTTGAGCTCTTGCATGGCTTCTTCTACTTTGAGGGTAGAGATCGGGTCAAGGCCAGAACAAGGTTCGTCATATAAGATCACTTCCGGCTCAACCGCCAGGGTGCGGGCAATACATAGACGCTGCTGCTGGCCACCGGACAAGCGGAAAGCCGGCTTATGCAGCCGATCCTTGACTTCATCCCAAATGGCTGCCGCCCGGAGTGACCGCTCGACAATCTCCGCCAGCTTTTGCTTGTTCTTTTCGCCGTGCAATCGCGGCCCATAGGCAACATTATCAAAGATTGAAAGGGGCAGCGGCAGGGGCAAAGCAAAAACAATCCCCACCCTTTTACGCAATAGTTGAATATTGGCGGTGAAAATATCCTGATTATCGAGCAAAATCTCCCCGTCTGTCCGGGAATGCGGATAAAGCTCGTTCATTCGGTTAAGGGTGCGCAAAAAAGAGGTCTTGCCGCTGTTTGAGGGGCCAATTACCCCCAGAATTTCGTGCGATTTGACTTCAAATGTGACACGGCGCAGCGCCTCTATCCCGTCATACCAAACGCTAAGGTCCCTGATTTGGATTTTATAAATCGGTACTTGCTGGCCTACCATGTTTTCCTCTTCCTAAAGATGGAACGAATATACGCGGCAATCACGCTCATAATAAACACCATCAAAACCAAGACAAGAACTGTCCCGTATTGGACCCTGGGTGACACATTTGGCACCTGGGTTGAGAGCACATAGATATGATAAGGCAAAACCATCGCCTGGTCATAAACAGAGCGGGGTAAGCTGGGCAGGTAAAAAGCGGCCACAGTAAACAAGATCGGCGCGGTCTCGCCCGCTGCCCGCGAGAGGCCAAGAATAGTCCCAGTCAAAATCCCTGGGATCGCGTTGGGTAGCACCACATGACGGACCGTCTGCCAGCGCGAGGCTCCCAGTGAAAAACTGACCTCCCGAAACGACCGGGGAACAGCGCTTAAGGCTTCTCTAGTAGCTGTAATAATCACCGGCAAGGTCATTATGGCTAAAGTTAACGAGCCGGCTAATATTGAGGCCCCCAGGTGAAGAAAAAAGACAAATAAACTTAAGCCAAAAAGCCCATAAACAATCGAGGGGACGCCGGCCAAATTGATAATCGCCAGCTCAATTGCCCGCGTCAGCCAGTTGCGTCCGGCGTATTCATTAAGATAAATTGCCGCCAGGATGCCAAAGGGAATAGCAAAAACGGCCGTCCCCAAAGCCAGATAAATTGTCCCGACAATCGCCGGAAATATCCCTCCCGCCCTCATCCCATCACGCGGCATGCCAAATATGAACTCCCAGGTCAGCGAGGGCAGCCCATAAAAGAGAACCATGCCAAGGATTAGCACGACTGGTGTTACCACCAGGATAGTGGCCAGCAATAATAGATTAAAGGCGATTTTTTCTTTTTGTTTTGTATCGATCATTTACGTACCCGGCTTCTTTTTGGCCCGCGATGCAAAGCAATGTCGGCTAATAAGTTAATAATGAAACTAAAAATAAACAAGACGATGCCAATGGCAAATAGCGCGTAATAGTGTTCACTGCCCGTGACCGCCTCCCCCATTTCGGCGGCGATAGTTGCCGTCAATGTCCTGACTGGCTGCAACAGCGAGGTTGGCATAACTGCCGCGTTCCCGGTGATCATCAAGACCGCCATCGTCTCGCCGATTACCCGGCCGATCCCCAACATAATTGCCGCTAAAATGCCTGATGAGGCCGCCGGCAAGGTAACCCGGTAAATTGTTTGCCAGCGTGTCGCGCCCAAAGCCAGTGAGCCTTCTTTGTAATTTTTTGGCACGCAAGAAATGGAGTCTTCGATGATTGAAACAATTGTCGGCATCGCCATAAAGGCCAGCATAATTGAACCGGCCAAAGCGGTCAGCCCGCTGGGCAGGTTAAAGATTGTTTTAAGAAATGGGGCCAAAGTGATGATACCGATAAAGCCCAAAACAATACTGGGGATTGCCGCCAGCAATTCAATGCCTGTTTTCAAGATTTCTCGGAGCCAGGGAGGGGCGACTTCCGCCACATAAATTGCCGCCGCCAAACCCAGGGGCACAGCAATGACAATCGCCCCAAAAGTAACTAATAAGGAGCCCAGGATTAGGGGCAAGATACCAAATTGTGCCGGCTCGGAAATTGGGTACCAGTTCAAGCCAAAAAGAAAAGAGCCGATATTGACCGTCTGAAAAAGCGAGAGCCCCTCTTTAAGCAGGAAAAAAAATATCAGGCCGACAAAAAGGATCGAAGCCAGCCCGGAAAAAAAGATGGCCCCCTCAATCAGGCGTTCAAACCATTGCTTCATAATTTCACCGGGATAAAATCCATTTTCAGGACCACCTTCTGGCCGGCCGGGCTAAGGACAAAATCAATAAACTGCTTAACTTCTCCTGATGGGGTGCCATTCGTATAAAAGAGTAAAGAGCGCGAGATCGGGTATTCGCCCCGGGAAACTGTTTTAATTGTCGGAATAACATAACTTGCGCCGTTATCTTGGGCAATGGCCAGCGCTTTCTGTTTTTTAGTCAGATAACCCAAGCCAATATAACCAATGGCGGCTGAATTTCCCACCACCTCTTCGACAATCGCCTGCGAGGACGGCATCATCAAAACTCCCGGGGAAAATTCGTTGGGATTTTTCTTTTTTCCCAGCTTGATCACTTCTTCCAGAAAAAAAACATGCGTGCCGGAATTGCGATCACGGGACAATGGGACAATCCGCTGGTTACCCCCTCCAACTTCCTGCCAATTTTTTACCTTGCCGGTAAAAATATCTGACAGCTGCTGTTTTGTCAGTTGATTGACCGGATTGGACGGGTGGACAACTACAGCAATGCCGTCGCTGGCGACCTGGATCTCTTTTGGTTTGACCCCGCGGGCATTGGCTAATTTGATTTCTTTGGCCTTCATCTCGCGCGAAGCCTGGGCGATATCGGTCATACCACTGATTAACGAAGCGACCCCAGTCCCCGACCCTCCCCCAGTAACAGCAACCGGCTGCTCCGGAGACAGTTTCATGAATTCTTCTGTCCAGGCCTGGGCAAGGTTGACCATGGTATCGGAACCTTTTATTTGGATAGCCTTATGGCTGCGGGAGCAGCCGGCTAGCAACAGCGGCAGGACCATAGCTATGGTCAAATAGTAAGACAACTTACGCACTCCTATATTATGTTGAACTATTATTAAGCCAAAGTTAATTTTAGGTTAAATCCATGTTAATTATTCGATTTAACCAAAACGGCCGGTAATATAATCCTCTGTCCGTTTATCTCTGGGGGTTGTGAATATCCCCTTAGTCCCGCCAAATTCAATCAGTTCACCAAGTAAAAAGAAACCGGTTTCGTCAGCCACCCGGGCCGCCTGCTGCATATTATGGGTAACAATGACAATGGTGATGGAATTTTTCAATTCGTGTATCAACTCTTCAATCTTGCCGGTAGAAATCGGGTCAAGCGCCGAACAAGGCTCATCAAGCAAAAGGACCTCCGGCTTAACAGCCAGCGCCCGGGCAATACACAAGCGCTGTTGCTGCCCTCCGGACAAACCGATGCCGGGTTTTTTTAAATCGTCTTTGACTTCATGCCACAACGCCGCCCGCCGCAGGCTTTGCTCGGCCGCTTCATCAAGAAGCTCTTTTCCTTTCAGACCGTTAAGCTTGAGTCCGGCAATGACATTTTCATAGATCGACATTGTCGGGAATGGGGTCGGCTTCTGAAAGACCATGCCAATCTGGCGGCGGACCAAAACCGGATCAACCTCCGGGCCGAAAATATCCTGCCCGTCAACCAGGATGCGCCCAGCTGCCCTGGCCCCCGGGATTGCCTCATGCATCCGGTTAAGACAGCGGATAAAGGTTGATTTGCCGCAGCCGGACGGGCCAATAACAGCGGTGGCTTTTTTTTCTTTTATCCTTATATTAATGCCGTGCAGCGCCTGTTTTTCGTCAAACCAGGCCTTAAGCCCCAAAACAACAATTTTTTCCTTATCCATAATTTATCCTTTTTGAATATTTCCTGACGGTCACTGTTACAAACAGAATCAACCCGACTAAAACCATGGATCCCGCCCAAGCCAGGTTGTTCCATTCAGAAAAGGGAGAAATAGCGTAATTATATATCTGCACTGTCATTGAGGCCGTCGGCTGGTCCAGGCGGAAATTCCAATAATTATTGTTAAAAGCGGTAAAGAGCAAGGGGGCAGTTTCTCCGGCCGCCCTGGCCACCGCCAGCATCACCCCGGTAAAAATTCCATTCCAGGCAGTGCGCAAGACAACTGAAAGCATAACTTTCCATTCCGGCACCCCCAGGGCCAGGGCCGATTCCTTCAAAGTGCGCGGGACCATTTTAATCATTTCTTCCGTTGTTTTTGTGATATAGGGGATCATGATCAGGCCAAGCGCAAATCCACCAGCCAGCGCGGAAAAACGCTTAAGCGTCAAGACCAAAAGCATGTATGAAAAAATACCAAATATAATTGTCGGGAATCCGGACATGACATCAACCGCGTAACGAATAAAAAAACCTCTCTTCCCTTTTCCCCACTCGGCCAGCCATAAACCACCAAATATGCCGATCGGCAAACTGAACATACTCGCCAGGCCGACAATAGCCATCGTCCCGACTATGGCATTAGCCATCCCGCCCCCTGCCTCCCCAACCGGCCTGGGCAAATTGACAAAAAATTGCCAATTGAGCGACCCAGCCCCCTTGAAAACAACAAATAGCAGCAAAGCAATCAGCGGCAGCACCGCAAATAGCGCGGCCAGTGATACGGCGGCCAAAAATATTTTATCTTTGGCCTTTCTTAATGAATACGATTGTGACCAATTATTTTCCATACCAGCAATTTTGCCACTCCATTGATTAATACCGTAAAGGCCAGCAAGATTAAGGCGATTTCCACCATGACCGAAAAATTCATATTGGATGATGCTTCAGCAAATTCATTGGCTAGTACGGCCGAAAGCGAGTAAGCCGGGGCCATTAAACTTCCGGAAATTTCCGGCCGGTTGCCGATGACCATTGTCACCGCCATTGTTTCCCCAACCGCCCGGCCCAAGCCAAGTATTGTGGAGCCGATAATCCCCGAAGCGGCCGGCGGCAAAACAGACAATTTGATGGTTTCCCATTTGGTCGCCCCCAGCGCCCGGGCCGATTCACGCAGCGAAAGCGGAACAGCTTGCAAGACTTCGCGTGAGACAGAGGTAATTGTCGGCAAAATCATGATCGCCAACAAGACACCGGCGCTCATCATTGATAAGCCAAAAATCGGGGTAATGACCGCCAGACCCCACAATCCGTAGACGACCGAAGGGATCGCCGCCAGTAAGTCGACCATGGTGGCAAGCCATTCTTTAAAGCGGGATTGTGAAACTTCAGCCAGGTATATTGCGCAGCCAAGCCCCAAAGGGACGGCAATAATCAGTGCCAGAATTGAAGATACAAAGGTCCCGTAAATAAAAGGGAGGGCGCCATACTGATCACGAACCGGGTCCCAACCGGAATTAAAAATAAAACCAATTCCAAAGGTCCGTAAAGATAATCTTGATTGCCAGATCAACAAGAGAAACAGGAGCAGGAAAATAAAGGGGATGCTGGCTGCCAACAGCAGCGCTGTCGTTTTAAACCAGACATCCCCTTTATTCCTTTTTATGATTGACAAAATATCCCTAATATTTGATCGAGTTTATTGTTAGCAGTATCTTGCTCCTTAAACTCTCCGGCAGGGGGGCGTAATAAAGGGCGGCCGCATAACTTTGGCCATCATCCATCGCCCATTTGAGCAAATTGACCAATGCCTCGCCTTTTGCCGGGTCTTTTTGGTTTTGATGCACTAATAACCAGGTGAATCCGCAAATCGGATAACTGTCGGCTCCTCGCTGGTTGAGAATCTCGCCCCGATAATCGGCCGGGATCTTAGCCAATCCTCCATCCATTGCCGCGGTGGTTGCTTTGATGGATGGTGTAATATATTTCCCCGCCCTGTTCTTCAGGGCAACGGTCGGCAAATCATTGGTTTCTGCATAAGCCAGCTCGACATAACCGATTGAGCCGCTACTATTCTTGACTACCCCGGTGACACCAGGATTCCCCTTGCCACCAACCCCAGCCGGCCAATTAACAGATTTTCCCGCTCCCACTTTGGCAGACCAACTTGTGCTGACTTTGGCCAGGTAATTAGTGAATATATCTGTTGTCCCGCTGCTATCGGAGCGATGCACAACCAGAATATCCTTATTGGGCAGGTTAAGATCGGGATTTAATTTAGCGATCATTGGGTCATCCCATTTTTTTATTTCCCCCATGAAAATTTTAGCCAGCGTATCGCCATCCAATTTCAGTCCAGTAATCCCGGCGTTGTACACCACGGCTACCGATCCAGCAACCGCAGGGATATGCAGGACATTTCCGCCAGCTTGAGCCAGTTCGACATCGCTCATTGGGGCATCGGTCCCGCCAAAATCAACCACGCCTGCCGAGAATTGCCTGATTCCTCCACCGGAGCCGATTGGCGCATAATTGACCTGAATCCCCTTTTGCTGTTGATAAACCGAGAACCACTTTGAATAAAGCGGATAGGGGAAAGTTGCCCCTGCCCCATTGAGAGTCAGGGCAAAAGCGCTTCCCGCAAACAATGTCACCCCAAGGGCCAAAGCAAATAATTTTTTCACTTTTCTCCCCTCCTTATAACCCAATTGAACTCTGTAAATAAAAGATCTTGGTTTCAGCCGCAGTGCCTGCTTTTGCTGTTTGTATATTGGCCGAAAAACGAAGGTCCTTCCCATAGTCGTAATTTAGGCCATAAAATGATTTCTGTTTATCACTGCTGCCGGCACTGCTGGTGTCGGAATCATAATTGTCGGCCCGGTAAAAAGCGCTTAGATTGGCCAGTAGTGACGATAACCCTGCCAGGTTATACACCAGCCCAAGGCTGGAGCCGCTGATTTCTTTATTGCTTTTGGAGCCGGTGAGATATTCATAATTAATAACCCCGGCGTCGCCTTTCAGCGCCAACATGGCTCCGCCTTGTTTATTGCTGGCACTATAGTTCAGCGAGGCATTGAGCGACTCAATATTGATGAATGCTCCAAGCGTCACCTTGCCAAAGAGCTGGTCGTCATAAACTGTAGAGTTAACCCTTATAGCCAAAGCTTTACCGCTGTCGCTTTCATTGGTGGCATACCCTGTCCCATTTAGAACGGTTGCCTGGTAATCGACCTCTGGCAATCCTTGAAGGCTCAACCTTCCAAGTGCGCCCAAACCAAAATCGGCTGAAGACATCACCCCTTCATTATCAACAAGGCTTTTGGCGACATAGCGGAGATTCAGGATTTTATCCGCCCAATCGATCCAGACAGTCTGCTGTAAACCGATTTTGGCGGTTAAATCAAAGGGGACAACCTGAACAGACGAAACATTGACCGGGATTTCAACGTAGGCATACTTGAGATAATCAAATAGATTTTGTCTGGCTGCTCCGGTAATTCTGGCTACGTCCAGCGTCAGGCGGGCGGCGGCTCCCATATCCAGCTTCTTTTTTATATCCAGATAGGCCCGGGTTACGTCAAAATTGTTCACATTGACAGCCGTTCCATTAGCTAAGTATTTTTGCCACTGGAAAAATATGACTCCGCCGACTTTAGCATCTTTATTGTCGTTTTTCACTTTATCCAATTGCCCTTTTAGATCGGCCAAAGCCTTGTTGGTCTCTTCCTTCATATCAGACAATTGCTCGGATAAATCAACTCCCGCAGCAACAACTGGCTTAACCTCTTTAATAACCGGCTTAACCACCTTTTTGGCAATGGGTTTTTTTGCCGGTCCAGCCTTTTTTACCTCTTTGGCCGCTCCAGCCACAGAAGCCAGGAACATCAACAAGAAAATAGCGACGACAACTTTGTTTTTCATATCTCCCTCCATTAACATTTTATGGCTTAATTATGCTTTTCAGCGGTTAACAGGTCATGAAGGGATTGTTACAAGAGTGTAAATGATTGTGGGGCTAGGCGGCCGGGAAAATAAGGGTAAAGGTTGAGCCCTGGCCCAGCTGGCTCTGGACAGCAACTGAGCCATTGTGAAATTCCATAATGTGTTTAACAATTGACAAACCCAGCCCGGTCCCCCCCTGGTCGCGGGAGCGGGCCTTGTCTATCCGATAAAAGCGCTCAAATATCCGCTCAAGATGTTGCTGGTCAATGCCAATACCATGGTCCCTTACGTTTAGCCGCAATAAATCACCGGCTTTTTCACAAAAAAGCTCGACCTTCCCCCCCTGATCAGAATAATTTACGGCGTTATCCAGTAAATTGATCAGCGCCCTGGTCAAGTGCTCCGGATCACCAGTGATGGAACACGAAGGGTGGTCCGCCAGCTTAATTAAAGTAATTTTCTTGGCCTTGGCTTTGGCAGAAACCGTCTCAATGGCCCGGTCAACCAGGGCGGTCAGGTCAATTTTGATAAAAGGGACATCTTTGCGTCTGGCCTCCAGACTGGAAATTTCCAGAATATCTTCGATCAGCGTAGCCAGGTTATCGGTATTTAGCAATATCTTTTGTAAGAACAGCCGGTTATTCTCGCGGTCATCGACTGCCCCGGCTAACAGTGTTTCTACATAGCCGCGAATAGCCGTCAGCGGGGTCTTCAATTCATGGGAAACATTGGCGACAAAATCACGACGGAGGTTTTCCAGCCGCTTCATGGCTGTGACATCGCGGACAACCAAGACCAGTTTGTCAGGCGAAATCAGGCTGGCTTCGGCCAGCAGGTCTTTTTCTTCCGGCAGAAAGGCCTTGACCTCCAGCTCACCCGCTTCGCCGGATTTCCTGACCTGCTGCAGTAGATCATCAAGTTGGCTGACGCGGGCGATCTCTAAAAAGCGTTTTTCGGCAATATTTTCTCCCCTGACAGAAAATATTTTTAGGGCGGCGGCATTAGCGTAAACCAGTTTTTCCGACTGGTCAAAGACCAGTACCCCGTCGGGCATACCGGAGAGAACCGCCTCAAACAAACTTGTACCCCACACCGCGCAGGGTCACCAAATGCTTTCCGGCTTTCCCGATTTTTTCCCGCAACCGGCGCATATGGACATCAACGGTCCTCGTTTCAATGGCCACATCAATCCCCCAAACAATATCCAGCAACCGGTCACGCGAAAAAGCCCGTCCTTGGTTTTGTGCCAGATGATAAAGCAGTTGAAACTCTTTGGCTGTCAGTTCGATTGGCTTGTTCAAAGCTTTGACCTCATGCCGATCAGGATCAATTTCCAAGTCGCTAAATTTGATTATCCCGCTAACCGGCTCCTTTTTATTTTCATAGCGGCGCAGGATAGCCCGGACACGGGCCAGAAGTTCTTTCATGCCAAACGGCTTGACCATATAGTCATCGGCACCCAGCTCCAAGCCAACTATTTTATCCGATTCTTCGCCTTTAGCGGTCAGTATCAAGATAGGTATTGTGGCGGTTTTGTCATTTTTCTTCAGCCGTCGGCAGACTTCAAGCCCGTCGATGCCCGGCAGCATCAGGTCAAGGATTATTAAAGAGGGGGTCTTTTCCTCGGCCGCCTTCAACCCTTGTTGGCCATCATAGGCCTTGGCCACACGATACCCCTCTTTTTTGAGATTGTATTCAATTGATTCTACAATGTCGCGGGAGTCTTCAATTATAAGGATTTCCGGCATATCGAGCTAATTATACTAAACCAGGATTGTTTGGCAAATTTTATCGGCCGTGGCCTGGACTTCTGGTGAAAGTTTTTCCCCGAAACCCAGGATTTTCGGCTGGATACCGATGACCTGGACAGCCATATTCGGCAAGTCCGCCTTAAGATAGTCAATAAACACCTTTAAGGTAAAATTATGGGTAGAGAAGCTAATTAATTTGATCTGTTCCGGCTCAATCTCCCTGGATTCACCTGGGAAGCCCCGGAAGTCTGCGGCATCGATAATGATTAATTTATCCGGCTTGAGCCGTTTGATTTCCCCGGAAAAGTTTTCCGGGGTCGTCCCGGCGTTAAAAATCTGGAAACCACGTTTGAGGTTTGAATTTTGA
Organism: candidate division WOR-1 bacterium RIFOXYB2_FULL_48_7; assembly: GCA_001771615.1. Lineage (GTDB taxonomy): Bacteria > Margulisbacteria > WOR-1 > O2-12-FULL-45-9 > XYB2-FULL-48-7 > OXYB2-FULL-48-7-A. The sequence continues at coordinate 16,788 of MEUF01000093.1, forward strand.
TTTTTGAGCTTATTAACAATATAGCTGCCAACACCATCGTCAGATTTTATTTCGTTTCCGACCCCCAGGATAACCGTTACCATTGCTCTCGCAAGATCACTTCACGCCGGCAATTTGGACAAAGCAGTTTTAAGTGGTCACCCCTTTGATGCGAACTGGTTTGAGGGCGATCTTCGACCAATTGGAGCTCTTTGTTCCTGGCCAGCATCAATGTCGGGTTGCCGTATAATAAAACCCCCAGCTTTTTAGCCGCATGATATAGATGGTCGGTACAACCGACGACCTCTCCACATTTTTCGCAGATGGTCAGCTCTTTACGGCTTTGGGAAATACCGGTTTTCCGATCGGCTGCTCCCAATTCGAACTCCTTGGTCAAGGTGATTCCCTTTTTGGTGATACAAGCCAGTTCGCATTGCTGGCAAAAAATACAGCGCTCCTGATTATGGGTCAAGGTCCGGTATTTATTATCCTTATCATCAACGTAATCGATCGCCCTGGCCGGACAAACTTCATAACAAGCCAGGCAGCCGACGCATTCCTGTTCATTATATTCCGGTTTTCCGCGAAATCCGTCTGGTATGGTCACTGATTTAAAGGGATAGCCATTGGTAAATGGCCAGGTCACTAAAGACCGGATGGCCAAAGCTAATTCGCGCAATTTCGGCAATCTCATAAGCGCCCTCCGGTAATCATCTGGCTGTAACCAATCCCGTTGAGCACGGTTATGGCCGCCGGATTAATCAATTTCTCGATAATAATTGGGAAGAAAAGCCCGCCTAACAGCGTAAGCAGGGCCAGTCCAGCCATGGCCAGGGTCATGGTCAGCGGCGCTTCGGTTAGCCTGGCCAAGGAATCTTTTAGACTCGAAAAAAAGGCCAGCTGCATGACCTTGAGGAACGCGGCCATCGTTAACAAGCTGCCTATGACCGCAGCCAACGCCAGCCATAAATGTCCCGCCTGGACGCAAGCAATAATAATAAAAAGTTTACTCCAGAAGCCATTAAACGGCGGCATGCCGGAAATAGCCAAAGAGCCAGCCAAAGCCCCCAGGGAAGTCACAGGCATTTTTTGGCGCAGGCCACCCAGCTCTGTCAGATTTCTGGTCCCGGTTTGATATTCAACCGCCCCGCTGACCAGGAAGAGCAAGGGCTTCATAAGGGCATGATTAAAGAGATGAAAGAGCCCTCCCATAATTCCCAAAGGTGAAGCCAGGCTCAAACCAAGGACAATATAACCGATTTGAGAAATACTGGAATAAGACATTAGCCTTTTCATGTCATTCTGCCGGTTAGCTAAAAATCCCCCGTAAAGAATCGATAGCCCCCCTAATATACCCAAAACCAACAAGAGTTGGTTACTAGCCCCCAAGCAATTAAAGAGGATTCTGGCCAACGCATAGATGCCCAATATTTTGATTATCACCCCGGAAAGCATCGCCGAGACCGGGGCGGGAGCCGCCGTGTGCGCATCTGGCAGCCACCAGTGAAAGGGAAAAAGAGCGGTCTTAGTCCCAATACCACCCAATAGCAGGCAGCCAATGATGGCTTTGGTCAGCGGAGCCAAGCTGGCATAACCCCGGGCGACTTCGCTCATCGAGGTCGAACCGATGGTGGCGTGTATGATAGCGATAGCCAGCAAAATCATGATGGAAGCAAGTTCGCCGAGAATAAAATATTTGAATGTGGCTTCCAGCTCTTTTTTGCCGGAACCATAAGCGACCAGGGCGTAGGCCGCCAGAGCACTAACTTCCAGGAAGAGATAAAAGCGCAACAAATCGCTGACCAGGACCAGCCCATGCAGGCCGGCCAGCATCAGGAAGAATAGGATAAAAAACCTTTTGTTTTCCGAATATTTGGAAAAATAGGCGAGCGAATATAGGGTAATAAAAAAGGCCACCCCATCGATCACCACTAACATCAAATGGCTTAACCCATCAAGGATCAAGGCCAGGCCAAAATTATAGACAATAATGTTATTGTAGAGACGAAAGGCATAGAGGGTAATTTCAGTTGCCAGGCAGGCGCCAACAATCAACAAGGCCAGCCCGCCGATCACCGCGGGCCAACGCCGGGGCAGGACAAAAAACAGCAGCACTCCAACCAGCGGAGCGACTATTAATATTGGCAAAGAGAGGTTCATCCCTGTAAGCTCCTTAAATTATCAACTTCATCGGTGGCACAGACTTCGCGGACTCTTTTGGCCAAGCCGAGTGCAAAAACGACCACCGCACCCAAAACCATCAAAGTAACCCCGGAATGTTCGCCAGTCAGCAGTAAATATAGTTCAACAATTATTGCCAGGCCAATAACACCAGAGATTAATTGTCCAAGTTTCATTCTTTCCCCCGCTTAGTGACCTCATTGACCGACCAAACACCAATCGCCGCTGTGGCCAACACGACCAAAGCAATTAGATAATTAATCAAGAGTTCCAAATCGCTCCTCCTATTTCATCAGCACAAAGAAAATAATTACTACACCACCGGCCAGCCAAAAAAGATAAGAGCGGAGCAAACCGTTTTGCAGCCGGCTGAGCTTGTCAGCCAGCAAACCGGTCAATTGCCCGGCCCAATTAGATAAATCAAAGTATCGTTTTTCACCCCAACCAAATATTGTCTCCAACCAACCCCAGCGCCGGACCTCGGCGTAAAAATTGATCCCGGAGACTTTGGTCTCTTCATCACTGATCAATTCTCCGCCAATAAAGACCGGTTTGATCTGGCTCTTTGCCACCTGGCCGACCAGATAAAGCAGCCAACCAATAACCAAGCTGGCCAAAATAAATATTATAGCGACCAATGGCTGCCACCCTCCGACAAAATCAACCTTGCCAGTCAAGCTGTATATAAAACTATTGAGCGGCAGCGGCACCAGGCCAAACAACAAACACAGCCCGGCCAAAGTCAGCATTGGCCAGAGCATCAGAAAAGAAACCTCTTTCACAGAAACAGTCGTCTTGTCCCCCTGGCCAAGAAAAACAGCATGAATAACTTTAACAAAGCTGGCCAAAGTCAGGGCAGAACCAAACATGGCCGCCAAAAGAAAGATTATCCAATAGGGATTGAGCGGGGCAAGCTCGATCAGCCCCTGATAGATCAACCATTTAGAAAAGAATCCGTTAAATGGCGGCACACCAGAAATAGCCAGCGCGGCCATGGCGGTCGCCAGAAAAGTCCAGGGCATTGATCGGGCCAGGCCGCCTAATTTATCCAGATCGGTTTCCCCGGTCTTGGATTCTACCGCCCCGGCCGAAAAGAAAAGGCAGCTTTTATACAAAGTGTGGTTGAACATATGGAATAATCCCCCGGCAATCCCCAGCGGCATCCCGGTACCAATACCCACGACCATATAGCCGACCTGGGAAACTGCATGGAAGGAAAGAAGTTTTTTTAGATCGTGCTGGATCATGGCGGCAAAAACAGCCGCCACAATGGTAAACGAACCAATGGCTAATAAGCTATTGGAGAGCAAAGAATTCAAGCTGATCGAAAAAACATCGGTGCAAAGACGAAAAAGCAGGTAGATCCCCGCTAATTTGTCCAGGGCGGCCGGGAGATATGCCATGACCGGCAGCGGCGCCACTTCGGCCGAATCAGGGATCCAGCCATGCAAGGGCATGACCCCCGCCTTGGCAAACGCTCCGGCGGCTAAACAAATAAATGCCATGATCGCTAAGGGATCGTCAGTAGGCAGCGGGACACTGCCAATTTGAAAGCTTCGCGTCAAAACCACTACCAGCCCGATCCCGATAATCATCAAAGCGTCGCTCCCGCCAACCAGCAGCAGTGTTTTTGTAGCCGCTGAACTTGCCTTGGGGCCGCCCAAACCAACCAATAAGTACAGGGCCACGCCCATTATTCCCCAGGCAAAAAGCAGCATCAGAAAATCAGCGGCGAAAACTACCGAGCTAAACGCCCCCAGGGTCAGCAATAGGTAACCATAATACTCGCCCTGGCGGCCCCGCTCCTTCATATAATCAAATGAATATACGGTGACAAGCAAAGTAAAAAATGCCCCCGCTAAAAGCAATCCGCTGGCTAGCGTCGCTGCCCGAAAAAAGACCAGCGCCGCCCCCGCCAAACTAGCCATCGCCACCAGCAGGGCCAGCCATTTGGCCAATCTTGGCCAAAGAAAACAAAAGATGGACAACAGCAAAGGCCCGGTAATTATCGCTTGAATAATTAAATTATTGTCCACGCAAGCGCTCCGTTTTTTGTTGTGACAAGCGGACCAGCTCTTCGCCGGAATAGATAACTTTGTCGGTTTCAACATCAACCGCCGCCATCCGTTCCGTACAGCAATAACAAGGGTCAACCGCCGCAGTAATCAAGGCCGCATCGGCCAACTGTTCGCCGATCACGGTCTTTTTAAATGACGGGACATTCATAAATGAAGGGGCGCGAATTTTATGGCGTTCCGGATAATTAGAGCCGTTCGCCCTTATATAATGTATAACTTCACCGCGGGGGGCTTCATGCTGGCCCACCCCTTCCCCGCGGCCAATCTCCCGGACATCTGCGGCAATCGCCCCCTGGGGCATCTGCTTCAAGCATTGGCGGATAATTTTGGTCGACTCAATTATTTCCAGCAGCCGGACCGCA
>MEUF01000094.1:0-20234 GCA_001771615.1 candidate division WOR-1 bacterium RIFOXYB2_FULL_48_7
TGATCTCTTCCGGATTATAGGGAGCTAAAACTGGAGCAAAGATCGCTCCAAATAATAGGATTATCATAATTATTAAACCGACAATGGAAATTTGTAATTTGTTATTTGTCATTCTTGGAATACCTTATCCTTGGATCGACCAAGGCATAACAGATATCAGCCAATAAATTCCCGATAATAATTAATAGGGCGGAAAACATCACTATCCCCATGATAACCGGGTAATTACGCTGGAAGATTGATTGCACTCCCAATCGTCCCATCCCCGGCCAGGCAAAGATTGTCTCAATAATAAATGCCCCGCCAAAAAGGTCGGGCAGCGACAGGCCAAGCAGGGTCACGATGGGAATCAGGGCGTTACGCAAAGCATGCTTATAGATGACCAGCCTCTCGGGCAGGCCTTTAGCCCGGGCGGTGCGAATATAATCTTGGTTCAAGACCTCGAGCATTGCCGCCCGCTGGTACCTGGTCATTCCGGCCAGGCTGCCGACTGTCATGGTGATAAGTGGCAAAATTATATTCCCGACTGCCGGCAACCAGTGCAGCTTGACCGCAAAGAGCAGCATCAACATTAAGCCAAGCCAAAAGGTTGGGATGGCCATGCCGGTGAAGGAAAAAATTGTTACCCCCTTATCAAACCAGCTGTTCTTTTTGACCGCTGACAGCACCCCCAGGGGGATGGTGATTAGCAGGGACAGGGCAAAAGCCGGGATCATTAGCAGCAAAGTCATGGGGAGACGTTCGGCGATCTCATTGATAACCGGTTGGCCTGTCGTGTAGCTACGACCAAAATCAAGTAAAACGGCATTCTTTAGCCAAAGAAAATATTGGATATACAGCGGCTGGTCCAACCCCCAATTGGCCCGTACCCGCGCTAACTCTTGCGGATTAACATTTGGGTCAATAAAGAGGGAAGTTGGATCTCCCGGAGCAAGATGCATAATAAAAAACGAGATCAAAGAAATTCCGATTAGTAACGGAATAAACTGCACAAGCCTGTTGATAATATATTTTTTCATTTCTTGATATAAACTTTTTCGATGTGCAGAAAGACCCCAGCCGGGTTCGGTTTTGCCAATCCGCCCACCCGATGGCTAATGGCCGAAACCCCCTTGGGATACCAAAGATAGACATATGGCTGGTCCCAAGCCAAGGTTGTCCATATTTGGGCATAGATTTTTTTACGGGCCCGCCTATCCACCGTCGTCCGCCCTTGTTCCAACCATTTATCAACCTGTTTATTAGTGTATTTGATAAAATTGAATCCCCGTGGATATTGGCTGGAATGCCAGATTGAATAAGCATCAGGGTCAAGCCCCAACGACCAACCCATCAGCACCGCCTCAAAGTCTCGCGGATCCTTGGGGGCATTAACAATCTTGAGCATCGCCGACCACTCCAAGACCCGGATATTCATCTTGATACCAACCTTCTTTAATTGTTGCTGGATGATCACCGCCGCTTTTTCACGTTCTTTGTTCCCCTGATTGACCAAAACAGTAAATTCCAGCTCCTCTACCCCGGCTTCGTTGAGCAATTGCCGTGCCCTGACCGGATCAAACACTAATTTTTTCCCCGGCGCATATGCCCAGGAAGCAGGAGCAGACGGGACATTGGCCGGTAAGCCTAAACCGCGTAAGACCAAACCGATAATCTGTTGTTTGTTGATAGCCTGGGCTATGGCCTGGCGGACTCTACGATCGCCAAACTTAGGGTTAGCCAAATTAAAACCAAGATAGGTATACATTAAAACGTCATTCTCGACTATCAGGGCACCTTCTCCGGCTTTCATTCTGGCGTAATCTTTGGCCGGGACATCAACCGCATCAATTTCCCCCGCCTCAAAGGCAATCAAACGGGCATTTTCATCAGGAATTATTTTATAATTTATCGATTTAAGCAAAGGTTTACCCAAATAATAGTTGGCATTGGCTACCACGGTAATATGATCCCCGGTTTTCCACTCTAAAAACTTAAATGGTCCGGTCCCAACCGGCCGGCGGTTAAAATCGGCGGTGTTAAGGTCTTTCCCGGCTAAAAGATGTTTGGGTAAAATTCCCATCCCCATATGGATAAGAAATGGCGCAAAAGGCTGGGGTAAAATAGCGCGAAAAGTATACTTATCAACGGCCAGGAATTTTATTGGCTGGCCGGCAATAATGTAATCACTGCGGCGGACAGAATTGACCTTGGGATTTAAAATTGTGTCAAAAGTGAATTTAACATCGGCAGAGCTGAAAGGAACCCCGTCGTGCCACTTGACGTTGCGGCGCAGATAAAAAGTCCAGATTTTCCCGTCCTTTGAAACCTGCCAGCTTTTAGCCAGGTCCGGGACCATCTCTAATTTTTCATTGACTGTCACCAGGCCGGAAAAAAGCACCCCCTCGACAGCGGACGAAACGGTATCAGTCGAGAGCACCGGATTGAGAAGCGAGACCTCTCCTCCCAGAGCAAAGCGAAGCTCTCCTTGGGGGTCAATTTGCAAAGAAAATATCTGAGTCGTTAGAAAGATACATAATGTAAATATGATAATAAATACTTTTTGGAACACGTGGATATTATAACACGATGACTGGGGCTAACTTGGGGAGGAAGATCAGGAGATCAGGAAATCAGGAAATCAGGGGGAAGAAAATCAGGGGATCAGAGAACCAGGAAATCAGGAAATCAGGAGGAAGAAAATCAGAGGATCAGGAGATCAAGGGAAAGTTTCAAAAATCAGATAAACAGATTAAGTCAAACGCAACGCTTACTTTTTATCTCCCCGCTTCGCCCTGACCCAATTAATATAACCATTTATACCCCTAATAATTTCCTCATATTTTCCAATTAACTCATTCGCCTGCTTTTCGGTAATATATTTATTGCCTTGTAAGGCTCTAAGATGATTTTGGCTTTCCCCCGCTTCCTTGCGCGCAATATAAAACCCTTTGATCTTATCTTGATAGTAGTAGCTGGTATAGCCCTCAGCAATATTGTCTGGAACAGAAGAAGATGATCGCTCGAGCTGGCATTTTTTATTAAATCGTTCAGACAGAGGAAGTGTGCAACATATTTTATAAATCTCTAACATTAACATATGGGCTTTTCTCCAAACCCATAATTTTTCAAACCCGGCAATTACCTTGCTCTCTATCTCTTTCTTCTCTTGACTTTCTCCCTGATAACCTGATATCCCGATATTCTGTCGGCTGATTCCCTGATCTTCTGATGTCCCCATCTTGCCCCTCCCTGCTCCTCCCTGTAATCTTCACCATCTCACATATTAGACAGCTCAAGCGCTTTGGTAAAACCATTTCTCTTATATCCAGTTAAAGTGTAAGTCCCGTTGTCATCGTTAAAGTTATAGATAATTTTCCCCGCCCCATCATTATCAGAATATTCTTTGCCGGTAAACGGGTTTTTGGGCACAAAAGCAATGTAGCCGCCAGCCATCAAATAGTTTTTGCACAACGATTCCAACGGAATATTTTTACCTAACGGATAAACATCATTTTCCATCTGATAGGCTTCGATCGCCAACTGCACTGTATGCATGACCCCCTTGACCGCCCCCTCTTTCCCCCGATCTCTAACTCCCATCAGGTTGGGAACAAGAAATACCGCTAATAAGCCAATGATCCCGATGACCACCAGCATTTCTACTAAAGTAAAACCCTTTTTCATCTCATTTCACCTCGCTTGTATTATAATTGACTTCCTGGCCAAATTCTATTGGATTGCATTCACTAAATTAATCATCGGCAGCATCACCGCCAGAGCAACCAGCCCCACAAAAATACCAACCAGTAGCGTAACTAGCGGCTCCAGTAGGACCAGCCACCGCTTTATTTGCTGTTCCTTCTCCCGTTCCAATTGACGGGCAACACCAGTTAAGGCGCTCGCCAGCTTCCCTGACTTTTCCCCAATTTCTACTACCTGGCAGATTTCCAACTGGCAAAGCTGTTCGTTTTGCATTGCCTGGCTCAAAGCCGCGCCGTCATTAACCGCGCTTAGCAACCGGTTATATTTTGCTTGGTATTCCGGCCAGGTATTAATGTCAATAATAATCTGTAGGGCCTGGGTCAGCGGGACTTTGCCGGCTAGCATTGCCCCAAGCGCATAGCAATACTGCAGTTGGATGTTTTGTCTTATGGCCAGGCCAAGCAGTGGGACATATAACCACCAATTTTGGTTACGACGTAAATAATAGGTTAAGAATAAGATCCCTACGACCATGATGCCAAACAACCAGGGAGCAATTTTTGGCAGGGCCAGAAGAGATCTAGTCAACCAGGGCAGATTCCCGCCAGTTTCCAATAATAAACCGGAAAACATCGGCAACAACCAAAAAACGACCCCGCCTAATACCATTAATCCGACAATTATTACGGTCAATGGATAGATTAAAGCCGAAATAATTTTTCCTTCCAGCTCGGCCTGCTCTTCATAATAATCGGCCAAGCGTCGCAAGCTTGCCACCAATGTGCCGTTGGTTTCGGCAATTCTGATTAAGCCTATTGCCATTGGCGGCAAATTACAGCTTAAGGCATCTGCCAATTTATCCCCGCCGGCTATCGCCGCAATCACAGCAGTCAATTTAAGTGCCGGTTTTGCCCTGGCCATAATTTGCAGGGCTTGGTAAACCGGACAACCGGCCTCAACCAGCCCGGCCAACTGGGAACAACATTGGACTATCTGCGGTTTTTTTAACAATTTACTGGCCCTTTAGAATCAAGCGCTGCAACAAATTAATCATCTCATTAGTAATCCGTTTAATTTTAAGTAATTCTTTCGTTTTAATTTTATCCTGTTGAAACAGATGCATAATCGTTCTGGAATGAGTTGATAAGGAAGCTAAAACATTGGTTGACTGGTTAGGTAATTTATTCCCTCTTTTTAACAATTCTTCTAACAGGGAAAAAGCCCTCATAATTTGGATAGAGCGCCGAATCGCTGGGGAAGATCGCAAGATTGTTGAGATCATATTAGCGCCATTTCTTGTAAAGGCAAAAGGAAGCTTTCTTTTCTTGAAAGGATATCTGGCTGAAGTCGCAATTTGCGACTTCAACCAATGCCATTCTTCTTTTGACAACTGAAACATAAAATCGAGAGGGAAACGCTTAAGATTCCTTTTTACCTGTTCCATTAATCTTTTGGTTGAAACCTGATATAAAATTGCAACATCACTGTCGATAATTACTTTTTTCCCTCTCAATTCAATAATCATCTCTTGAATTTCACTAACTCCAACTAACTTGGACATAATTCACCTCTGATAGAGGTAAAGCAAGATTATTGCCAGGCATAATTAGCAGAAAAACGACGAAAAACGGTCAGATTTGTTGGCAGATATTGAGGATATCTTCGACGTAATTTTTGGTGTGGCCGGAAAAGCCCCCTTGCCGATTAACAGCATTGGGCCCTTCCAGATAAGAAGCTATGGCATTAGCGACATTACCATTGAATCGATCGATCAGGGAGCGTAGATAGCGCACAGTCCCCCGGACATTTTGGCTGATGTCATAAGGATCATCAACCTTAAGCCCTTTAGCAGTCGAGGGGAGCAGCTGCCCCAAGCCGATCGCACCGGAAGACGATTTCGCCCGGGGATTGAACTTTGATTCCCGCCGAATTAAGGCTGTTACCAGTTTGGGATTGATATTGTACTCTTCAGAATTTTTAATTATGGCAGCTGTAATCTCGATAGCTTCATCATGAGAACGATATTTGGCAATATACTTCTGGATGGCTGCCCTGACTGCCTCGTCGGTTGAGTTATAAGTATGGCTGGGCACAGTCGCTTCGACCGAAGAGTAAATTTGGCCGCTGGGAACATTGGGCGGGGTATAGCCTTTATTGCCGCCAAAACTTGAGAAGATAGAAACAACAAAGATAAATATTACAACGCCAGCGGTCGCATCCATTATTTCCCTGCCAGCAGGTTCGGAATGGCTTGAAAATATTGTTTCGAGAGTTGTTTGACCGGTTGGTCAAGCAATTTTTTCTTTCGGTTGTATACCGTTAAGCGCTGGCCCGTGACTTTGCCGATAATGGCACAGGGGACCTTTAACAACATGGCCAAATCAGACAAGGAAAAAATATTATCCGGGTCGATGGTCAGTAATATCCTTGACTGAGTTTCTCCAAACAGGAGCGAAGCAGCAGAAATCTTTTCCGCCAAATGGACAACCCCACCCTTGTTCCCCAAAATACTGGCTTCGGCCAGCGCGACCGCCAGGCCCCCTTCAGCCAGATCGTGGGCCGATTTAACAATGCCTATCTTAATCGCTTCTAGACAGGCTTTTTGCACCCGGCTTTCCAGGTCAAGATCAATTTTAGGCAGGCCATCATCTTCTTGATTGGCGCCAAGTAAAATTATCAGGTCCCCATCTGCTTTGAAGGGGACAGTTGCTCGGCGTTCAATATCCTTGATGATCCCAACCATGCCGATAGTCGGGGTTGGATAAATTGCCCCCTTGGGACTTTCGTTATAAAAAGACACATTACCGGAGACAACCGGTAATTGAAAAAAACGGCAGGCATCGGCAATCCCCTCAACACACTGTTTGAATTGATAAAAGCGGTCCGGTTTTTCCGGATTGCCGAAGTTTAGGCAATCGGTGACAGCCGCCGGTTCGGCCCCGGTCACGACCAGGTTTCTGGAAGCTTCCGCCACAGCAATCTGGGCTCCCACATAAGGGTCAAGAAAACAATAACGTCCATTACAATCAGTGGTAGCGGCAAGCCCCCACTTCTTCCCTCTCAAGCGTAGGACAGCGGCATCCCCACCCGGATAAACCACAGTATTGGTTTGCACCATATGGTCATACTGTTCGTAGACGCTTTTTTTACTGGCAATATTTGGGTCAGATAAGAGCTCTAACAAGGTTTTGTTGTGATTTTTCGAGCCGGCATATTTGAATTTTGGATTTGGGATTTTTGATTTTTTGAAAGGCATGTCGTATATTGGCGCTTTGGCCAACTCTTCAGTCGGCGCATCACAGATTAATTTCCCCTGGCTCCTGATCAATACTTTTGGCTCGGCAATGACATAACCGATCACCACAGCTTCTAGCCCCCACTTATGGAAAATCTTCAGGATATTGTCTTCATCCCCCTTGGAGGTGCAAATCAGCATCCGCTCCTGGGATTCGCTCATCATGATCTCCCACGGTTCCATCCCCTCTTCGCGGACAGGGACCTTATCCAAATCGATCTCTACCCCTACTTCGCCGGCCGCCGCCATCTCCGAAGATGAACAGGTCAAGCCGGCCGCCCCCATATCTTTAATCCCGACTACTACCCCGGTTTTGAGTGATTCCAGGGTCGCTTCGATCAGGCATTTTTCTGTAAACGGGTCCCCGACCTGGACAGTCGGCCGTTTTTCCAGCTCGCCAGCCTCAAATTCGGAGGAGGCCAGAATTGAACAACCGCCAATCCCGTCACGACCAGTCTTGGAACCGGCATAGATTATCGGGTTGCCAATCCCGCCGGCCCGGGCCCGGGCAATTTTTTCCCGCTCGCAAACACCAATACACATAACGTTAACCAGGCAATTACCAGCATAGGAATCATCAAAATAGATCTCCCCTCCCACCGTCGGTACGCCGACACAATTGCCATAAAACTGGATCCCATCAATCACCCCATTGAAAATATATTTGTTAAAGGCATTATTCAATTCGCCAAAGCGCAGGGAATCAAACAGGGCAATGGGACGCGCCCCCGTGGTAAAAATATCACGAATTATCCCCCCCACCCCGGTCGCCGCCCCCTGTTTGGGCTCAACCTGGGAGGGATGGTTGTGCGATTCCATCTTAAAAATAATCGCCATATCGTCATAAACAAAGCCGCCGGCGTCTTCGCCAACCAGCGCTTCGTATTTGCCTTTTTGAGGGAACATTTTGAGGTATTTTCTGGACCGGGGGTAACCGCAGTGTTCTGACCATTCGACAGAAAACATGGCCAGTTCTGTCGGGGTCGGCTCGCGTTTAAGGATTGTCAAGATCCGCTGATATTCTTCGTCTTTGAGGCCAAGCTCTTTGTAAGCGTTGCTCTTCATTACAAAAGCATTTTATCATTTCCCTGTATTATTGACAAACTGCCTTGTTCAAGAAGAATAACAACACTTTGTTAAGGAGGCTCAACAATGAATATTTGAAGCTTGAGGTTTAAAGGTCAGATCGCCCGTTTTTTGTCTTCTTCGGTTACACCGGCCAAGGTCAGATTGATCCGTCCCATATCATCAATCTCAACCACTTTGACGATTACTTCGTCGCCGATATTGACAACATCTTCCACTTTGGCAACCCGGCGGTCGGCCAATTTAGAAATGTGTACCAAGCCGTCTTTCCCGCCAGGAATAGAGACAAATGCCCCAAAGGCCATAATCCGTTCAACATTCCCTTTGAAAACGTCTCCAACCTTTGGCTCCCAGGTAACCGCGTCGATCTCGGCTTTGGCCCGTTTGGCCGCTTCCGAATCAGCGGTAGTAATTAATACCGTACCATCATCTTCAATATCAATCTGAACACCGGTCTCTTCGATAATTCGGCGGATATTTTTCCCACCCGGCCCGATAACCGCCCCGATCTTTTCTTTATCAATAGTAAAAGAGATGACCCTGGGGGCATAAGGCGAAAGTTCGGCCCTAGGCTGGGCAATGACTGCCGCTATCTTATCAAGAATATAGTTTCGCCCTTCTTTGGCTTGTTCCAGGGCCCGTTGGACCAGGTCAAAGGACAGCCCTTTTATCTTGATATCTACTTGAATGGCAGTAATCCCTTTGCGGGTGCCGGTAACTTTAAAATCCATATCTCCCAGGTGGTCTTCCAACCCCTGGATGTCGGTAATGGTAACAAATTTATTCCCTTCCGAGATCAAGCCGACGGAAATCCCTGCCACCGGCGAATCAATTTTAACTCCGGCATCCATCAGGGCCAGTGTAGAGCCGCAGGTCGAAGCCATCGAGGTTGAACCGTTTGATCCCAGGACTTCAGAGACCAGGCGGATCGTATAGGGGAATTTATCTTCTGGAGGGATGACCGGCAACAAGGCTTTTTCAGCCAGGGCACCGTGACCAATTTCCCGCCGACCAGCACTGCGCAGCGGCCTGACTTCCCCAACCGAATAAGCGGGGAAGTTATAATGATGCATGTAGCGTTTACCGGTCTCTTCCAGGTCAAGCCCTTCCAAAATCTGCCCCTCGCCGGCCGAACCGAGTGTCGCGATGGTCAGAACTTGGGTCTGGCCGCGGGAAAAAATAGCTGAACCATGGGTCCTGGGGAGGACGCCAATCTCACAGCCAATTTCCCGAATATCTTTTGGTCCCCGTCCGTCGATTCTTTTGCCGTGGTCCAAAACCATGCGGCGCATTACATCATATTCCAGCTCTTCAACGACTGTTTTAATATCGTTGGGATGTTTGCTGACAATTTCGGCAATGTCGGCCTGATTTTCGGCCGCTTTTTTAATTTCCTTAACCAGTTTGGCCAGGGTATCGGTCTGTTTGTTCTTGTCGGTAATGGCCAAAGCGGAAACAACTTTTTCTTTGGCCATTTTTTCAACAAACTTGTGGACTTTTTCATCAACCTGGTAAACCTCAACTTTGACTTTTGGCTTACCGACCTGCTTAACCAACTCTTCCTGCAGCGCAATCAACTGTTTGATAACCACATGGCCGGCCTTGATCGCTTCCATCATTTCGCTTTCGGTCACTTCGGCTGCCCCGGCTTCAATCATGGAAATTTCACTTTTGGTCCCGGCAATCACCAGGTCAAGGGCCGATTCCTTCATTTGTGCGGAGGTCGGCATTACAATATATTGGTCATTTACCTTACCTACCCGGACACTGGCAATTGGCCCTTCAAAGGGGATATCAGAAATCGATAAAGCGGCAGAGGCGCCAATAATGCCTAAAACGTCAGGAATATTTTCTTGATCAACCGAGAGAGGGGTAACAACAATCTGAACATCATTGCGGAATCCTTCGGGGAACATCGGCCTGATCGGCCGGTCGATCTTTCTGGAATTAAGGATGGCTTTCTCGCTGGGACGGCCTTCCCGTTTAAAAAATCCGCCCGGGATGCGGCCAGCGGCATACATTTTTTCTTCATAATCTACCAAGAGGGGGAAGAAGTCTATCCCTTCGCGGGGGGTCTGTGCCATGGTCGCAGCAGCCAGGACAATGGTGTCTCCCAATCGAATTAGGACCGCCCCACCCGCTTCACGGGCAACGCGCCCGGTTTCCAATGAAATTACACGGCCGTCACTTAAAGTTGTTTGTAAAGTTTTAATCATCCGAGGTGTAGAGCAGCGGCAACGCCATTAAGACGCTTGGCATCTTCATTTCCGAGGTAGAGCATCAAGCGCTTACGTTGGCCAACCAGGATCAGGAGGCCGCGTCGGCTATGGTGATCGCTCTTATGCTTTTTTAAATGTTCGACCAACTGGTTAATCCGCTCGGTCAAAAGCGCTATTTGCACTTCCGGGGAGCCAGTATCTGAAGCATGAACCTTGAACTTGTCGATTACCCCTGCTTTTAATTCCTTTTTTAATACCATTATTTATTGATTATACCACGCCGCCCTGGCCCGGGCAATATCCTTTTTTATCTGGGCGACCAGTTGTTTGGTATCAGAAAACTGTTTCTCTTCACGTAATCGCTTATAAAGGCCGACAGAGATCTTTTGCCCGCGCAGTTTTCCCTGAAAACCAAGAAGATGGACTTCAACCAATAATTCCCCGGCACCAAAGGTTGGACGGGAACCAATATTAACCACACATTTGCTGACCTGCCGACCATGATGGACATAGCCGACATATACTCCCATGGCCGGGATCAATTTTCGTTTATCAATCGCCAGATTAGCGGTGGGAAAACCAAGTTGGCGCCCGCGCCCCTCTCCCTTGACCACCCGACCGGTCAGCCGGTATGGCCGCCCTAACATCTTGATTGCTTTGGCCAATTGCCCGGTGGCTAAAAAATCCCTGATTTTAGCGGATTTAGCAATTTCACCGCCAACCTTCACCGGGTTGACGACTTGAACAGAAAAACCGAATTCTTTGCCTAGCTGGCGCAATTCACTGATCCCAGCCAGGCGTCCTTGGCCAAAAGCATAATCATAACCGACAAAAACTGCTTTAACTCCCAGCCGTTTGACCAGATAGCGCTCGACAAAATGCCTGTAGGCTAATTTCTGGATCTGCGGGGAGAAACCTAAAACCAGCACGGCATCTACCCCCAACGAGGCAAAGAGCTCTTCACGTTCACTTAAAGTGGTCAGCAGCCTTAATCCACGTTCAGGGGCGACAATTTCTTGCGGGTGGGGATCAAAAGTAATTACCGCCGCGTGGGTGCCTAATTTTTGGGCGGCTTTGATCGCCGCCTTGATTACCTGCTGATGGCCAAGATGGACCCCGTCAAAAGTCCCAAGAGCCACAACCGGCTGCCGCAGCTTTCCCTGCTTTGGGTGGCGGATAACCCTCACTGGCCGAACATGCCCTTTACCCAGAGGGTGGCGGTTTGAATATATTGGGCCGCCGGCAGGAAAAGTAATTGTGAAAGAATCAAGGTGCCAAAAACCCTGCCCATGATGATATAAAAAACCATCGCCCGGACATCGGCTTCCGGGCGTTTCCCCCTAATAGCCTGGTCGGTGATGTAAGCGCAAGTCGGATCAACCAAGGTAACCAGCAGGATTGTCGCAATTCCGTTGACAATTGCCGACAGTTGGGTAGCGGTGATGCGAAATTCAGGGACCAGCGCCCCGGCAAAGAGCGAAGAGAGAACGCCAATGGCATAGATGGAAACCACAACCAGGTTAGTCCATAAAAAGCCCTGCGGCATTCCCTTGAGCGACAGATTGGATAGTGATTCTCGGGTTGGCAGGCGAAAGATACGTAAAATAGCCAGGGAATTTCTTGGCTTGAAGGCGGCGGCAATCAAACGGGGGACGGAACCAACTTTTTCAAAACGAAATATCGCTTTCGTGAACAGGGCGACAAAAAATGGAGTACAAATCGCTCCGCAGAGGTTGCCGATAAAAGCGGCCAGGATCACCAGGCGAAAGCTGTCAATCAAACCCTGCGGATTGCCTGTCAAAATAGCCTGGTCAACCATCCCTCCCAGAAAAGGGGCTTGCAACATGTTGGAGGTTCTGGTGATCAACAAGGTAGCATTAACAAAAGAGAGGGAAGTGGCTATCTGTTTAGTGCGCAGTCCGGCCAGCCGCAGGGACGAAGCCGCCGTTTCAGTAAAATGAATGATCCCAGTCAGAATACAAATGATCAGCAATGGGTTCATAGCTACATTATAGCGGAAAAACCCATATTCCGCAGGCGGCAGCTTTCACAAACGCCGCAGGGTTTTTTCCCTCCAGCATAGCAAGACCAGGTTTCTTCCAACGGGGCGCCAAGCTTTCGACCAAGTTTAATGATTTGGGTTTTCGTCAGCTTGATTAGTGGAGTAATTATCTTAATTTTATTAGACTTCAGCCCCTGTTTAATTACTTTTTCATAAGCTCGATAATAAGTCGGCCGGCAATCGGGATAACCGCTAAAATCAACCGCGTTAGCCCCGATAAAAATGGCTTCGGCCCCAACAGCTTCGGCAAATGATAGAGCAAAACTCAAAAAGATCGTGTTTCTGGCCGGAACGTATGTAGCAGGGATTTTTTTCCCGATTTTTTTGTGGCTGGTAATCGGTAAGCGGGAATTTGGATCAAGCAGCGCGCTCCCCTTCCACGGCAGATTAATTTTCAGCAGGTGGTAAGGCACTTTAACACG
This sequence comes from candidate division WOR-1 bacterium RIFOXYB2_FULL_48_7, assembly GCA_001771615.1. Lineage (GTDB taxonomy): Bacteria > Margulisbacteria > WOR-1 > O2-12-FULL-45-9 > XYB2-FULL-48-7 > OXYB2-FULL-48-7-A. The sequence continues at coordinate 12,769 of MEUF01000094.1, forward strand.
CCGCGCCACCGCCACTGCATGACGTATTTCCCGCCGATGCCGCTGGCCATAATCAAAGATTAAGGCCCGGCAGTCATAGCCCTTGTCGATGGCGTAATACAGGGTTGTAGTAGAATCAAGCCCGCCGGAAAGAAGGACAATCGCTTGCGGCATTAAATAAGCTTAATAATCTGCCCGCGTTCGGCGCCGACAGAGATTAAAGCAATTTTGGCTTCAGCCAATTCGGCCAATCGTTCTAAATACTTTTTAGTATTTACGGGCAGGTCCTGATATTTTGTGACCTTAGAGAGGTCTTCGTTCCAGCCGGGCCACTCTTCATAGATCGGCCGGCATTTGGCCAGGCGATATATGTCGGTTGGGAAATCAGTAATCGTTTTCCCTTCATATTCATAGGCAGTGCAGACCATTATCTTTTCCAACTGACTTAAGACATCAATTTTAGTGATGGCCAACTGGGTAATCCCGTTGATCTTGGAAGCATGCTTCATGACAACTCCGTCAAACCAGCCGCAACGCCGTGGCCGGCCGGTAGTCGCCCCATATTCGTGCCCCTTTTCGCGTAGTTGGTCACCCATCCCGCCAATTATCTCGGTCGGGAAAGGCCCGCCACCTACCCGGGTCACATAGGCTTTGACCACGCCTATCACTTCATCGATTTCCTGCGGACCGATGCCGGCCCCAGAGCAAGCACCTCCGGCGATTGGGCTGGAAGAGGTAACGTATGGATAGGTCCCGTGGTCAACGTCAAGCATTGTCCCTTGGGCCCCTTCCATTAAGATCCGTTTATTCTGGTTCACCGCCTGATTGATCAAGGCGGTCGATTCATCTACCACTAAATGTTTAAACTCATTGAACATTTTGGTGTAATCAGCAATCAGCTGGTCAATATCATAATTAACCGGATAGTTATAAAAATTATTGAGCTGGAAGGACTTTTCCAGGATATTCCAGGCCAGCCGTTGCCGTAATAATTCTGTATTTCCCAGATCACCAATTCTAATTCCCCGCCGATTGAATTTATCTACATAACAGGGGCCAATCCCACGATTGGTTGTCCCGATGCGGCCAGCTTCATTTTTTTGTTCCTGGGCAGCATCCAGGTCACGATGATACGGGAAAATAACATGGGCTTGGGCAGAAATACGTAAGTTATCAAGGGCAAAACCACGCTGTTTTAATGAATTGATCTCTTGCAGTAAAACCGCCGGGTCAACCACCACCCCGTTGCCAATGACACAAACAACATTAGGGTAAAATACACCCGAAGGGATCAAATGGAGCTTAAATGTTTCGTCCTTGATGACAACAGTATGGCCAGCGTTGTTCCCACCCTGATAACGGACAATCATATCCATGTCACGGGCTAACAAATCGGTAATTTTCCCCTTCCCTTCATCCCCCCACTGCGTGCCGATAATAACTGTAACTGTCAATTTAGTCCTCCTCACCCAAAAAAAAACCTGCCGGCTTAGCCGAGCAGGGATTAAGCAAATCCTAAAGTATTCTAACAATTATAACCGTTTTATTCAAGCAGGAATCTGGCTTAAGGTCGTGATTGGGCGGCCAGGGAGACCCGCTCCATTATCTGGTTGTAATATAAAATTCCGTACCATTGGTAGCGGACCATCACTTCCCGAGAATACCGGCCATTTCTGGCGTGAACCGGATCAGTGGTGTCATCAACCCAGCTATAGCCATGCTGTCGATATTGCGCCATGGCCCCGCTCTCTCCCAGCCGATAGGCGGCAAAAACAAATTTTAAATGCGGCCCATAATAGCCCAGTATGTTAGAGCTTTCGTTGGTTAAGGACAAAAGATGTAATAAATAATACATACCAACTTTCATGTTAAAAACAGGATCATTTTGCAATTTAGTTCTTAGTCGGCCGTATTCATTAGCCGGGTCAAGCAGTTGGTCTGTTTCCTTGCTTGTCAGCCCCAGATCACCGCCATATTGACTGTATTTTTCGGCAAATTGGCCCAGCACATCCCGGGCGCAAATGGCCTTAATCTGCATTGGCCCCATGGCGCCGCTGCCATCATCGGAAAATGCCAGATAATTAAACTGGCTCTCCTTATGCATAATCGCCAAAACCATACAAACAAAGTCCACTTGTTCATCAATCGCCAGTTCCTTAACCGCCGGCGGCAGGTTGGCAATGATCAGGTCCAGATACTGGCTGGTTCGGCCGCCGACAGGGTCAGTATAGGCTGCGGTGATAGGAAAATAGGCTTTTAGGTAGGGCATTTGTTCTTCGGTTCTGTCAGAATCCCAAATCAGGTTTTCTAAATATGGCAGAGTGTATTCTTCAACCAATGGCTCAAGCTTTTCGTTGTGATCTTCCCGTGGTTCAAACGGCCAGACCATCGAACGCAGGGCATTCCAGGCCGCACCAATCTGTTTTGGGCAGGCAGCTGCCTCGCCCTGTTGGCAGGGGACCCGCCATCGTTGGGCGGCTGCCAGCTCCTGTTCTTTTCTTTGTGCCGGGGTCGGTGGCTGGCGGCGAGGATCCACGCGCTTGGCAGGAGCTTTAGCCCCCTTTTCTCTACCTGAAACTCCCTGTATCGCCACCCTAGACAGAAACTCCTTCAATAGCTTTAGCCGATTGCTTGATAGCTTTTAATACTTGCGCCGGGACCTTTACCGGCGTCTCTCTGCCGGGATATGTCATCTCTACCTCAACTATTTCTACCTGCAGGATTTTACTCTCGTCCTGTTTGACCCAGCCTTTTACCTCCAATTTAGTCCCCGCTGGCAGGCTTGTCCCATTATATTCAACCAGGTGCTTCCTGGCTAATTGTGACAGCCTTTTTTCCAACCGGCTGTCTGGGTTGATCGGGGCAGCCGCCGGCTCAATTTCAATCGGCTTATAAGCCAGGCTTGGCCCACGTTTCATTTTTAAGCTTGACAGCCCAGGAGGAATATCCGCCTTTCCTAAGCCGGGGATTGGTTCCTTGACCGGTTTATCCGCCTCCAGCGCAAATTCTTGCCATTCCTTATCGGGCTTCTGCTTTAAAGCATCAGCCCCAAACACTTCAGTCCCGGGCAGCGGCTCATCAACAGCCATTTGCGGCTTAACTGCTGGGAGTTCTGTTGACATCAATTCTTTGTAAGTATCACTTTCCAGCGCGGCCAGAACCCCATGGCCCTTGACTCCTGCCTCGGCCGCCTGCCTGATTTCAGGATCATCCAGATTATTAATAACCAACAAGTCATAGCCCTTGGCGGCAGCCACATCTTTTTTAATAAATGAATCATCGGTATGTTCGGCTAAAAATTCGGCTAGCCTATATGAAAGTTTGCCAGCCTTGAGTTGTTCCAACATCTTGTCTATCACAACTCTCCCGATATACTTTGTCGCCAACATTTTGATCGCTCGTTCATAGCGCAGACGTTCATCAACCCCGGTAATTATGCCATCCGCTTCGTAATCGCCATCTTTCCGAACCGTGGGCTTGGCTGGTGGCTTTTGCTTTGCTCCCTCTGGTGCAATCCGGTTACTTTTACTCATTATTATCTCCTCCTGGGGACCTACTCCCCTATGTATTATATATCGTAACAACTCGGAAAATATTGCATTCTTTTCTTATGGGAAAAAGGCTATTAAGGGCCCTTAAAGGCCCTGGAAGTGAATCGAAGGCTTATGGCCCTCATGGGCCTTCACGGGCCTTCTCTTTATCTGACCAAACAAACAGCCTGAAATTTCCTCCTTTTGTCGCCGATATATATCAGGATGAACATCAGAGCAGCTGGAAAAGTTAGAGCCGCCATCCCAGAATGTCTGCGTCATTGGGACAAAAGGATTGGCTTTGGCAACCGCTTGGAAATACAATTAACCGCCCTCGGCAGGACCGCCATGTTAGCCGCCAATAGTACCGCGGCCATGTTGACTGGAACAACCTCACCCGGCTTGGAGCGGCTGGTGCATAAAGCAGCTGCCCACATCAATTATCTGCAAGCCGATCAGCTGGAATTGCATCGCAACAGCGAGCTGGTCAGCCAATATCATAAATGGTTTCTCCAGGCCCCTTTGGGGTTTCATATCTTAGATAGTGACGGCGTCATCCAGGACGTTAACAGTAAATGGTTGGAAATGCTTGGATATCAACGGGCCCAAGTCATCGGCCAGCCAATTTTTAATTTCATCATTCCTGGACAAAGAGAGAATGCCCGGGCACGCTTTGAAGCAAGAAAAGCTTTTCCCAACCAACCGGAGCAATGGCCGGCCAAGGTTGGCGATCGCTTATATGTCAGGTCGGATGGCTCGGCTATCCCGATCGAAACCATGGATATGGTCTTTACTTATCGGGATGGTTCCATTCTAGAAATCCAAACCGCCTTTCTTGACCTGCGTCCCTCCCGGTTGGCCACAGCCGCCCAATTTGCCGGTATTTTTTATCATGGCATGAAAAACTATGCTTTGGTTTTGGAATCGATCCAGCTGCAAAGTGCCGCCCTCGATTTGGAATGTAAGGCCCTGATAGAATTGATCAACTATTTCCAGTTGGCTAAATTACCTGTCCCGAGAAGTTTAATCACCATGATTGATAATAAACAGAAAGATCGCGAGCATTTAAACAGAGAATTAGACCAAACAATCCGCCTGCTCAAGGACACCGCCATGACCGCCCTCTCCATGGCTAAGGCACCCAATACCGCGAAAAAGGCCATTTTGGTTAAAAGTGTTTTAGACCAGGCTTGTAATTCTTTACTTAAATATGCCCAAGATCACGTGGTCGCCCTTGACTGGGATATGTCGGAATTAGGCGAAACAGATGCTATTGTGATCGCCGAACCGACATTTCTGGCGATGATCCACAACCTTGTGATGAATGCCATCGAAGCCAGTACCGGATCAGTTAGGCATGTAAACGTAAAAGTCAGAAAAGCCGATAGTAAAATAGTTGTTTCTGTGGTCGACAGGGGAAGCGGGATGACCGAAGCCAAGCGTCTTGAACTGTTAAGCGGCAGCCCAACCTCAACTAAGACAAATGGGAGCGGCTTTGGCTGGCTGCAAATCCGTTTAGCCGTTCAATCGGCCAATGGAACAGTTTCCATCAGGTCATTGCCAAATGTCGGATCAGATATTTCACTAACTTTCCCGGCCACCACGGCCAAACCAGAAGTTTATCAACCTGTCGTCGCCATACCCCCGACAGCGACCGCCGATTCCAACCTGGCCAGGATCAGAATCTGGATCGCCGAAGATGAGCCACATATAACCCACTTAGTTACTTCGCAATTAGCCGGTCGCGGGTTTACCAATGTACGCGTGTTTGGCGATGGCGAAGCGCTGCTTGCCGAAATGAGGCGTCCGGAGGGGCTTAAGCCACACATCATTGTTACCGATCAAACTATGCCCCGCATGAAAGGGACAGAATTGGTCCGGGCCTTAATCACTCAGCTGGGTATTGCAGGCATCCCGCCAACGATTGTCTGGAGTGCCGCATACCGTGACGACATGGGCAGCAATGAAATCGCCGCATTAATTGATGCTTATCCGGACAGGCTATTTTACGCAGTCAAACCGGTTTCCGATTCATTGATCTCACAACTAATTGCTGTTGCAGCAACAATCGAATTAACAGAGGCCGACTTACCGGTTGTTATCGCCAATCAACCCAGCGAAGAAGAAATCCAACTTAATCAACATTTGCATGAATTGGTCACAATAACCGCACCCCTATTAAGTACCCTTCGAGAATTATTAACCCGAGATGGTGACGACGTTCTCGAACAGATAAAGGCGGCCACCACAGCCACCCACACTGCCTTGCAACGGAAACTTGAAGAAGAAACCACCCAAAATAAAAAAGTTCTGACCCAGATGTACTTGCAAACCAGCTTTCTCAATACGATGCTTAGGTTCATCAGAGTAAATGATGAACTCGGTGAGGCGGCAATTGAAATAATAAATGATACCCTGGAGAAAATTGAACAATTGAATTTGGCTATTCAGGGGGTCACCGGAGCAGATGCCATCCTGGCTAGAAAAATCCGCCTATTTATCTCCTCATTAGGCAGCCTTAGACAGCCTTAATGTGAATCTCTTTTAACTGGGCCGGGTCCACGCTGTCCGGCGCACCTGTGCAAGGGCAGAGAGCTGATTGCGTCTTCGGGAAAGCAATCACGTCACGAATCGACTCCATCCCGGCCAACAGCATCACCAGCCTGTCAATGCCAAGGGCAATCCCCCCGTGCGGCGGAGCGCCATATTCCAAGGCTTCCAGAAAAAAACCAAAGCGTCCCTTGGTTTCTGCTTCACCCAAACTTAAAAGTTTAAAGATTTTGGCCTGGATGTCCGGGCGATGAATTCTGACAGAACCCCCGCCGATTTCTGAACCATTCAGAATTAAGTCATATGCCTGCGCCTTGATCCCTCCGGGATCCCTGGCAAAACGCTCCTCCAGCTCGTCCCAATTACCATGCGGCGCCGTAAAAGGATGGTGGTTCGAAACCCAGCGTTTTTCATTGGCGCTGTATTCAAAGAGCGGGAAATCGGTCACCCAGAGAAAATGAAAACTGTTAGTATCGATTAAATTGAGTTTTTTTCCCAACTCCAGCCGAAGCTCGCTCAAAACCTGGTGGGTCAGCTTAAAAGTATCGGCAATAAAAATCAGCGTATCGCCCATCTCACCCTTAAAACGTTCAATTATAACGTTAATTTCTTCTGGCTTAAAGAATTTAACGATCGGCGATTTTAAACCTTCGGGAGTGATGGCAATCCAGGCCATCCCCTTGGCTCCCAGAGATTTCGCTTTCGCTTCAAGATTATCTAGATCAGATCGGCTCAATTTGGTTCCGCCTTTAATATTAATCCCTTTGACAATGCCGCCTTTTTCCACCGTATTTCTAAACACTCCAAACTCCGAGTTCCGAACCAAATCACTTACTTCAACAAGTTCCAAGCCAAAACGGGTATCAGGCTTATCATTTCCAAAACGGGCCATGGCCTCGGCCCAGGATAATTTGGGAAAAGGCCGAGAAGCTATGGACAGTTGCAGCGCATCGAGAGAGTGAATCAGCATCTCTTCGATCGTGTTAACGACATCTTGTTCGGTTACAAAGGACATTTCGATATCCAGCTGGGTAAATTCCGGCTGTCGGTCGGCCCGCAGATCTTCATCGCGGAAACAGCGGACGACTTGAAAATATTTTTCCATCCCCGCCACCATCAACATCTGCTTGAAAAGTTGCGGTGACTGCGGCAGGGCGTAAAATCGCCCGGGGTTAAGGCGGCTGGGGACAAGAAAGTCCCGGGCCCCTTCCGGCGTTGATTTGGTCAGAAAAGGTGTTTCGATCTCTAAAAAACCTTTATCATCAAGATAATCGGACATGGCTTTGACGATTTTGTGACGAAAAATCAGGTTTGCCCTCATCTTATCCTTGCGCAGGTCAATGTATCGGTATTTAAGCCTGACCATTTCGTCCGGTTCGGTTCGGGGGTCAGCGACTTCTATCGGCG
>MEUF01000094.1:20273-22235 GCA_001771615.1 candidate division WOR-1 bacterium RIFOXYB2_FULL_48_7
ACTATTTAAGATTTCCAATGCTTCGGCAGACACCTCAACCTCGCCGGTGGGCAATTCCTTATTGATCGTTTCCGGACTCCGTTTGACTACCTTGCCGGTGATGGAGATGACAAATTCGCTGCGGATTTTGGTGGCATCGGTTTTCCCGCTAAAGACAACCTGGACTATCCCCGAGCGATCGCGCAGATCAATGAAAATCAATCCCCCGTGGTCGCGACGCCGATGGACCCAACCGGCCAGTTGGACAGTTTGGCCAACCTGGTCTGTTCTTAATTCTCCGCAATTATGGGTACGATACATTTATGTAAATTATAGCATATGTTATAATCAACCACGTTATGAAGTGGCGCGGCATTATTGAAGAGTATCGACAGTATCTTCCGGTGACTGATGAAACCCCGATAGTCACTTTTTGCGAAGGGAATACCCCTCTCTTAAAAGCCCATTATTTATCAGAACTGACCCACTGTCAGGTTTACCTTAAATATGAAGGGGCCAACCCGACCGGCTCATTCAAGGACCGGGGCATGACCATGGCAATCAGCAAAGCCAAAGAGCGGGGCTGTAAAGCGGTCATCTGCGCTTCAACCGGTAATACATCGGCTTCAGCCGCCGCCTACTCGGCCCGGGCCGGGATGGATTGTATTGTCATAATCCCCAAGGGGAAAATTGCCTTGGGAAAATTGTCCCAGGCCATTATGCATGGCGCCAAGGTTTTTGAGGTTGACGGGAACTTTGACCAGGCGCTTAATCTGGTCCGTGAACTTGGAGAAAAATATCCGATCGAGATCGTTAATTCCATCAATCCCTTTAGAATTGAAGGGCAAAAGACCGGCGCTTTTGAAATTGTTAATCAATTAAATGCCGTGCCGGATTTTCATGCCATACCGGTTGGTAATGCCGGCAATATCACCGCTTATTGGAAAGGCTATAAGGAATATTATGGGGACAAAAAGATATCCACTCTCCCCAAAATGATCGGTTTTCAGGCCGAAGGGGCAGCCCCGATAGTTTTGGGCCATCCGGTCGAAAAGCCAGAAACTCTGGCTACGGCCATCAGGATCGGTAACCCGGCCAGCTGGAAAACCGCCGTGGCGGCTGCAGCAGAGTCCGGCGGCTCAATTAGTATTGTCACCGATACGGAAATTGTTGATGCCTATAAGTTGGTTGCCACCAAAGAAGGGATTTTTTGCGAGCCGGCTTCTGCCGCTTCTGTTGCCGGCGTCTTGAAACTGGCCAAAGCCGGCAAGATCTCGCACGGCTCAACTATCGTCTGCATCCTGACCGGTCATGGGTTAAAAGACCCCGACAACGCCATTATGTTCGGCGAAAAACCGACCTTCATCCCTTGCAAAGTCGACGCGGTGGCCAAGAAGCTGGGGTATTAATTACTTAACCGACGAGATCCCGTCATATTTCACCTCAACAATCGTGGCAACTATCTTGCTGATTATGTTTCATTAATTCCGCTTATCTCAAGGGAGGCAAATATGCGCAATATAATTCCGATTGAACGAGTTGAAAACAAAATACACCAAATTAGGGGTCAAAAAGTCATGCTTGACATGGATCTTGCTGAACTTTATAACGTCCCAACCGGCAGATTAAACGAACAAGTTAAGCGGAATCGAAGGCGCTTTCCTGCAGATTTTATGTTTCAATTAACTCCTCATGAGTACTCCAACTTGAAATCGCAAAATGCGATAGCAAGATGGGGCGGGCGCAGAACATTGCCACTGGTTTTTACCGAACAGGGAGCAATTGACCCATAAAGATCTACCATGCTAACCTTTACGGGTGATGACTAAAATAGCTGTCACCAAATGTTCCGATTACCTGCAACCCAATGTTGACCAAGCGGTGCATGCCGCACTCGAGCTCATCGGCGGCATCTCAACCTTCGTCACACCCAACCAAAAAGTGCTGATTAAGCCAAACGTGCTGATCAACTACTCTCCCGAC
>MEUF01000095.1:0-6858 GCA_001771615.1 candidate division WOR-1 bacterium RIFOXYB2_FULL_48_7
ATCTGTAGTGATATCAAGTTGTGTGCTCTGCGACTTAAGCTCTGCCGTAAAAAGCAGCGCCGCCTTGTTCCTGGCCCCGATAATCGTCCTGACTATATTGCCGGCTGCTTTCAGGGCTTTGACCACTGGATAAATTTCGGCAATCCCTACCCCACCCCCAATAACAACCACTTTGCCAAATTTATCAATATGGGTAGGCGTGCCCAATGGGCCCAACAAATGAGCCAGTTCATCTCCGACCTTAAGCGAATCAAGCATCAGGGTAGTGGCGCCAACCGTCTGAAAAATAATCGTGATTGTCCCTTGCTCCTGGTCCGCGTCAGCGATCGTCAAGGGGATCCTCTCGGCATTAGCGGTCGGGATAACAACAATAAAATTCCCCGGCCTGGCTGCCCGGGCAATTAGTGGGGCGGCAACCTCAAGATAGGTGGTCTGGTCATTTAATTTTGCTTTTTTCAGGATTTTAAACATGGTTCAATAATTAATTTTGTATTTGGTAATCTTATAGCCCAGCATCCGCTCGGTCAAGCCAAGCGCTTTAGCCGCTTTTCTTTGGGATTTATATTTTTGCAGAGCATCGTTGATCCGCTGCCGTTCGATTGAGGCGACAATTTCCGGCAGGGTCGCCCCGGCTGGGGTAATATCAAACTCCTGGGCCTCTTTTAAGCCTGGGGGAAGGTCATCGGGAGTAATGACTTCTTTCCGACACAGCACCACCGCCCGCTCAATCACATTTTCCAGCTCTCGGACATTCCCTGGCCAGGCATAAGCCATTAACACATCAAGCGAGCTCCGATTGAGCCCGGCTATTTTTTTGGCATTCTCCTTGTTGTACTTATGTATAAAATGGGTCGCCAACAAGGCGACATCTTCTTTGCGATCGCGTAATGGGGGCAGGGTAATCGGGAAAACATTAATCCGGTAAAAAAGATCTTCCCGAAATTTGCGTTCCTTAACCATTATTTCTAAATCCCGATGGGTGGCACAGATCACTCGCACATCAATTTTAATTGTTTCTGTCCCCCCCAGGCGTTCAAACTCTTTTTCCTGCAAGACCCGCAATAATTTAACCTGGGTCGCCGGAGTCAAATCACCAATTTCATCAAGGAATATTGTCCCGCCATTGGCCATTTCAAACCTGCCAGCCTTACGCTCCATGGCGCCGGTAAAGGCCCCCCGCTCATAACCAAAAAGTTCCGATTCCAACAGGTTTTCCGGCAGCGCAGCGCAAGCAACCTTAATAAACGGCTTATTGGCCCGCGGGCTGGCAAAATGGATTGCCGCCGCCACCAACTCTTTGCCGGTGCCGGATTCCCCCCGCAACAACACATTGGCCGAGCTGGCCGCCACTTGCTTGGCTGATTCCAGGATTTTATCCATGACAGCCGAGCTGTAAACAATTTCGCCGAATTTATATTTACCTTTGAGTTGTTCTTTTAACTGTCGATTTTCAGCAATGACTTCTTGCTTGTCTTTGGCGGCTAACTCCCTGACCTTGACCGCCTGGCCAACCATGGCGGCAATAATTGTTAAAGTATCAATATCCACTTCGTAGGAAATATCTCCCCTGAACAAGTGGTCGGCCGATAACGCCCCAACTACCTTATTCCCGACCTTGATAGGCACGCAAAGAAAGGCAAATTGGCGGCTCTCCAGCTCTTTACGGGCTTTTGTCCGGTTGAGAAACAGCGGTTCTGCCCCAATGTCCCGAATAATCATCGGCTGGCCGGTCGCGACAACCCGGCCGGTAATCCCCTCGCCGATCTTGTAGCGGCCCCGCTCCTTTTCCTCTTTTGTCAGTCCCTGGGCGACCTCAATGCGCAGTTCATTTGTCCTGGGGTCAACCAGGGTAATGGTGCCGCGCTGCATTTCCAGATGATCAGAAAGGACCTTGAGGATAGAATTTAGGCTTTTTCCCAGGTCAAGCGATGACGAAAGCGCTTCGCCCACCTCGACCAGAACTTTTAATTTTACATCATTTATAACCATACAATTATGTAATAATATTATACATTTTTGTAGTTGATGTCAAGGGTTTGTTTGCTATAATTAACCATTATGGACAGCATCACCTACCAGATAGGCGACAACCTCTATCTCAATATTACCAACCGCTGCACCAACGAATGCACTTTTTGCATTCGCAATAAAAGCCAATTATTTAACCAGAATTATTCGTTGTGGCTGGAAAGGGAACCCAGCGCTTTAGAGGTTCTTGCGGCCATTGGCGACCCAGGCAAATATAAACAGATTGTTTTCTGCGGTTATGGCGAACCATTAGTTCGCCTGGAGACGGTCAAAGAGATTTTACTGCAGCCCGCGATTAGTGAAGCCAGGAATACGATCAAACGAATTGATACCAACGGGCTGGCTAATATTTTTTGGGGAAAAAATATTCTGCCGGAATTATCTGGGCTGGTTGATTATATGTCGATCAGCCTCAACGCCCATGATGCGGCGACTTACCAAAAGATCTGCCGGCCATTCTATGGCCTGCCGGCCTTTGCCGCCATCCTGGATTTTATTAAAGAGGCTAAAAAGGTGGTCCCTCAAGTAGAAATTTCCGTTGTTGACCTGCCAATTGTTGATCAGGCCAAATGCGCGGCTATCGCCAAAGAATTGGGGGTAAAATTACGGATCAGGCCTTATTACGAAACGACTTATACTCCTTAAGGCTTTCCAGGACAACCTGCCGGTCATCTAACATTATTTTCTTGCCCTGGAAATCCTGGCTCTGCTCATGACCCCGCCCAGCAATCAGGAGGATATCTCCTGTCTTTGCCAGTTTAATCGCCTGCACGATGGCCGCCCGACGATCAAGAATAATTTTCGCCCTCTCCCCCGCCCTTTGCCGGATCTCTTCGATGATAGCCGCCGGCTCTTCCGAATGCGGATCATCGGTAGTTATGATGACCACATCGGCCAGGCGGGCAGCAAGCTCCCCCATCAAAGGGCGCTTGGCACGATCCCGATCGCCGGGACAACCAAAGACAAGAATGATTCTTCCTTTCGTCAACGGTTTATAAGTTTCCAGTAATTTCTGCAGACTGTCAGGAGAATGGGCAAAATCGACTATCACCCGGAACAGCTGGCCAGCGATAATTTCTTCCTGCCGACCGGGGATAACCTTAACGCTTTCCAGGCCTTTTTTAATAATTATCGGTCGAATACCCAAAATCAGGCCGGTTTGCCAGGCAGCGGCGATATTATAAACATTGTGCAAACCGATCAGCGGTGTTTTAACGTCAAGCGTGTTGATTTTAAGGGTCATTTCCCGCTGTCGGATGTCAATCGAATGGACGTCAGTATCATATTCATTATGTTTAGTACTGCGCAGTTCATGTTTGGCCTGGCCGATGCCGTAAGTAATCACCTCTCCTTTTACGGCCCCAATCATCTTCTCACCGGCCGGGTCGTCAATATTGATGATGGCAAAGCCATCTCGGGGGAGCATGGCAAAAAGTTTTTTCTTGGCCAACATGTATTCTTCTTTTGTCTTATGATAATCGAGATGGTCGTGTGAGAGATTGGTAAAAATTGCAACCGAGAAATGACAAGCATGGACTCGTTCCTGTGCCAGGGCATGAGAAGAAACCTCTAAAACACAGTGGGTGTACCCCTGCTCGACCATTTTTGCCAGTTCAGCCTGCAGGTCGGCTGATTCCGGGGTAGTCATGGGATGGGTAATGGTCCCGATTAACCCGGATTTGTATCCAGCCTGATTAATAATCGCCTGGACCAAAAAAGCGGTGGTACTTTTCCCTTTTGTCCCGGTGATACCAATCAGCTTTAGTTTTTTTGAGGGCTGCCCATAATATTCGGCCGACAATTCGGCCAAGGCCAGGCGGGCTGAAGGGACTTTTACCGTTTTAACCCCGGCCGGCACAACAACACTTTTCTCCGCCACAATAGTGGTTGCCCCGTTGGCCACCGCCTGCGCAACAAACTCAAGGCCGTCATGTTTCAGTCCCGGAATGGCGACAAAAGTGTCACCAGGCCTGACCTGGCGTGAATCATAAATAATCATTCTGAGAGAGAATCCTCGATTTTGCCTTTAGTCACTAAACGACGGAGATTTTGGTACCAAATGAGGCCATTTTCCAAAAGGCCGTGCAATAAAGGACTATAGGGAAAATCATACGCCCCAACATATTTGACCAGGTCACCATGAAAACCTTTTTTGAAGCGATAGACGCCAAACAGGGGGTGAGATTTTTTTGGCTCAAACGGGATACCCCAAAGGTCATACTGCTTGTAACCGCGTTCCTTGGCCCATTTTATTACCTCCCAGTGCAACAAATGGTTGGGCATGACATTGCGGGCTTCAGAAGAAGAGGCTCCGTACATGTACCAGATCTTGCGGCCAAATGAAAAAATAATGACCGCCGCTACCGGTTGACCCTGATAATAAGCAACAAAATTTGTGCCCAGGCCGCCAGCAAACATTATTTCTCTGATTTTCTGGTAATAGATTTTTGGATGGATCATAAAGCGGTCCCGTTGGGCGGTCGTTTGATAAAGGGAATAAAACCGGCCAATCCCGGTCTCGTCTGGTTCTTCTTGCACACTAACACCTTTTTTCTCGGCCAAACGGATATTATAACGAGTTTTCTCTTCAAAGCCGGCTAAAAGCTCATCCAACGGACGGTCTAGATTAATAATAAAAGTTGCCCGCGGCTGGATTTGTTTTGCTGCACGGATAAAGCCGGCGTTGCGCAAGTTCCCGGTGACAATGGCATCAAACGCTGAAACTTCGGGGTCAATTTTTAGCGAAATGGCGTGGTCCCTGTCCGCCTCTTTTTCGATTGCTTCCAATAAATCGTGCAATTGGTCCCGTTTGGTAAAATCAACCAGCAAGCCGCGAGGCGCATAATAAAGTGAATGATTGATATAGGGGATCTCTTTTTTCAGGATCGCCGCACCGGCCACAATTTTCCCTGCTTCTTCCAGGACAAGCCTGATCGGCCGCCAGCCAAAACAGGCCTTGAGCTCACCCCATTCATAAGATTGCAGGACGGAACCGGTCGGATAATTAGCGGCAAAGTCATTCCACAGCTCTTTTTCCGGATAGGTAATGATGCGAGAATTCATTGTGTTATAATAATTATAACATGATTCTGGTGATCGATAACTACGACTCGTTTACCTACAACCTGGTCCAATATCTGGGCGAATTAGGGTCAATAATCAAGGTCTTCCGCAACGATGAGATCACCGTGGACGGGATTGCCAAATTAAAACCTGACCAATTATTAATTTCACCCGGACCGGGCACGCCCGCTGATGCCGGGATAAGCTGTCAGGCCATCAAACATTTTGCCGGTAAAATCCCGATTTTGGGCGTTTGCCTGGGACACCAGGCCATTGGCGAAGTGTTTGGCGGCAAGGTCGTCCGGGCCGGCCGGATCATGCACAGCAAGACCTCTAGCATCTATCACGATAATCGCGGTGTTTTCCGCGGGCTGCCCAGCCCTTTTAGCGCTACCCGCTACCACTCTCTGCTGGTAGAAAAAAAGTCACTGCCCGATCTCCTGGAAATTTCTGCCTGGACCAAAGAAGGGGAAATCATGGGGTTGCGTCATAAAAAATATTCTATCGAGGGGGTTCAATTCCATCCAGAATCGATCTTAACCTCTCACGGCAAGAAATTGCTTGCAAATTTCTTATCAATAACTTAGTATTTAAGCATCCCAAATAAGGAGGCTATCGTGAAATTAAATTTATTTATTGGTTTGGTAATTGGAATTAGTTTGTTGACGCTGACCGCTGGATGCGGTGGCGGCGGGGGGAGCTCCGAAACGACAACAACCACGACTATTGCTGCAACTACCACAACAACTGTCGCAGATACAACCACAACCATCGCTGAAACCACAACCACTACTGTCCCCGAAACAACCTCAACCACAACCACCTCCACCTCAACCACAACTACCACTATGGTTTTCAATTTTTCTATAACTACTTTTGAATCAAGCGCTCCAGGATCTTCAAAGACCTCAATTGCTGCAGATGGCAACAATCATTTGCATTTCAGTTATTACGACGGCTCCGCAGAAGATCTTATCTATTCATATTTTGATGGCAGTTCCTGGCAGACAACTACCGTAGATGCCACTGGCACGGTAGGTAATTATTGTTCAATCGCAGTTGATGGAAACAATAAAGCTCATATCAGTTATTACGATGCAACTAGCCTAAACCTTAAATATGCAACTAACAGCTCCGGCAGCTGGCTAACCAGAACAGTTGATTCAACAGGTAACGTTGGCCTCAATACCGCTATTGCCGTTGAAGCAGATGGCACAGCCCATATTGTTTACCAAGATGCAACCAACTATGACCTAAAATACGCCACAAATAAATCTGGCCTCTGGGTGGCAGAAACAGTTGCCACAACCGGCAATAGTGGAGATGGGATTAACGGCATTGCCCTGGATAGCAATAACAAGGTTCACATCTCGTACTACTATTTGGATGATTCAAAATTGATGTATTTGACGAATGCTTCCGGCGCCTGGGTTGACACTAATCTAGATTCCACGACCGGAATAAATGGCTATACCGACATAGCCGTTGATTCAAACAATAAAGTTCATATTAGTTATCGAGACGCCACCAACCAACTTTTAAAATATGCTACCAATACATCTGGTAATTGGGTTTATAGCATCCCCTCTTCCCTGATTGATGGTTTAAATAATTCTATTGCCGTTGACAGCCAAGGGAAGATTTTTATGTCTTGTTACAATAATGGCACCGTTTTTCTCACGAATGCCAACAACTCCTGGCAAGTCAAAACCATAGAAGAGGGAACCTTCATCGGAGGGGGAATTTCAATTGCGGTCGATCATAATC
>MEUF01000095.1:6875-20149 GCA_001771615.1 candidate division WOR-1 bacterium RIFOXYB2_FULL_48_7
TATATTGATATACCTCTAAATAAAGTAAAAGTAGCCAGCGACGATTAATAAAACTTGAGACCTTCATTGAGAGTATTGCAGTATTTCACTATCGCGTTGATAATTGGCCTTTCGTTCTACAATTTCGGTTGTGGGTCTGTCAATGAAGAGGCGACGACCACAATTACATCGACCACGACGACAACAACTGCCGCTTCAACCACAACCACCGTTACCACTACTACCAGCGTAGCAACCACTGTAACCACCACAACAATTGGCTCAACAACTGTCACAACTACCAGCACAACAACTACAACCGCTCTCTCGTATTCCTGGGAGGCGCTGGGTAGCGGGGTTGATGATACAGTTTATGCCCTATTTTGGTCGTCAAATGGCTATCTGATAATAGGGGGTGACTTTACCACCGGCAGCAACAATATTGCCAGCTTCGAAGGCGGGGTTTATCGCGGCTACGCTTCCGGACCCGGGGGAAGGGTCAGGGCCATAACTGAACATTCCGGGATACTTATGGCGGCGGGAGACCTTGCCCACGCCGTAAGATACTTTAATGGCAGTTGGAATGACCGGGGGGGAGCCCTGATAGGTTATGGCAATTGCTTGGTTGATGCAGCAGGCGGATCAGGGCCAAATTTATGCGTCGGCGGAACCCTGACAAACGAGGCAGCTTTCATCAACCGTTTTGCCTACGCTTTGAATTCCAATGATTTTGTGGGCGGCGGGACAACCAATTGGGGGACTGTCGAGGCGCTGACCTTCGATTCGGGCAGTCAATATGTTTTTGCCGGGGGAATTGGCCTTGGCCAGGCCGACTATTTCATTCAGAAAGCATCGGTCAATAATCTTGGCGGCTGGAGTTCCATAACCAATCAGCCTAACGGTCCAATTTATGCCCTGGCCGCCAATAACGGTCTTCTGTATTTCGGCGGCACTTTTGATCAAATAAGCCCCACGACAAATACAAGCAATATCGCAAAATATAATATCTCCAGCGAAACATTTAGTGCGCTTGATTCAGGGATAGCTGGCCCAGTTTATGCTTTAGCGGTTGATACAAGCAACGGCCTGCTGTTTGCGGGAGGTTATTTCTCCTCGGCGTCCGGCACCAGTGCCAACAATATTGCTGTCTGGGATGGGTCAAGCTGGCATGCCCTTAATGCCGGGACTAATGGGACAGTTGAGGCCATAGCCATTGATCCGCAGGGGAATGTTTATGTCGGCGGGCATTTTACCTCTGCCGGCGGAATATCTGCCAACCATATAGCTAAACTAACCAGGGACTAAACCTTAAAGTCGTTTTTGGGCAGGGTGTAAACGCCAGCAATTTCTGTCGGCTGGAGCTTCGCCTGGGCCTCGGCAAACAATTGCTTCAAGGCTTGCTCAAAGTTGGGTTCCTGACTTAATTCCGATTTTCCCAAATTGGCCAAGCCTGGTTTATAGTCAAAGCCGGTTTTTTCTACCCTAAGCCCCATGACACTATTTTTATCGCAACAAACGGTGGTTTTCTTGTATCGCTAAAGTTAAAGAGGCAAAACTTCCGGCAGGGAGATAGTTCCGTCAGCCTGTTGATAATTTTCCAGTATTGCCGCCAGGCAGCGCCCAACGGCCAGCCCCGACCCGTTCAAGGTATGTAAATATTCCGGCTTACTCTCTCTATTTGGCCGGTAACGGATGGCGGCGCGCCGGGCCTGAAAAGCCTCAAAGTTTGAGCAGGAAGAAATTTCCCGATAAGCGTTTTGCGAAGGAAACCAGACCTCAATATCATAGGTTTTAGCCGCGGCAAAACCCAAATCACCGGTACAGAGCTCCACCACCCGATACGGCAGGCCAAGTTTCTGTAAGACTGCTTCTGCATCATGCGTTAAAGCTTCCAGGGCTTCATAAGACTTGTCAGGTTCGACAAATTTGACCAGCTCGACCTTGTTAAATTGGTGCTGCCGGATGATCCCTTTGACATCTTTACCATAAGAACCCGCCTCCCGACGGAAACAGGGGGAAAAACAAACATAATTAAGCGGCAGTTGCTCCCTGGAAAGAATTTCGTCGCGATGTAAATTGGTCACAGAGACCTCGGCGGTTGGGATCAGATATAATTCATCGTCGCGGCACCTGAACAATTCCTCCTCAAACTTGGGCAGTTGACCTGTTCCCTGCAAGCTCTCTGGTTTGACCATCACAGGCGTCAAGACCTCGGTATAACCATGATCCCTGGTATGGAGATTAAGCATAAAGTTAATGAGGGCCCGTTCCAAAGCTGCCCCCGCCCCTTTATAAACAACAAAACGGGAACCAGATATTTTGGCCGCCCGGTCAAAATCAAGCCAGCCAAGTTGTTTACCCAGCTCGTCATGCGGCAGCGGCTGAAAAGTAAAGTGGCGCGGTTCTCCCCAGCTTCTGATGACCGTATTTTCAGCCGAAGTTTTGCCGACTTTGACTGATTGGTGCGGCAAATTGGGCAGGATCATCGCCAGGTCATTTAACCTGCTTTCCAGTTCCGCCAATCCTCCCTCCAATCCCTTGATCTCCTCGGCCACAGCCCTTGAGGCGGCCAATATTTCCCCGGCGTCCTGCTTGTCCCTTTTTAGTTGGGCTACCTGATCGGAGAGCTGGTTGCGCCTGGCTTTGAGGGTGTCAATCTGCAAATTTTTCCGCCGCCAATCAGCGTCGCAGGTGATAATTTTATCAAGGATGGCCGCATCAGCCCCTCGTTTCATTAAAGCTTCCTTGATAATTTCCGGATTGTGCCTGATTATTTTTGGGTCGATCATTGTTTAATTATTCTAGCAGAGTGGTAAAAGTAATCAATCCAAGAAACGAGATTGCCATCCCAAACCACATCACCCCGGAATAGCCAAATCCCTGCGCAATAAAGCCAGCCAGGAAAGGGCCAATCACCGCCGTAAAATTGCCGATGGAATTGAGCAGGCCGACCGCCGATGAACGCTCCCGGTTATTAGTCAGGATTTCCTGCAAAGCACCAACCTGTAAAGTTGAAAATGAAATTGAGAGCAAGAGCTGAAAAGCCATGACAACCGGCAGGTATGGGAACATGGCATAACCGAAAAAAGTAATAACCGTGCAAAGCAAGCCAATATTAATCAAATATAAATTGCGAAAGCGCTCGACATACTGCATCAGAAAAAACTGGCTGGCCAGATTAATAAAATATGTCAGTCCGATCAGTGTTTTATCTGCTCCGGTAAAAACCAGATAAAGTGGAAAGATCGACCAGATTGCCTGTGCCCCCAAAGCGCGAAGAAAATAAGGCAGATAGACCCTTAAGTTGCTGCGGACAATGCGCCAGGGAAGTAGCGAAGGTTCAACCTGTTTTTCATATTTCCCGCCGATCTGAAAAGAGAGCAAAAAGGCCACGAAAAAGAATAATGAGCTTAACAGGAAAATTGTATCGTTATTGGCGATAAATCCGGCCAGTAACCCGCCAATTCCCCACCCCAGGGAACCATATCCGGCATATTGCCCCATTTTCCCTTTGTGTTCAACATAAGCGAAAACTGTCAGCGCGGCCGGAAAAGTTCCAGCGGCAAAACCAACCAGGGCCCGGAGCCAAAACAACGATGGCAGGTCATTGGCCATTATCTGCAGGGCAAAAACCAGGGCAGAAAGCAGCAGGCCAAACCTTAGGAAAAACTTCCCCCCATACTTATCGGACAGATATCCGAAAAGATAATTAGAGAGCATGAACATGGCGTTATAAGCGCCAACGATTACCCCCACCATGATCGGCCCGGCACCATACTGTTCTGATATAAGCGGAATAAAAACAGAAGAGGCCAGTATCGCCGCAAAGCTGAAAAGCTGGATCAGGTTTGAGTTTTCCACCTGGTTCCCTGCGGCGTATCTTCAATGATAATCCCCATTTGCAAAAGCTGCTGGCGAATTTCGTCAGCTTTTTTATAATCCTTATCCTTTTTGGCACTCATCCGGCGATCGATCAATTCCTCAATCAACTCACCACTCACCACCTGCGACTTTCCGCTTCCCAAGTTAATGCCCAGCACGCTTGTCAGCTCAACAACCACATCCCTCATCAGCCGCAAACAGCCGGCCTCACGCTCGCCTTCGGCCAAAGCCTGCCGGCAATATTTCATCAGCTCAAAAATCGCCGCCAGCGCCCCGGCAGTATTAAAATCATCGTCCATGGCAGCGCGGAACTTATCCCGAAAAGCGGTTAATTCTTCTTCCATGTCTGCAACTTCCAACGGCGGCGCCTCATGGGTTGAATGTTCGATTAAAAACTCTATTTCTGAAATAAATTGTTTGATTTTATTTAAGCCCTCACCAGCAGCGATAATTTCGCTGTCACTATAATTGATTGGGCTCCGGTAGTGGGTTAAGAGAAAAAAGAAACGGACCACCATCGGGTCAAATTTACTGAAAATATCTTTGAGGGTGAAAAAGTTGCCTAATGATTTGCTCATTTTTTGTTTATTGATCGTCACAAAGCCATTATGCAGCCAGTATTTGACCCATGGCCGCTTGCCTGTCAACGCCTCTGTCTGGGCAAGTTCATTTTCATGGTGGGGAAATTCCAGGTCCATCCCCCCACCGTGGATATCAAATTGTTCCCCCAAGTATTTGGTCGACATTGCCGAACATTCGATGTGCCAGCCCGGCCTCCCCAGCCCCCAGGGACTTTCCCAAGATGGCTCCCCCGCCTTGGCCGTCTTCCAAAGAGCAAAGTCAAAGGGGTTTTTCTTGGCGCTATCGACCCCCACCCTGGCACCGGCCTCGTTATCTGCCGGCTTGCGATGAGAAAGCTGGCCATAGCCGGGAAATTTCTCGACAGAAAAATAAACCCCGTCAGCCAGCTGGTAAGCAATCCCCCGCTCAACCAATCCGCTGATCCACCTGATCATCTCTGGGATATGTTCAGTCGCCTTGGGATAAATATCAGCCCGCTTAACATTTAATTTGTCCATCTCATCCAGAAAGGACTGTGTAAATTTGGTGGCCAGAACACTGCTATCTATGCCCAATTCCCGGCTTTTATTGATGATTTTGTCATCAACATCAGTGACATTTTGGACATACTTGACCCGAAATCCGCAATACTCCAAATATCTCCTGATTGTGTCAAAAACAACGTAAGCCCGGCCGTGGCCGACGTGTGATTCATCATAGGGGGTAATGCCGCAAACGTACATATTGACCGCCGGCGGGGCCAGCGGGACAAAATCCTCTTTTTTTCTTGTCAGAGTGTTATAAATGCGGAGTGTCATTTCGGTCATTTTAACATAAATCCGGCTTGACTTTAAGTTATGGCAGGTTTAAATTTATCCATATTCTGCTTAAGGAGGCCTTTCATGTTCAAGAAATTGGGATTGGCGATTTGTTTGGTCCTTGGTACTTGGTTATTGGTCATTACCACAGGCTGCGGCAGTTCTTCATCGACCGAGGCGACAACCACCACCGCGACAACTTCCACCACCTCCACCACCGCTGGTCCGACAGGCAACATCACCATTAGCGGCACACTTAATTCCGGCGTGCTTTCAGCCAGTGGTTTAAGCTCTTCTTCCCTCAAAATTCAAGCCAAGGCTTTTGCCGCAATTTCTGATTACAATATTATCGCCGTTTCCAAAGACACCGGCCAGGCCTATTTTGCCGCCACCGCAACCGATGCCAGCGGCAATTTTTCCATCCCCAACTTGCCGGCCGACGAAAAGTATTTTATTGAAGTCCTTGATTCAAGCAATAAATTGGTTGCGCCCATCGCCTTTGGCAGCTCAAATGAAGGAGCGGTCATGGCGATAGATCCAAAAAACGGCAATGTCAGCCTGGGGGCAATCGCTTATGACAGTGCCAAAGGTTGTGCCGCTCCGACCACCCCACCCACCGCCAATTTTGACCTGGCGGCCACAGTTGAAGCCAAGAACGGAGAAACCTTGGTCCCCAAGGGGGCGGAAAATTTTGGCAAGGGGAGTGTCACAGAAATTTCGGCCGGCAATTACGTCAGC
The DNA here is from genome assembly GCA_001771615.1 of candidate division WOR-1 bacterium RIFOXYB2_FULL_48_7. Taxonomy (GTDB): domain Bacteria; phylum Margulisbacteria; class WOR-1; order O2-12-FULL-45-9; family XYB2-FULL-48-7; genus OXYB2-FULL-48-7-A. The sequence continues at coordinate 12,854 of MEUF01000095.1, forward strand.
AATACCACCGACGGCGATAAGGACGGATTGCCCAATTCCTTTGATGCGGATAATAACGGCGACCTGGTAGTTGATGAGCTTGACGGCCTGTTTTCCTTTGAGGCGATTAACGGGGCCAACGCCAATTTTTATCTTTATGCTTTCACCAATTTGAAAGTTGATTATGACCAAAGGGATACATTTAAAGATAATTTCTCAACCTTTAGTGTGGCCATTGGCTTATCAGCCGGCAATAAATCGGGAGCGGCAACCAAGTCAATTTCCAGCGTCAGGATTATTGGCGGGCCAACCTGGATGGCTGACGCCAATGTCGTTGGCGGCAGCAAGTGGAGCACCTCTAACTACAATGTCCCCTTAAAAATGCCAAATGTTTATGAAGTTCAGCTGAATAACGTCAGGCCAACTTTTGAGGTTAACGCCGGGGATACCTTGAAATATCTGATAACGTATGACGATGCCTCAACTGAAGAAGCGATTAAAATGATCAATTTTGTTTTTTCCGACATCCCCAGAGTGGTCGCTTTTAAAGTCGGCGATGATCCCTGGAATGCCAATTTGCCGGCTAATGGCCGCCTTTCCATAGCCACAACCAGCGAAGTCGGCTTGCGCTGGACCCGTCCCAAAGATGAAGCGGGCAACGAAATTATCGGCGGCCGCTATACCTGGGAATATAATTCAAATTCCGGCGGAGCGATTGAAACGACCGTCATCACCAGTGATGCTAACGCCCTTTTGACCAGCCTGGAAGCAACGCTCGACGTGATGACACTGCCCGACTTCAAATCAGCTGATGCTCAGGGAGAATTCATGATTGGCGTCTGTATCCGCAGTCAGGCTAACGACAACTCGGCAGAAAATTGCCGGTTCAGTAAGGGCTGGTAAAAATCAGCGGATTTTTTCTTCCAGGGCTTTTAAGCGATTGTTAAGTTCATCGATTGCCCGATGGATCGGGTCAGGCAGGGCGCCATGTTCCAGCGGGTCTAGCCGCCGACCCTCGATCTTGCAAATCGTCGAAGGATTGCCAACCACGGTCGAATCGGCCGGGACCGGCTTGGTCACGACTGCCCCGGCACCAACCCGGGCATTATCTCCCACCAGGATATCACCCAAAATTATCGCCCCCGCCCCGATTACAACATTATTGGCAATTGTCGGATGACGTTTTCCTTTTGTCTTCCCGGTGCCGCCAAGGGTCACCCCCTGGTAGATAGTCACATCGTTGCCAATCACCGCTGTTTCCCCAATGACCACCCCGTTGCCATGATCAATAAAGAAACGCCGGCCAATAGTCGCCCCCGGATGGATTTCGATTAGCGTCAACAAACGCATAATTTGCGATAATAAACGGGGTAAAACCGGAATTTTCCAGCTATACAGGATATGAATAAATCGATGCGCCCAAATTGCCCAGAGCCCTTGGTATAAAAGAACCTCCAGAATATTTTTCGCCGCCGGGTCTTTGTCAAATATTGTCTTGATATCATCAAACATATGCATAATATTACCTCATTTTCTGTCAAAAAAGGGATTTTTTCCGGACACAGACAATGGAATGCCATAGGCAACTGCCAGACCCTGCGGCAGCAACCCACCCTCCATGGCGGCCTTGCCGACCGAATACATAATGCGGCAATCTATCCGCTTGTCGCTGGCCAGGCTAACGGCCGAACCGACAGCAATGCCCAGGTCGCCGGTATTATAGGCGCAAATGACATTGTCTTTTTCCGCTTCAGCGCAGTTGGTTCGACCGCAATATGAACAATATTTCAAACCGATGGTCTGTTTTTTTGTACCAATTAAAATGATCGCTACTGCGCTTTTGATGTTTTCCGCATCCCTTAAAAATGTCTGGTGATTTTCCCGTTCACCGATCTTTTTCATCATGGCCGAGAGACGGGGAATTTCGTCCCCCGACACAACCAGGATTTCCAGCAAATCAATCCCCCTAGCCTTGGGAGCTGTTCTGGCTGCCAAAGCCATGTCTTCAGCCGCCCGCAGTACCGCCTGGCGGCGAAATTCCGGTTCGCTGATCACCAATGCATCATCTCCTGCAGCAGATGCAGCTGTTTAGGGGTACCGATGGCTACCAAGACATCCCCATTGTCGACGACGGTATCAGCTACCGGCTGGTAGTTGAACTCGCCGCTATTTTTTCTGATGGCAACAATGAACGCCCCAGACTTTTGCCGGATGTTGACCTGGGCCAACGTTTTCCCAACCATGGTCGAGTCGGCTGATACCCGCAACTCCTTCATTTCCATCTCCATATGTTCACTGTGTAGCACGGCATCGAGAAAATCCACCGCCACCGGCTTGGTAGCCAGCGTCGCCATCCTTTTTCCAGCTATAAAATATGGGGAAATGACCCGATTAGCCCCCGCTTTCTTCATTTTTTCCTCCGCCTCAATCCCGCTGGCCCGGGCAATGACCATCAACCCGGGATTAAGCACCCGGGCAGAAAGGGTGACAAAAACATTGGCCGTATCAGAGTCGGCCGAGGCAATCAAACCCTTGGCCCGCTTGATGCCGGCATCCAGTAATATTTTGTCATTGGAAATATCGCCGATAAAATAGGGGATATTTTTTCCGGCCAGCTCTTCGGCGGTCTCCTGTTTGCTGTCAACAACCACATATGGTATTTTTGCCGCCGCCAGCTCAACCGCCACCTGATGGCCAACCCGGCCAAACCCACAGATAATGTAATGGTTTTTCATCTCCCTGATCAATTGCTCCATTTTTTTCCTCCTCCTATATCCCACGATCTGCCCTTCAATAATTATTTCAAACACCTGCCCGGCAGTGTAAGCAAAAGTCGATATACCGACAAAAATAATGAAAATAGTCAAAAGCCGGCTTTGGGTGCTCAGGCCAGGCAAAAAGCTGGCGGTAGAAAGGGTGGTAACCACATAATACAAAGCATTGGTGAAAGACCAATGTTCCAGCCGCATAAACAGGGCGGTCCCGCCCAGGACAATGGCCAGCAACAGGCTAACAGGAATTATCAATCTTCTTATTGGATTCATCTTCTCCCCCTATTTTAGCAGATAAACCGTAAAATCGCCCGGATGATAATCATGCCGCATGATAAATCTAGCTCCCAGAAAACGGCAGTAACTGATTATCTCTTCCGGCTTGAAATAAAAATAGCGCCCATTATTCAGGTCGGTTGAACCGGCCGATAAAAAAGCCCCTTCGCTTAAAAAGTTCATCCCGACACCAAAAGCGGCCAGGTCGTACAGGCGGGCCATCATTTCTTTGACAAAATCCAGGTGTGCCTCGGTATCGGTCGTCCTGATATTAAACACGCCTGAACAGATGACATAATCATATTTTTTTATATAACGGTCTTCCAGGATATCTTTAACTGAAAGGTCGGCGTCAGGATATTTTTTCTTGGCGACAGCCACAATTTTTGGCGATATATCATAACCGGTGTAGGTGATGCGGTGGCGGCGGAGCAAACCTTCGGCCTTAAGAAAGCCATACCAGTCGCCAAAACCGCAACCAACGTCAAGCAAGGTCAGGCCGCTCGACTTGCGGCCATAAATGAACAGCTCCTTGAGGATTTGGAAGCGAAGCCGCTGCGATTCGACAGAGTTCCAGTCCAGCGCTTTGTAGCTCTCGCCGTGTTCGGCCAACAAGCCTTCAAAATAAGCTATCTGATCACCCTTATTCATCTTTTGGCAATTATAGTGAAATTCCTGCGTTATCTCAACGACAACCAAACATGAGAACCCAACGAGTCCAAGGCCTGCCGGTATTCCGCAATTTGACGGAAGCCAAAGTCGTTCTAGGGAAACAAGTAACCCGTCAAACATTAGCCGCCCAATACGTTGAGCAATTTGGTCCGGCCGTTATTAACCACTGGCAAAGCTGCCGCCAACGGCAATCTTCAGTCCCCTTTGGCTACTTCGGCAGGACGCTGCAGGGCAAGTTAAATTTTGGGATTGTTTTTCGCCATGTCGTTGAGGACGAAAGCTGTTTAGGTTTAAAATTCGCTCAGGCTACCCGGACCGTGCCACAGCAATTATTGCGGGCCAATCAACCGGCCTATCTGGCCAGTGTCCTGGGACTTACTCAAGGGAGTCGCGGGGCTAATTGGGATCAGGTCATCACAAAATATGCCATCAGATCAGGCTTGCGCAATCTTTATCATTACAGTATTTTTGAAGCCTTTGTTGATCCGGACCATTATGGCTGGGCTTTTGAGTATGAGACCGAAGACGGCTCGGCCATCCTTGAAGGACATCATCTTCACCGGAGCGATTTTCGCGAAACATGTAGCTGGGACAACCTCGCCCAGGGGAGCCTGGCCTGGCGGGAGATCGACCACTTTTTCCGCAGCCATTGGGGAATCACCGTTTATGATGAGGCAATCGGCACATTTGACCCTCGCCTCCTTCCAGCCAATCATGAAGCGCTGCTTGAGGAGGTCAGCCGCCGCCTTGGCCGCCGCATCGGCAGCTTTTACGAACTTATCTACAATGGCGGTTTGGGAATGCTGGTCCTGGCCCCACAGGTGCGGGGGCAGCCGGGGAGATTGATGCAAATCTGCTATCCCCAGGCATTTGCATACCATCCAAAAGATGGGCCGGACAGACATTTGCGGGCCCATTGGTTTAAACAGCTGAATACCTTTGGCACTCCGGCAGAAAGAATAGCGGCCTTTTTGCACGAGCTCGAAGTCTGTCAGATCAATTTAAAAGATGTCCCAAGCGTTTGCACCCGCCAATGGTTTGATGACCACCATTTGGGCGATTGCTTGCTCGTCAAAGGAACAAGGGTTTCTGCCCTGGTTACGTTTTTTAAGACCCATTTTCCGGAACGTTTCGATGACGGCACCTGGCATGAAGGGGATTTTCCGCCCGCTGGGGCCAAAGATAAAAAACAACAGCATCTTGCCGTCAGAAAGATTCGCCCGGCCCGGCGAGATGGGGAAACACACCATCGGGCAATTTTTTATTTTGATGGGCATAAATACATTCTGCCCAAAGAATATACCGGCCTGACCATTCGGAGGGTTTCCGCAAGTTTTGCCATCATTTACCGCTCGCGCAAAGTCTTTGATGGCCAAGGAAAACATGTGCAATTGGTACCAATCAAAGGGGTGGTATTAAGGACGCAACCCAAAGGTAGTTTGACAATCATCCTCCAAGAGGGGGATCTATTAGAGGTCAACAGCCTGCTTTATTGCCGAATGCAAGCAACCGCTCCGCAATTATCACCGCGTTAAGCGCCGCCCCCCGGCGGAGGTTGTCAGCCACAATCCACATTTCCAGCCCGTTGGGAATAGAAATATCTTCTCTAATCCTGCCGACTAGCGTCTCGTCCCTGCCGGCACAATCAATGGGAGTCGGATATTCCCCTTTGGCCGGGTTATCAACCACCTTAACAGTCGGGAATTGACTGATTAACTGGCGTACTTCCTGAACGGAAATCTTTTTCCTGGTCTGGATATTGACGCTCTCTGAATGTCCAATCATCACCGGAACACGGACCGTGGTCGCAGTAATTTTCAGCGAATCGTCGGCCAGGATTTTCCTGGTTTCGTTGACCATCTTCATCTCTTCTTTGGTATATCCATTGGCCACAAATTGGTCAATTTGCGGCACGACATTGAAGGCGATCCTTTTAAAAATGCACTTGGCCTCAACCTTGGCGGCCGGGTCGGCCAGCAAAGCCCTGGTTTGAGCCAAGAGCTCTTCCACCGCTTCTTTCCCCCAGCCGGAAACCGCTTGATATGTTGAGATTACTAAGCGTTCAATCCCCACCCGGTCGTAGATCGGCTTTAAGGGGAGGACCATTTGGGCGGTTGAACAATTTGGATTAGCGATAATGCCTTTGTGTTGCTTAATTGCTTCGCCATTAACTTCTGGAACGATCAGGGGCACTTCCGGATCCATCCTAAAATGTGAAGTATTATCAATTACAACACATCCGGCCTTGACGGCTGCAGGGGCCAGCAGGGCCGAAACCTTGGCACCGGCAGAAAAAAGTCCGATCTGCATCCCTTTAAATGAGTCCGGGGAAGCAACTTCAACAGTGTATTCCTTCCCTTTAAATTTAACTGTCTGCCCGGCGGTTCTCTCCGAAGCTAATGGAAGAAATTTGCCAACTGGAAAATCCCGCTGCTCCAGCACCCGCAGCATTTCTTTCCCAACCATCCCGGTGGCACCCAGGACACAAACATTATATTTTTTTGACATTATATTTCTCCTCTTACAAAGTAATTATAACAAATCAATGAAATCACTGCCAGAGATAAACGACAATATAACGATATGAAATTGCAGCCAACAACCCCTTACATGACAGGCCTGATGAAAAAAGCCTGTCCCGCCCTGGCACAAACCCCTGCCCGCTTAGCCTGGCATAAAGTTATTAATAATAGACATCAACCTGCATACGGCAACTGTCTGATGAATTTATGGCAGCAGGGATTGGATTACCCATTTGTAGTGACACCTGATATTCAAGCGGAAGCTAAACAATTATTAATGCTTCATCGACCAACCTCACAATTGTCCGCCGCCCTAACTTTTATGCGCAGCCTCCATCCACCTCAAGCCACAGTTCTTTATAACGGGACTGATTACCCATGTTTTACTCATGAAGAAGGTGGAATGCAAATTTCCGCAGATCCACTATGGTCAAACGTTCAAAGATATTACTACGGCATCGCCTCGCCCGATCTTATGGCTATTGGCGCCGTCAGCACGGCAAACTGCCTGGAATTCAGCTATTTATTAATGACTTTATTACGCGGCTGCAGGATTGAAGTTGGACTAAAGGTATCTCCAAATCATGCATATTTAATCTCCAGATTGGACGGGACTCGTTATAAATTGGATGCTGGACTCCGCACTATAGAACAAACAGCTGAAACGCCGCTTGATGATGCCTCTGCTCTGGCATATTATTACGCTAATAAAGGCTTTGCATATTTAACCTACAAACAAGCGAAGGCCGCACTTCCATATTTGGTATCAGCTTGTTTTCTGTCGCCGGATTTAGCCGAGGCCTGGAGCAGCAGAAGTATTGCCTTAAAACAGCTTGGCAGGACGGATGAAGCCATCGCCTGTTGTTCTCGCGCGATTAAACTCAACCCCGGCTGCCTCACCACCCAAGAATTACATATTGAGTTGTTGTTGCATAAGGCCAGAAGCTTCGCTGAATTGCGCCAGTTTCAACCAGCCAGCGCCGTCGCTTTGGCAGTTTTAAGACAAGATGCAAATCGTCAAACAGCTTGGCGTATTCTGGCCGCCACGGCGTTATTTCTCGAGGATAAAAAAGAAA
>MEUF01000096.1:0-1833 GCA_001771615.1 candidate division WOR-1 bacterium RIFOXYB2_FULL_48_7
AGGCGAAAATCGGGAGGATTGGCTAACAAGATTTGGCCACTATTTCGATTAACTACGAAACAGAGCGGCAATTGGCCAATCAACTTGTCGTCAAGGTTGGTTTTGACTACGGCGATTCCAACAATGGCTCCTGAGCCATTCTTAACAGGCGCGGCAGTATAAAGACCCCGGATTCGGGAGGTAACTCCAATACCGACAAAACTGGCGATCTGTCCGGTTAGCGCTTCCTGGAAATAACTGCGAAAAGCGTAACTTTGGCCGACAAAACTATCTGCGGCCAGCCGGTTGGATGATGCAATGGTTGTCCCCTGCTGGTTGATTAAATAACAGACCGATTTGTTCATTGTCTGCTGATACCGGTCCAGCACCGAATTGGCCTGTTTTAAGTTTTTCGGGCTTGGGTTTTGCAGTGCCGGAAGGAGCCAGGGGGAGCCGGAGAGTGATTTTGCGGCCTGCATATTATGAAGAGCGGTATTGTTCAAAAGTAAGGTCAGGGTTTTTAAATTTGCCTTGCTGTTCTCAATCAGGTTGGCATTTAGTCGGCTGCTGACAATAGTGATGATGAGCAAACTTAAGGCGATAATGGTAATTATTATGACGAGAAAGACTTGTTCGGTCTTTTTTATGGCCGCCGGAATTGGCCGGATATAGCGGAAATATTGCCAGCAGGCAAAAAGGAAGATAACCATAACTACCAGCTTTACAGCCATGAAAATTGGCCAGGCAAAAGGTAAGGAAAGGGCAATTACTACTATACAAATCAGGCTGACAAGTAAGGCCTGCTTTCCCCTGTGCAGGACAAAGATACCGAGGGCCAAATAGAAGCTGACGCTCACAAGATAACTTGCGATTTTTAGGGGAAGAATCGCTCCCTGGCTAAGTACCAGCAGGCCAAGCCATTGATTAATCCCTTCCAGGGCCAGCCCCAGGGAGAGCCATGGCCAAGCCAGCGGCGGCTGTTTATCAAAACGGTAAAATAAAAAACAAAAGATGGCTAATGAAAAAAGTAAAAAACTGAATAACAAATAATAGAAATCGGTTTGTATCAGCGGGCCAAAGATGGCAAGGTTCATGGGGCAAATTATAACAACCAATATTTGGCTTGTCTATCGATTAGAATGGGTGTAGAATCCGTCCAGTGTTCAACGGGGGTGGCCAGTGCCGGAAAGGCGGAAAAACAGCAACTATTTGGCGGCGATTGATTGCGGGACCACCGAAATAAAGGCGGCCATTTTCTCCACTAAAGGGCGCCAGATGGGCAGTGCGGCTGCCGCCTGTCCCTGCCTGACGCTCAAAGATGGCCGTATCGAGCAACCGCCGGAATTGATCATTAGGCAGGCCTTGTCATGTCTCAAGAGGGCAGTTGACAATTCGCGCCTCAATCCGAAAAATATCGCGGCCATCTCTGTTTCAAGCCAGCGGGCAACAGTTATTCCTCTGGATAATATTGGGAAACCATCGGGCAATGCCATTTCCTGGCAGGACATGACCGGCCAGCTAGCCTTGGATAAATTTCGCCGAAAAATTTCTGACCAGAATTATTATAAAATAACCGGCCTCCCCAACAACCCGATTTTTTCATTAGCCAAGATCTTGAAAGCCCAACGGGCAGCCAAATATGTTCTTGTCCATGATTACCTCATGTACCATCTGGGCTGTTCTGATTATTATACCGATTGGTCCAATGCTTCGTTGACCGGCTTATTTGATGTCTCAAATTTGGCTTGGAATAAGCAGCTGCTTAAATTGGCCGGTCTAAATGAGGCTAATTTGCCGGCGTTGGTCCCTTCAGGCAAAAAAATTGGTGTCTTATCACAACGGGCAGCCAGCCAA
>MEUF01000096.1:1965-5952 GCA_001771615.1 candidate division WOR-1 bacterium RIFOXYB2_FULL_48_7
GTCGAGCAAATTAAGCCTGGCAGCAACGGAGCATTATTTTTCCCCTTTTTGGCCGGAGCTTCAGCCCCGCATTGGCGGCCTAACCTCCACGCCATGTTTTTTGGCTTAACCCTGGCCCATGGACCGGCCGTGATTTTACGGGCGGTCATGGAAGGAGTTTCTATGGAAACCAGGGAGATACTGGAAGTTTTTGGCTCGTTGGATATTCCGGTGAAGGAGATCAGGTTGACGGGCGGCTATTCAAAAGATTTAACCTGGAACCAGCTGCAGGCCGATATCTACAATATGCCGGTGGCCACTTTGGAAAATGAACAAGCTTCTTTATTGGGGGCCGCGATGCTGGCCGCCTATGGAGTAGGGATTTATAAAACCCTTGAACAGGCTGCCGGGCGGATGGTCAAAATAAAGCGAATATTTTTGCCAAACAGGCGGCGGGTGGCTGATTACGAGCGGGTCTACCAAAAATACGGCCAGGTTTATCAACAAATGGCCGCCAGCGGAGAAGACGTATGAACGTGCCACTTTGGGAAATAATCGGTGGGTATGTTTTGGCCTGTATCGGGCTGCTAATTCTACTCTTTATTTCGCTTCTGTGGTCCTGGTCCCTTGAACGCCGGGTAAAGACAAAGACCAGGGAAATCCAGAAGATGAACGAAAGCATGTTCCTCTATGGCGAACTTTTAAAATTTTCCGGTGACGGGATTTATCGCTATACCTATGATGAAGGCAAAATTCTGCTGGCCAACGATGGATTAGTGAAAATCCTTGATTTTAAAGGGACTTCGGAAGAATTGGAAGGCAAATACCTGAAAGATGTCTTAATCTATACCGAAGAACCAGGGTCGGTCAGGCGAGCCGCCAATGCACAAGGCGAAATCCATAATTATGAATACCACTTTAAAACCTTAAAAGGTGAAGATCGCTGGGTAATTCACAATTCCCTCATAACCAGGGATGAAAGAACAGGAAAAAAATGCATTGATGCGGTGGTAAAGGATATTACCGAACGAAAAAACTCAGAAAAACGCCTTTTAGATTCAGAAAAAACTTACCGGGAAATATTTAATGCAAACAATGATATGTTCTTGATCCAAGATATTAACGATGGTCGCATAATCGATTTTAGCAAGAGTACTGAAGAACTTACTGGCGCCTCACGAGAGGAATTAATTGAACGGGGAGTTTCCGGTTTTACGCCAAATGACGGGATCCATACGATGGATAAAATTGTTGAACATCTTCAGCGGGCTAAACAAGGTAACGTAGAAGCATTCGAATGGGCCTTTGTGGATAAGGCCGGGATAGTCCATCCGACGGAAACCACCTTGAAATTGGCCACAATTAATGGTGTCCCCAGGCTGCTCGCTACGGTTCGCGATATTTCGGAAAGAAAGAAAAACGAAGCCGAAATTGAAAAATACAAAAATCACTTGCAGGAGCTGGTGGTGGAGAGAACCAATCAATTGGAAATGGCCAATAAAGAACTGGAGGCCTTTGCCTATTCGGTTTCTCATGACTTGCAGGTCCCCTTGCGGGCGATTAACGGATTTGTACAGATTTTATCGGAAGAAGAAGTTGAACGTTTAGACGATGAGGGGAAGCGGTTATTAAAAATTATCAAAGATAATGCCAGCAAAATGGGGGAGCTGATAAATGACCTGCTGACATTGTCGCGTTCAACCCGCGTGGCTATGAAAACAGCCGTTACGGATTTGACAGGGATGTTTAACGAGATCGTGGCCGACCTTAAAGACCAATTAGCTGAACGAAAGGTCAAATTCAATCTCGGTGAAATACCGCCGGTATCTGTTGATCCGACCCTATTTAAGCAGGCTATGACTAATTTACTTATTAACGCTCTTAAGTTCACCAGAACCAAACCGGAGGCAATTATTGAATTTGGGAGCAACAGGCAAAAAGGAGAAACTGTTTTTTATATTAAGGATAACGGGGTGGGGTTTGATATGCGGTATAAAGACAAACTCTTTGGTGTTTTTCAAAGATTACACTCAGCCGAAGAGTTTGAGGGGACGGGAGTTGGCCTGGCGATTGTCAAACGGATCGTGCAGCGGCATGGCGGCAGCGTTTGGGCCGAAGGTAAAGTCGGCGAGGGGGCGACTTTTTATTTTACTTTGCCAAATAAGGGAGGCGAGGGAGCATGATGGATCAAAATTTGATGGAAGTGTTGTTGGTGGAAGACAACCTGTCCGATGTGGAATTGACCCTGCGCGCTTTAAAGAAAAATAACTTGGCTAACAATGTTTTTGTTGTCCATGATGGGGCGGAAGCCCTGGATTACATTAATCAAACTGGGAAATATAAGGATAAACCAAATAAGCGGCCCAAAGTCATTCTCCTGGACCTGAAATTGCCAAAGTTAAGCGGCGTCGAGGTTTTGCGGGCGCTTAAAGCCGGGGAGACGACAAAAACAATCCCGGTTGTTGTCCTGACCTCGTCGAAAGAAGAGCCCGATATCAAGGAGTGTTATAAGCTGGGGGTCAACAGTTATATTGTCAAGCCGCTGGATTTTGAAACCTTTGTCAGGGTGGTTTCTGACCTGGGGTTATATTGGCTGCTGATCAATAAGGTGCCGGCCGATAATCAATAAAATGGGGCAAGCAATAAAAGTCTTAATTTTGGAAGACGCGGCAACAGACGCTGAGTTAATTGAGCGTGAGCTGCGCAGGGGCGGTTTAAAGGCCACCTGCCTGAATGTGGCCACTAAAACGGCTTATGAAAAAGCCCTGATAGACTTTATCCCCGACCTGGTTTTGTCTGATTACAAGCTGCCGTCTTTTACCGGGGCAGACGCTTTACTGATGGCGCGGGCAAAAAACCCTGATCTCCCTTTTATTTTGGTTACTGGTGCCTTGGGCGATGAGATGGCGGCCGACATCATGAAAAAGGGGGCCAATGATTATCTGCTCAAAGAAAGGTTAGCCCACCTGCCGGAATTGGTTAATCGTGTGCTGGAAGAGTCGGCTAATAAAGTCCGTCTCAAGGCCTCGGAAACCTCCCTGAAAGAGGCCATGGAGTTTTATACCAATATCGTTAATTATTCCCCTTATGCCATTGCCATCCATCGGGAAGGACGGGTGGAATTCATCAACCCGGCCGGCTTAAGGCTAATTGGGGCCAAAACACCGGAGGAAGTCATTGGAAAACAGATCGTCACCATTGTCCATCCTGACTACCATAAACTTGTTGCCGAGCGGTTAAAGAAGGTTATGGAAACTGGGAAACCTGCCGGCCTGGCCGAAGAAATCTACCTCCGCCTTGACGGGGCCCAGATTGATGTAGAGGCGACCACCAGCCTTTTGACTTACAAAGGGAAGCCGGCTTTCCAGACGATAATTACCGATATTACTGAACGCAAGAAAATGACCCGGGCACTCCAGGAAAGCGAAGAAAAATTCCGGGTAATTGCTGAAAAAAACCCGACGATGCTTTTTATAAATCGGCAGGGGAAGGTTGTGTACGTGAATGCCAAATGTTCGGAAATATTGGGTTACAGCCGGGAGGAATTTTTGGCGCCGTCGTTTGATTTTATTTCCCTGATCCATCCTGATGATCGACAGCGGATATATAAAATATATGCTTCGCATCTTCAAGGCAGCGAAACAAAACCATATGAGTATAGGCTGCTGACGAAAAATGGCACCATAATTGACGCCATCAATTCCTCCAGCTTGATTGACTTAAATGGGGAAAAAGCCATCCTGGGGATTGTCACCGACATTACCGAACGGAAGAAAATTGAAACGCAGCTGGCGGAACATGCTTCTACCCTGGAAATAATCAACCAAATAGCGGTGGGCCTGTCCACGATTTCTCCGGATGTTGATATTTATAAGGTGATTGCTGATCATTTGAAGCGGCTGACCGGTGCGGTGGCGGCAACTGTCTCTTTTTATGATGAAGGGAAAAAAGCGTTGGTGGTTAAAAATATCTTTTCCGAATTGCAGATCGCAGAATTTTTCAAAGAGA
>MEUF01000096.1:5968-7522 GCA_001771615.1 candidate division WOR-1 bacterium RIFOXYB2_FULL_48_7
GACACCTTTCACAAATTGTTCAATATCTCATGTTTTTACGGCATTTCTTTCATTATGGGCGGAAAGCTGATTGCCACTTCTTCGGTTGCCATGCCCAAGGATAAGACTGTAATCAATAGGGAATTGCTGGAGGTTTTTGCCAATATTGCCGCTGTGGCCATCAGCCGCCGGCTGGCAGAAAATTCCCTTAAGGAAAGCGAAGAGCATTATCGTAACATTGTCGAAATCTCTCCCGACGGTATAGCCATCCATTGTGAGGGCAAAATTGTTTTTGTCAATTCAGCTGCCCAAAAAATATTGGGGGCAGCCAACCCCGAACAGTTGATCGGTCAACCGGTAATCAGCGTGGTGCACCCCGACAGTCAAAAGACGGTTGGGGCGCGAATCAAGCAGATGTTGACGGACGGGACCCCGGTCCCTTTTATCGAAGAGAAATTTATTAAACTTGATGGTGGGCCAATCGAGGTGGAGACGGCGGCTTCGCGCACGACCTTCCAAGGCAAGCCGGCTGTCCAGGTGGTGGTCCGTGATATCGGACCAAGGAAGCAGGCGGAGCGGAGCCTGAAAAACTCTGAAGAGCTGTTCCGCCGGCTTTTTGAGACTACCCCGACTGCCTATCTGCTGATAAACAAGACCGGCCAGGTGGTAAGGGGCAATGCGCGGGTAGAAGAATTACTTGGCTGGAGCAATGAGGAAATCCAGGGCCGGACGATCAAATCTTTGAAGCTTTTTCCTTTGTTGGAGATGCCCCGGATGCGGCAGTTGTTGGCAGCCGATGAATTGCCTGATAATAACAAAGAAAAAGTGGAGTTCCAGTTGTTGCGAAAAAATGGCGAATGCTTTTTTGGCTCAATTACTGTCTCAATGACGACCATTAACAATGAAGAGCTGATTATGCTCGGGATTGAAGACATCAGCAGGCAAAAAGAATTGGCTAACCTGAAGGACAAGTTTATTATGACTGTCTCCCATGAATTACGGACCCCTCTGACGGCTATTCGCAGTTTGATTTCCAATCTGGAGGATGGGGTGGTTGGCCAGCTTGGCCAGGAACAGCATGAATATATCAAGTTGGCAGGGGAAGAGGCGGAAAGGCTGGCCAAATTGATAGATAATGTTTTGGCCATTTCGCGCCTGGAGTCGGGCAAGATGACGCTGCACAGAAAAAAAGTGGCCTTGTGTGACCTGGTCAAAAAAGCTGTTATCGGGGTGACCCCGCTGGCGAGGCAAAGGCATATCTCAATCAAATTAAATGAACCGCCTCAGGTGCCGTTGTTAGAGGTTGATCCCGATGCCATAGATGAGGTCCTGGTAAATGTCCTGGGCAACGCCATAAAATTTAACCGTGAAAATGGTGAGATCACCGTCAGCTGCCAGCCGGCGAATAAAAAGCTGCTTGAGGTCACTGTGGCTGATACCGGGATTGGCATTGCCACCGGATTACTGGAAAAGGTCTTCGATAAATTTTTTCAGGCCAGTCAAACTGTTGGCGAAGGGGGGATCAAAGGGTCCGGTTTGGGTTTGGCCATTTGCCGGGAGATTATTACCATGCAT
>MEUF01000097.1:0-4138 GCA_001771615.1 candidate division WOR-1 bacterium RIFOXYB2_FULL_48_7
GGCTGGCGATTGCCCGCGGCTTGTTGGATAACGCCTGTAACGTTAATAAAATTGTCCGGGCGCTCAAAGTCAAACAATCATCAGTCTCCCAGCATTTGAAAATTATGAAAAACGCCGGAATAATTCGTGGAGAACGGCAGGGGGTCAGGATTTGTTATAGAATTATCAGCGCAAAAGCCATTAAAATAATCAAAGGAGGGATGTAATATGGCCAAGGAAATTTCTGATGCGGAGTTTGGGAAAGAGGTTGAACAAAATCAAGGGGTGGTCTTTGTTGATTTTTGGGCCCCCTGGTGCGGGCCTTGCCGGATGATGACCCCCGTATTCGAAAAGCTGGCCCAAAAATATCCGGCGATCAAGTTTGTTAAGGTCAATACCACGGAACACATGAGGAAGGCGGGGGAATATGGGGTCAGCGGCATTCCCTGTATCATTGTCTTTAAAAATGGCAAAGAGGTGGACAGATTGATCGGTTTTCGGCCCGAACAGCAATTTGAACAGGATGTGAAGAAGTATGCTTAAGCAATCGCTCTGCTGCTACGGCATAATGTGGCTGGTCTTTTTTACCCTGGTGGGGATTTTCCCCCTGGAGGCCAAAACCCCCGCTGATCCGGTCAACAAGACATTGCACAATTATCAATCAACCAAAGGGATAAGTGATTTGTCGGTGGCCTTGAAAAGCGGCCGGCCTGTCGTTGTCAAACTGGGTGCCGACTGGTGTCCCCCTTGCCGGCAGATGAAGCCAATTTTAACCGAGCTTAAACAGGAACTGGATGGCAAGGCGGTTATCTTGGATCTCGATATCGAGAAAAATCGCGACCTGGCCAAGCAATTCAAAGTCACTTTGATTCCCACCACCATCTTTTATGATAAGAGCGGCAAAGTCAAATCTGTTAAGGTTGGGTTTCTTTCCAAGCAGCAGATCAAGCGGGAGTTGGGGCTCTAGCTAGGATGGACTTTAATAACCCACTGGTAGCTTATTTTGCCGTTTTTGTCGGCGGCCTGGCTGCTTCAGTCAGCCCTTGTGTTTTATCGATAATTCCTCTGGCTATCGGGTATTTGGGCGGATACTCCGGGAACGACCCCCGAAAAACAATCATTAATTCTTTAGTCTTTTCCCTTGGTTTAGCGGTAACTTTTACTTTACTGGGTGCCTTGGCTGCCTTTACCGGTTCATTATTAGGCGATATTGGCGGCTGGTGGCGCTATCTTGTGGCGTTGGTGGCAATCGTCATGGGTCTCAATTTGCTCGGGTTAATCAGGTTTCACTGGCCGCAGCTGTCAGTGGGCAGGATTAAGCGTCCAGGATATTCTGGAACATTTCTATTCGGGATCTTATTTGGCCTGGTCTCTTCCCCATGTGCCACCCCGATTTTAGCGGTGGTTTTGGCCTTTGTCGCTGCCAGGCAAAATGTCATTTATGGGATCAGCCTATTATTTGTATACGCGTTGGCTTATACGACTGTAATTTTTACTGTGGGGGCATTTGCCGGATTGGCGCAAAGCTTATTTAAATCACAGCCAGCTATGAAGCGGCTTGAATTGGTAAACAAATCCTTTGGCTTTTTATTGATAATATTTGGGGTTATCTGGATATTAAAAAAACTGTTCTAAATATGAGCTAGCCAGCCGGTTAGTGACAATAGTTGGTTGACCACCCCCCCGACAATAATGGCAATGGTGATTGTAAAGGCCGAAATTGCCAGCGCCGCCCGCCAATTCAATTCCTTTACCAGCGCAGAGATCGCCGCCAAACAGGGGATGTATAATGTTGTCACCAAGGCAAAAACAAAAATTTGCTGGCGGGTCATGAAGTGGAGCAAATTACTGACCTCGGAGCCATATTTGATAATAGCCAGCGATAATAATAGTTGCAGGGCCAGCTCCTTGCGCAGCACTCCAAAAACCAGGCAGATGCCGGCGATGGCCGGCAGGCCAAGCCAGCCTTCTATGATCAGCGAAAACGGTTTTGTGACCAGCCAGAGATATTGTGATTCATAAAGAAACCCCAACACTAGGCTGCCGATGGCAATAATCGGGATGGCGATGATAATAAACTCTTTCATCCTATACCAGGTTTTTTTGGCGACCGTTCTCCAGCTGGGCAGCCGAAAGGGGAACATTTCCATCACCAAGCCAGAGGATTCCCCCGGCAGGGTAATCGCGAGCAGCCGCCCAACGATGATGCCGACCAGTAAATCGATCAGATAAATGGCTATTGCCCACTGCCAACCGACAAAAACCGCGACTGCCCCCATTATTATGGCTGTTCTGGCGCTGCAGGGGACAAGAGTTATCAAAGTACAGGCGATCAGTTTTTCTTTTCTGGTGGTTAGGACCCGAGTTCCGATGATGGCCGGTACGTTGCAGCCGGCCCCGGCAATTAGCGGGATCACCGATCGACCGTGCAAGCCAAGCTTGTGCATTAAGCTATCGGTTAAAAAGGCGATGGAATTAAGATAGCCGGTGTCTTCCAAAAATGACAGGATAAGGTAAAAGGTCAGGATATACGGTATGCCGACCGAGAGGGCTGCCTGGATGCCGGCATCAAATCCCCACAAAAGAATTCTTGCCACAGGCGTATTGCCGGCCAAACTGGTGATGGCGATTTTTATCCAGGGCGAAACAAATTGGCTCCAGGTATAGTCGAAAGCGGTGGAAAGATAGCTCCCCAGATAGAACATAATCATAAAAACAATAATCATGCCGGCCAGGAGGATTGGCAGGCCGGTCAGCGGCCGGAGCGAGATCCGCCAAAGTTTGGTTGACAGGGTTACCGGGCAAATGCCGCTTTTTTGGACGGCATCAGTGATTGTCCCTTCCAGGCCATGCCGCTCGCGGGAGAGCCTGACTGATGGTTTTTCACCATGTGTTTTTTCCAGTTTTTGAAAAATCGTCTTGGCTTTCTCTAAAACATTTTGCCCATTCTGGGTTTTACTTAAGAGAGCCTGGAAATCTTTATCTTCTTCAAACAGCATAATTGCCAGGGCATGGGCAGTCAGCCGATAGGGGCGGGTGGGCAACTGATGTTCTATTACAGAGGCTAATTCGTCAATCTGGTCCATAATATCTTTGCCATAAGCCGGCCGGCGGGCTTGCCTTGTTATTGGGCCGGTCGCGATATTGGCGCACTGCTCAATAAGTTTATCCACCCCTTCACCGGTTGTGGCGGTTACAGGAACAACGGGAATGCCGAGGGCAGAAGCCAGCTTCTCGGTATCAAGGCAGATGTTATTTTTTACCGCCAGATCCATCAGGTTGCAGCCAACAACAACCGGGTAGCCATAATCTAATAGCTGTAAGACCAAATATAGGTTTCTTTCCAGATTAGTTGCATCGACAATGACCAGGACAACATCGGCCTGGCCGTTAAGTAATTCTTGTCTGGCAACGTACTGGTCTTCTGAAATCGAGCCAAGCGAATAGATGCCTGGTAAATCGATGATGCCAACCCGCTGGTTGTTAAAATCGGCGGTCCCCAGATTAAGTTCCACAGTTTTGCCCGGGTAGTTGGCTGTGACCACTCCCAGTCCGGTCAAGCGGTTAAAAATCGTTGATTTGCCGACATTGGGATTCCCGGCCAGGGCAATGATGAATTTGGTTGATTGCCTTAGTTTGTCGATTTCTTTCTGAATTTGAATTTCGCTCATATTTTTCTTGCCCAAATTGCACTGGCAATTTTTTTCCCCAGGGCGTAGGTGGCCTGGCCCACTTTAATCATAATCGGCCCATCAAAGGGGGCTTTTTCTTCTAACTGTAATTTGGTTTTTGGCATTAAGCCAAGCGTGGCCAGATAACACAGAAGTTTTGGCTCTTCATCGGTTATTTTAATGATTTGCAAATGGTCGTGTTTGTTGAACGAAGTCAGGGGTTGTGACGGAACCTCTTTTATCCGGCCGTCAGCGTCGGGCAGGGGATTGCCGTGCGGGCAGGTTTTGGGTTCCCCCAGCATTTCATAAAGCTTATTGCCGACGACCTTGGAGATGCTATGTTCCAGTTTATGGGCTTCATCGTGGGCCTCTTCCCATTTGACCCCCAGCTTGTCAACCAGAAAGCGTTCTGACAAACGATGTCGCCGGACAACGTCAAGCGCCAAGGTCTTGCCTTTTTTGGTCAGAGTCACGCCCTTGTAGGGCAG
>MEUF01000097.1:4162-5058 GCA_001771615.1 candidate division WOR-1 bacterium RIFOXYB2_FULL_48_7
TGGTTGGCAATATCCTGGGTGGTGGCTGCCAGCCCTTCCGATTCCAGATGAAAAATTGTTTCCAGGTAATCTTCCTTTGTTCTTGAGAGCATAATTCAATGTCTCCTTAAAAGAGAATTAGGTTACCCTAATATAATATAACCCTGTCTCTGGCCTGTCAAGTCCGGCTTGGCGGCCCAAGGTCAATTATGCTAGAATAACGGTCGTGAAAGTAATTTTAGCCGGTTACAATGTTGATGCCGAAGTCATTGCTGAATTGACTTGCAATAAAAATCGCCAGGACGTAACCCCGGAAACACTTTCGGCCTCCTATGCCCGCATCTCCCGGGACCCCCGGCCGATCAATGAGCTGCGTCAGCTGGCCCGTCAGGAAGTGGAAAAGGCCCGTCACTCCAATAGCAACATTATTTTTAAAATGGGCCACCACTCAGTGGCGGAACATGCTGTTTTTAACTTTGATCTGATCGACGTTTCCCGCTATGCCTTGGAAGAGGTGGAGAAATTCCGTCTCTGCTCTTACACGGAAAAATCCCAACGGTATCAAAAGCTGGAGGGGAATTATATCCTGCCGGACGAGATCAAGACGCTTGGGCTGGAAAAACGGTTTGTCGAGACGATTGATCGGCAAAATGCCTATTATCAGCAGTTGGTTGAAAAAGGGATAGAACCGGAAGACGCCCGCTATGCCACCTCAATGGCGACCGGCGGACAGGTCGGCCTGACTATCAATGCCCGCAATCTGGAATTGCTGATTAGGCGGTTTGCCTCCCATCCGCTCCAAGAGGTCCAACAGCTTGGCCGGCAATTGTTTGAGGTGGCCTCAAAAATTGCCCCCTCAATTATCCTGTTCACAGCCGCCAATGATTTTGATCAAAAAACCTATCCGGCGCTGGAAG
>MEUF01000098.1:0-370 GCA_001771615.1 candidate division WOR-1 bacterium RIFOXYB2_FULL_48_7
CACTGCCATGGTTGCGCTTGTGGCAATCATATTCCTTATCGGGCCAGTGAAAGAAGGCTATGCCACGGCACAGTCCTACATGCCCTCAGTTTCTGACGAATGGGTTGATACACTCTCTCACATTAATGCCTCTTCAAAGCCGGATGCCATCATCAACTCATGGTGGGACTTTGGCCACTGGTTCAAGTATTTTGCCGACAGGAGGGTGACGCTTGACGGAAGCTCTCAGAACAATCCCCAGCTGCACTGGCTTGGAAAGCTCCTCCTTACTGACGATGAGCGCATGGCAGTCGGAATACTTCGCATGCTTGACTGCGGAGGCAATTCTGCATTTGACAGAATCAACGGGAAACTGAACGACACTCCCAAG
>MEUF01000098.1:401-768 GCA_001771615.1 candidate division WOR-1 bacterium RIFOXYB2_FULL_48_7
CTGATAGGGCACCAGCAGAAAGCCTCCTTATTTCGTACGGCTTCTCACGCGATGAGCTGGAGGGTGTCCTTTCCTTCACGCACTGCAGCCCTCCTGAAAACTTCCTGATTACCTCAGACGACATGATTGGAAAAGCAGGGGTGTGGGCGCATTTTGGCAGTTGGGACTTCAAAAAAGCCTATCTTGCCGCAACGGCAGGAATACAGAGCGAAAATGAGATTATCCAGATGTTTGCCCAGAACTATAACACCTCCCATGAGACTACAAGGGCATGGATACAGGAGCTGAGCTCCCTTGAGGGAGAGGAGCAGATAAACACATGGATTGGCCCATGGCCAAGCTACTATAGCGGGATATCCCCCTGCGA
>MEUF01000098.1:813-2015 GCA_001771615.1 candidate division WOR-1 bacterium RIFOXYB2_FULL_48_7
GAGACCCGCAGTCCTCAACCTATGCAGCATCAGCTGCGTTTATCAAGGGCAATGCATTCAGGCTAGTTAAGAGAGAAGGCAACGTCATACCTGTTGGCATCATAGTCATACAGAGGGGAGAAGATGTTTTTGCGATGTTCACACATCCAGCGCTAGTTGGCAGCATGTTCACCAGGCTCTTCTTCTTTGAGGGGATAGGGCTCTCATCGTTTGAGAAATTCCATGATGCAACAACGGTGTTTGGCAGCAGAATCATCACATGGAAGGTCAGGTGGGAGTGAGCAAGGACCACGAGGCTCGTAAGGGCTTTGCATTGGCTCGCCAGCAGCAGCGCTCAACACGGATACTTTCTTGCTAAAATCTGCTCCAGCATAAGGTCTTTTGAACTCCATATGCTGACTATCACATCACGGCTTGGGTTATGGATGTCCATATCATTTCCAATGAGGTATTTGATTCCTAATGCGAGAAGCGGTTCTAGATATCTGGTGAATTCAACTTGTGTTATCGTGGAGGCTTGTGATGCGAGTGCTGAATTTCCCTCTTCGCATTCAACATAAGCAGTATAGATGCAATCAGCAGGCAGATGGAGTTTCGTCGGCAGGCTTTTCCCGTATCTTGTCCGTATTAATGACTCGCTTGCTTTAAGATGGCAATAGCCCAAGCCCCCGCCAACAACGATAAATTCATTACCATATATGGCTTCTGATGGGTATGCACCAGGGCACTCTTCATTGTCAATGATTGTTCCTGAATGGGATATGTAGGAATGATGATAGGCCTGATGCTCATAGACCCGTTCGCACAGGTTCCTGTCAACCAGCTCCTGAATAGGGCCCCTGCACGCCTCGCAGACATCACCATTCGTGTCATTCTTCTTTCCTGCATG
Source organism: candidate division WOR-1 bacterium RIFOXYB2_FULL_48_7 (assembly GCA_001771615.1). Taxonomy (GTDB): domain Bacteria; phylum Margulisbacteria; class WOR-1; order O2-12-FULL-45-9; family XYB2-FULL-48-7; genus OXYB2-FULL-48-7-A. Next base: position 1,703 of record MEUF01000098.1, read on the forward strand.
GACTATAAGCAGTGAAAGACCAGGTATTGGAAGAGAGCTACCGCTAGCTTGTGATGGTGCCATGTGCTTTTATCTCCTCAGGGGATTTGGCCGTGCTTGGTCTATGTAGTAATCAAGCAAGCAGAGTTTGCGGTTTTGGTTAATCTCCTTTCGCAGGTTCACAGCATAGGTATGAATCCCCTCGTGGCTTATCCTATAGGTTGCGAAGAGGTTAGCCAGCTCAAGGATATAATGGAGTGGCAGGCCAAGAAGGGTTCCCACAAGAGCGATGCCCATTGCTGTGTCTCCTGCTCCTGTGAATTCAGGCTCTGTG
>MEUF01000098.1:2033-6504 GCA_001771615.1 candidate division WOR-1 bacterium RIFOXYB2_FULL_48_7
CTATTGCCCCAGCATGTGCTTCCCATAATGCCTGTGCGATCCATGCTTGTGTAAACCGTCAGTTCTTTTCCCTGGTGTGATGCAGCAATATCGTCAATCGCACCATAGATGCTCTGACCAGTAAGCTCCTGAAGCTCTTCCCTGTTCTCGAGGATGATGTCGCATACAGGGAGTACTCTATTGATTATAGTGTCTTTGTTTTTCGCAAGAGAGGAAGTGCTGAATGCTCCTGCCCTTGCCACCTTTGGGTCCAAAAAGAGCTTATAGCCTTCATGGAGAAGATAGCTGTGCTTTGGGCAGATAAGCGCAACCATGCCAATGTTGCTGAAATTGGCCATTGAAAGGTGCTCAGGAAACTGTCCGTCATTTGGGTTGAAATCGGTGAGCGGTGACTGAAGCACGGTTTTGACCCCCGTCTCGAAGATGAAGTTATCTGGTACAGAATATCTCTCAGGTGTGACCATGAGGCTGGTCTTCTTTCCTTCAATGATTAAACCCTGCTCTGCATAATAGGGCGCAGATGGCTCCTTTTCAGAGTCAATGCCGGCATAGAGCACTTTGACCCGCTGGAGGTCATCAGCAACAAGGCCACTGTCAGGGTGACTGCTTCTCTTTACTGCATAGATGAGAAAGTCAAGGAATGCACGCTCTGCAATAGCGCTGTTTCCTGCTGAGCCGCCATGCTCTATAACTGTGACAGTGGCATTGACTATCTTGCCTTCCTTTTCTTTCTGCAGATATTGCTGCGGCTGCCCAGAGGTGCAGTAGGCAAGCGCTATTTTTCCTCCTTCAGTGAACCATCCTTCCTCCAGACCTGAGCTGTTGTCGCCCAGCCAGGCATAGTGTGTGGCATTGCCCTTCCTGATGGCAAATATGGCATCGGCAGGTATGGATGCAGGATTCTTTTTGTAGCTCTCTGAATCAATCTGGCATTTGTTGTCCAAGACATGCTCTCCTATGTTGAGAATAGAGCCTATGCTGCTGATGCGCTCGCATACAGCTTCTATTACTGCCCGCCCATAGAGATTAATCCTCTGTTCAAGTGTTTCAATTGCCATTTTTTTGGAGTGCTATCGCTACCTTTTGTCTTTCCTGTAAGCATTGCTCAGACGCTTATTTTTGGGCTTCAATTCGTGAGCCCAATACTGATACATACCTTCTCAGCGCGGAAGGATTACCTAATAAGTGATTCATGATGCCCTTATAGTGTTGGACACCTGGCTGGTTGAAGTAACCGATTCCATCTGTCTTTTCTTCACGATGCAAACCGAGCACCTCGCCAAGATAGACAGTGGCAATCATGTCCCGCATCATGAGCTGGCCCATGCAGTAGGCATCAATTGCAGGTGTAACTGTGGTAAAGCTTGGCCTGTCCTTAAGGGCAAGGGACTGGGCAATCCCAAAATAAGCAGCTTTTTCAATATCATTAACTGTTTCAGCAGGATTTTCTGGATTTGACCCTGACAGGATATCCGCATACTCTGATTCTAGAGGAACAACAAACTGGTGCAGATACCTGTTTGCTCCGCCAATCCAGTTCTGAAAATCCGAGTGGGCTTTGTTTGAAAACTCAGCTGTCTTTGTTGTGAGAAAAATATCCTCCCTGTGTCCTAGGCTTTCTTCTGTGAGCTGGTCAAGCCATTCGCCGTACTTGTAGAGCTTTGGTGAGAAGACGCTTGTAACCCAGATATTTTTAGCATACTGCTCCTCCCTTTGTCTTGTGAGGATGTATTTGACTGCCGCTATCTCGAGTGCAGGATTGCTCCTTGTTGCCGTTACGGAGAAGCAGCGCTGATACATGGCTCTTGCCCCTTCGGTGAGCCCGTCAATATCGACTCCCGCAAGCTCCATGGTCAATAGGTTCGCAGCATGCAGTGCAGTGTATCTTCCTGACATGGAGCCAACGATAGGCAGGGTGTGATATCCTTTCTTTTTGGCTGCATGGATTCCGTCTTCGCCAAGGATCTGGATGATGTGGCTGGGAAGCTCAGTTTTGGGAAGGTGCTCTGCAAAGTAGCTGTGCATGACCTCAAATGCGGTAGTGCTCTCTTTTGTTGTTCCTGACCTGCTGACCATGAGCAGGACAGACTCTCTTGGGTTGACAGCCTGTTTTATCCCTACTATGGCGTCATTATTGAGGCTTGTGACTGGATAATAATTGACACTCTGCTTTCCTGCTGCTGAAATTGCCGCAGTTGCCCCAAGCTCTGAGCCGCCAATGCCCGCAAGGATTATGTGTCTTGGCTCTATGCCTTTCTCCCTAATTGCCCTGCTGATATTTTTTGCTTCAATGCCAAGCTCATAATCAAAGGGAGCATTGAGCACCCCATAGGTTGTGGCAAGGCCATGGCCTCTTTCGCCTCGCTTCTCTATAGCTTCCTTTAGGCCAGCATGGAGGGCATGGTTGGACCGGATAGTATTGACGACATCACTGATTTCCTGAGGCATTACTGCATGGAGCCTGCCGAGCCTGTGTTCTTCTCCATTTATCGGGTTGGCAATAACGGTTCCTTCAAGGCTGTAACTGATGTCAACGACGATTTCTTTGCTCATGTTTATCTCTCCCTAGGGCTCTCACTAGCTTACCGATTGTTTTCATAGTCTCATGCTATTCATTCAAAGCATGGATATGGTCCTTCTCGGTGAGTATGCCTTCTCTCTTCAGCTCTTTTGTGACGTTAAATGGGGTTGCTTTCGTGATGTTGAAGACGGCCTCAAGGGCAGTTATCACATCATGCGCCTTTGCCTGGTCAGGGGTGATGAGTTCCAGCAGGTAGTCTCCGCCAAAGCCTATCTGGGCAGCGGTATTGATATGCGGATGCTTTGCGATGCACGCTTCAAATTGCTCCCGTGACTTTCTGGCGACCCTGCAGGCGACATACATGTGGCTGTTTAATCCAAGCCTGCCGAAGTTGAGAAGGCTGGTGTTTCTCTCAACATACTTTTCCAGCACTCCCTGCATTCTGTCAAAGACGGTTGTTATCGGAGCGTCCATCTTTTTGGATATGTCCGTGATTGTCGCCCTTGCGTCGTTTCTCAGGTGGTGCAGGAGGTGCAGGTCTTTTTCCGAAACCATTTTTTTGGCTTTTCTCAACAGATATTCAGGCTCAATAAAAACAACTGCATATTCAGTTGAAGATTTTGCTATATATTCTTTTCCCGTATGGAATATATTTTGCACAATATCACTATATCCCTATTATTTTCACTATTTTTCGGAATATTTTTATATTCCATCGTAGGTATTATGGGTCATGAAGCGCAAGGTTATTCGGCAGGGGCACGGAACGCTGACGATAACGCTGCCTGCGAAGTGGGTGGAGCAGAACGGGGTGAAAGCAGGGGATGAGTTGAAGATGGAAGAAAGGGAGAGAACTCTTTTCCTGAATAGTAATGGTAGGGATAACGATAAAATAACTATTGATATAACCGACTGTTCACTTATACTCGAAAGGCTTCTGTATTCAATCTATAAGAAAGGCTATGATGAGGTTGAGATTTTTTCATCTAATCCTAGGCATTTCTTAAAGGTACAGGAAGCAGCCCACTCTATTTTAGTGGGGTTTGAAATTGTTTCTCAGACTAAGTCTTCATGCATAATAAAGCGAATTGCCGCAGTCCAGACGGAGGAGTTCGACAATATCTTGAGCAGAACATTCTTTCAACTCAACATTATGCTTTCGGATATGGCGGCTGCACTTGAAAAAAGCGACATAACCTTGCTTGAATCCATACGCCTAATGGAAATAACAAACAACAGATATACTGGCTTCTGCAGAAGAGCATTAAATAAAGGGGATTTCGGTAATATCAGGAATCAAAAATTCCTTTACTGCATGATAGAGTATCTTGAAAAAGTTGCTGATGAAGTAAAATATCTCTGCCTCTATCTCCAAGAGTTCCCTAAGAAGATTGAAAATATCCCTAAGCATGTAACTCTTTTATTTCATGAATTGCAGCAATTATTTGAAAAAACAATGCGCCTTTATTCTAAATTTTCTATGGATAGCCTTCTTGCATTATATTCCCAAAGAAAAAAATTAATAAAATCTGCAAACAGTTTGTTTACAGGAAATAATTGCAGAACCGGCATTTACGGCCATTACCTGTTATCAATGACACAGGAAATTGCTGATGTGATGGCTTTCATTCTGTCTATGCAGCACCAGGCAGATGAGAAATAATTGATGGGTAGAATGATTGCATTCGCATGAACTCTTTTGCTCGATCAGACATCTTGTCATACATGAATTTTGCCTTTAATTCAATCCTCTCTTTGTTTTTTGGTTCCTGAGAATATAGATTCAGATTATTCTGAAAGAAGGAAAGCGAATCCGCATCGACTATGCTCTGTATTGATGCTGCATTAGGAAGAGTTGAATTAACTTTGGGGTCATCATGATGATGGATAAGAGATTCCACAGCTGAAGCAAGAGCTGCATCAGCCCCAATCTCCTCAAGTTTTTTCTTT